>NZ_JBEAFQ010000001.1:0-449204 GCF_040062275.1 Klebsiella sp. GW_Kp182 | reverse complement strand
ACCGCCCCGCAGACGACGGTGAATACGTAGCCCGGCTAAGCGCAGCGCGAGCCGGTAACAGGCCCAGTTGATACATCAACCCCGGCACACTCCCCGGGTCGCGGCGTAAACGCCTTACCCGGGCTACCGGCCCGCAGACGACGGTGAATTTGTAGCCCGGCTAAGCGCAGCGCGAGCCGGGAAGAAGCTGAGCTGATACATCAGCCCCGGCACACTCCCCGGGTCGCGGCGTAAACGCCTTACCCGGGCTACCGCCCCGCAGACGACGGTGAATACGTAGCCCGGCTAAGCGCAGCGCGAGCCGGGAAGAGGCTGAGCTGATACATCAACCCCGGCACACTCCCCGGGTCACGGCGTAAACGCCTTACCCAGGCTACCACTGTCCGGGCCAAGGGAGTTGCGGCATCGGGTAGCCCAGACAGGCGCAATGCGCCGCCTCCGGGAGAATGCGTTATCCGTTAGCAGCCACCTTGCGCAGATCGAACACGCGGCAGGCCTTACCCTCGGAGCGCGGAATGCTGCCGCAGTTAACAATGCTGATATCGGTCGAAATCCCCACCATCGACTTGATCCGGTGGCGCAGCTGGTGGCAAATCTGACAGCGCTGCTCGTGGTTCAGCGCCAGACCACTCTCTTTTAGCTCCACGCGCACCGAAAGTGAATCAAGATGGCCCCGGCGGTTGACTTCCAGCTGATAGTGCGGCGCCAAATGTTCGAACTTGAGGATCTCCTCTTCCAGCTGCGACGGGAAGACGTTCACGCCGCGGATAATCAGCATATCGTCGCTGCGCCCGCTGATGCGATCCATCCGGCGCATGGTGCGGGCGGTGCCCGGCAGCAGTCGCGTCAGGTCGCGGGTGCGGTAGCGGATCACCGGCAGCGCTTCTTTGGTCAGGGTGGTGAACAGCAGCTCGCCGTGTTCGCCGTCCGCCAGCGGCGTACCGGTGTCCGGATTCACCACTTCAGGGTAGAAGTGATCCTCCCAGATCGTCGGACCGTCGGCGGTTTCCAGACACTCCATCGCCACCCCCGGCCCCATCACCTCCGACAGGCCATAGATATCCAGCGCCGAAATCCCCAGACGACGTTCGATTTCCGCCCGCATCGCATGGGTCCACGGCTCCGCGCCGAACACGCCCACCCGCAGGGAGCAGCCGCTGGCGTCGCCGCCCATCTGGCGCTCCAGCTCTTCAATCAGGTTCAGACAGTAGGACGGCGTCACCATAATCATATCCGGCTTAAAATCGCGGATCAGCTGCGCCTGTTTTTCAGTCTGCCCGCCGGACATCGGTATCACCGTCGCGCCTAAACGCTCCGCGCCGTAGTGGGCGCCTAGCCCGCCGGTAAACAGACCATAGCCGTAGGCAACATGAATCTTGTCTTTTGCCGTCCCGCCCGCCGCGCGCAGGGAGCGGGCGACAATATTGGCCCAGTTATCAATATCGTTTTGCGTATAGCCCACCACCGTCGGTTTGCCGGTGGTGCCCGAAGACGCGTGGATACGCACCACCTGCTCCATCGGCACCGCAAAGGTATCAAAGGGGTAGTTGTCGCGCAGATCCTGCTTGGTGGTGCAGGGAAACTTGCTCAGATCGCTCAGTTCGTGAAAATCGTCAGGATGAATGCCCGCCGCGTCAAATTTACGGCGATACATCGGCACGTTCTCATACGCATGCTTAAGGGTCCACTTCAGACGCTGGGTTTGCAGGGCCTGTAGCTCGTCGCGCGATGCGGTTTCAATCGGGTCTAATTGAGTTATCGTTGTCATTTTGTAGGGTACTCGCAGGTAGATTCGCTCACACTCGCTCAAGGATCATGGCAATGCCCTGACCCACGCCAATACACATCGTACACAGCGCATAGCGCCCGCCGCGGCGCTGCAGCTCCAGGCTGGCGCTTAATGCCAGCCGGGCGCCGCTCATTCCCAACGGATGGCCTAAGGCGATGGCGCCGCCGTTGGGGTTAACATGCGGGGCATCATCCTCCAGCCCCAGCTGTCTGAGCACGCCCAGCGCCTGGGCGGCGAAGGCTTCATTCAGCTCAATCAGATCCATATCGTTTATACTCAGCCCGGCGCGCTCCAGCGCTTTACGTACCGCCGGTACCGGTCCAAGCCCCATCAGCTTCGGCTCGACGCCCGCCGTCGCCATCGCCACAATACGCGCCCGCGGCGTCAGCCCCTGGACGATGGCCTGCTGCGAGCTGGCGATAATCAGCGCCGCGGCGCCGTCGTTGACGCCGGAGGCATTACCCGCGGTCACTACGCCACCCTGACGGAACGGCGTTTTTAGCCGCGAAAGCTGTTCAATGGTGGTGTCCGCCCGCGGATGCTCGTCGTCGCGCACGACGTTTACCGCTCCTTTCCTGTCGACAACGTTTACCGGTACGATCTCCTGCGCCAGAATGCCGTCGCGCTGGGCCTGAGCCGTCCGCTGCTGGCTGCGGAAAGCGAAAGCGTCCTGATCGGCGCGGCTGATATTTAACAATTCAGCTACATTCTCCGCCGTTTCCGGCATGCTGTCAGTGCCAAATCGCTGCTGCATGAGCGGGTTCACAAAACGCCAGCCGATGGTGGTATCAAACAGCTCGGCCTGGCGCTGCCAGGGGGCGCTGGCTTTGGCCATCACAAACGGTGCGCGCGACATGGACTCGACGCCGCCGGCGATCATCAGATCCGCCTCTCCGGCTTTGATGGCGCGTGCGGCGAAGCCGATAGCGTCGAGACCGGAGCCGCACAGACGGTTAATGGTGGTGCCGGGTACGGTGTGCGGATAGCCCGCCAGCAGCGTCGCCATATGGGCCACGTTGCGGTTGTCTTCGCCGGCCTGGTTGGCGCAGCCGAGAATCACATCATCAATCGATGCCGGATCGAACTTCGGGTTACGGCTCAGCAGTTCGCGCAGCGGGATGGCGGCGAGGTCGTCGGCGCGCACGCTGGCCAGCGCCCCGCCGTAGCGGCCAATCGGCGTGCGGATCCCGTCACAAATAAAGGCGTCGCGCATCAGACTTCTCCTGTGATTGTGCCGCCGATGCGGTGCGATTTACCGCGGAACAGAGCGACAACTTTTTGCTGTTGGTTAACAATTTCTATGTCATAGACCCCGGTCAGCTTGCCCTGATGCTTAACTCTCGCCGTCGCGGTCAGCAGCTCGCCGACAAAGGCCGGACGCAGAAAATCGATGCTCGCCGCCGACGCGACCGCCGCCAGCCCCTGGCTGTTGCAGGCGTAGGCGAATGCGGTATCGGCGAGCGAAAACAGCTGTCCGCCGTGGCAGGTATGGTGGCCGTTGAGCATGTTCGGGGTGATCGCCATGGTCATCTGCGCGTAGCCCTGGTCCATCTCGATAATTTCAATTCCCAGCGCTTTCGCACAGTTATCGTTCTCGTACATCGCGCGGGCGTTGTGCCAGGCTTCATTGCTCATGATGTCTCTCCATCAGCGCCTTCTGGCGCAGCAGGGAACAGGGGCGATAGCGCTCTTCGCCGTAGTGCTGCTGCAGGTTTTCCAGCAGCCGCAGCACCCGGCCCCAGCCAAGTGATTCACCCCACGCCAGCGGGCCGCGCGGGTAGTTGACGCCCAGACGCATGGCGGTATCGATATCCTCCGCGCTGGCGACGCCCTTCTGCAGCGCGTCCAGCGCTTCGTTAACCAGCATCGCCACCGTCCGCCACACCAGCAGGCCGGGATAGTCGGCGATCTGCAGCACCTTTTTGCCCTGCTGCTGAAAATAGAAAGTCGCTTTATCGATCGCCGCCTGAGAGGTGGTTTCCGCGCTGGCCAGCACCACCGTATCGCCTGCGCTATGGTCGTAGACCACCACCGGGCGGCCGTGCTGAAGGCTTAACGCCAGGGCGGTTTCACCGGTCGTTTCCAGCAGCAGCACCTCGTCCAGATCGGTGACAACGTCACGTTTTATGCGCTTTGCTGCGCGTTCTGCCGATACGGCGGCCAAGGCCAGCTCAGGCTGCGCTTCGCCAGGCCAGCAGTAGACCCCCTGCCCGCTCTTTTTACCCAGCCGTCCGGCCAGCGCCAGCTCCTGCTGCAGCAGCGACGGCAGATAGCGGCGGTCCTGCCAGAAGGCGTTAAATACCGAACAGGTCACCGCAAAGTTGACGTCCTGGCCAATCAGGTCGGTCAGCGCCAGCGGCCCCATGGGAAAACCGCCGCCGTCGCGCAAGGCGGCGTCAATCACCTCCGGCGCGGCGACCTGCTCCTCCAGCGCTCGCCACGCTTCGGCATAAAAAGGCCGCGCCACGCGGTTGACGATAAAGCCGGGCGTTGAGCGGCAGCGAACCGGCTGCTTTCCCCAGTCGCTGACCCGCTGGCAGAGCTGTGCGACGACTTCCGCCGAGGTGGCCAGGCCGCTGACCACTTCCACCAGCTTCATTACCGGGGCCGGGTTAAAGAAGTGCAGCCCGGCGACCCGCTCCGGGTGTTTTATTCCCGCGGCGATGGCGGTGATCGATATCGACGACGTGTTGCTGACCAGCAGCGCTGACGGGGAGCAGATTTCGGCCAGCTGTTTGAACAGCGCTTTTTTCACGTCCAGGCGCTCGGAGGCGGCTTCAATAACCAACTCCGCACGGGCTAAAGCGCTCAGATCCTCAGCCGGTGCCAGACGCGACAGCAGCGCCCCGGCCTTTTCCGCCGCCAGCTTGCCGCGGCTGACGCGGGAGGCCAGCCGCTGGCGAATCCCGTCGATGGCGCGAACCACCGCCTCAGGGGCGATGTCGTAAATCAGTACCGGATGCCCGGCGGCGGCGGCCACTTCGGCAATGCCGGCGCCCATGGTGCCGCTGCCTATCACCGCGACGGTAGGTAACGTTGTGCTCATCGGCTATTTCCCGCTGAAGTGAGGTGGACGCTTCGCCAGAAAAGCGCTGACGCCTTCGCGATAGTCGGCGCTGCGTCCGGCCAGGCGCTGGTAGTCGCGCTCCAGGTCAAGCTGCTGGTCCAGGGTCTGGGTTTCCGCCAGCCGCAGCGCGTTTTTAATCAGCCCGAGGCCATAGGTCGGCTGGGCGGCCAGGTGCCGGGCCAGCGCCAGGCTGGTGTCTTTCAGCTCGGCGTCATCCACCACCTGCCAGATCATCCCCCACTGCGCCGCCTGCTCCGCGCTCAGGCTATCGCCCAGCAGCGCCAGCCCCATCGCGCGCGCGCGCCCCGCCACGCGCGGCAGAAACCAGCTGCCGCCGCAGTCCGGCACCAGACCAAGCTTGCTGAACGCCATAACGAACTTCGCTGAACGCGCCGCCAGCACGATATCGCAGCCCATCGCCAGCGTAGCCCCCGCGCCCGCCGCGACGCCGTTCACCGCGCAAATCACCGGTTTCGGCAGCGCCGCCAGACGGCGCACCAGGGGGTTGTAGAAACGCTCAACCGAGAGCCCGAGATCCGGAGCCGGCCCGCTGGGGTCGACGTTACGGTCATTTAAATCCTGCCCGGCGCAAAAACCGCGCCCCGCGCCGGTCACCAGCAGGCAGCGTATGCTGTCGTCGCGTTCGGCCTGTTTCAGGCACGCCGCCAGCTGCTGGTGCATCAGGTCGTTAAAACTGTTCAGACGGTCCGGGCGATTAAGGGTAATCGTCATCACGCCCTGTTCCACTTCGCTGAGAATGAAAGCTTCCACGATTAGCGTCCTTTAAATTCCGCAGTACGTTTATGTAAAAAGGCGTCGATGCCTTCGCGGCGATCTTCGGTCGCACTCAGCAAAGTAAACAGCTGGCGCTCCTGCTGAAGCCCGGCCTGCAGGCTCACCTCCTGCGACAGCCGCAAAGCCTGCTTAGCCGCGCGCAGCGCCAGCGGCGAGTGGCGAGCCACGGTTGCCGCCAGGCCGAGCGCGTATTCATCGGTGAGCGCTGGCGGATAAACCTCGCATACCAGCCCCGCCCGCTGCGCCTGATGGGCATCAATGCTTTCGCCGCTCAAGACCATCCGGCTGGCCAGCGCCTTACCGACGGAGCGGATCAGGCGCTGGGTCCCGCCCGCGCCCGGCATCATGCCGAGGGTGATTTCCGGCAGGCCGAAGCGGGCGTTATCGCCGGCGACAATCAGATCGCAGAGCAGCGCCAGCTCGCATCCGGCGCCGAGGGCATAGCCGTTAACCGAAGCGATCAGCGGTTTACTGAAGGCGTCGATACGCGCCCACAGCCGCGGGCGAATATCATCGAGCGTGGCGGGCAGATCTTTTTCCGCCATTTCGTTCAGGTCAGCCCCTGCGGCAAAGAAGCGTTCGTTACCGCTGATGACGCAGACGCCGACCGACGGGTCCAGCGCCGCCGCGTCGAGCACGTCGGCGATCTGCGTCAGCAGCGCGTTATTCAAAGCGTTGCGCGCCTGCGGGCGATTTAGCGTCAGCTGCAGTACGCGCGCGTGACGAGCAATGAACAGTTCGCTCATGCCATCCCCCGCGCGTCAAAGTCGACAACCACATCGTCGCTGGTGGGCAGCGCCTGACAGCTCAGCACGTAGCCCGCCGCCAGTTCGTCGGCTTCAAGGCTGTAGTTAGCGGCCATCGCCACCTCGCCGCGCAGCACTTTGCATTTACAGGTGGCGCAGACGCCCCCCTTGCAGGCAAACGGCAGGTCCGCCCCCTGGCGCAGCGCGGCGTCAAGAATGCTGTCATCCTCCGCGCTCAGGGCAATGATTCGGTCGCGGCCGTCCTGACGAATCGTGACCGCGCGGCCCTCCGCCTGGACGCCGGTAGCCCGCCTGGCGCGGCTGTCCGGGGTATTAAAACGTTCCAGATGAATCGCGTCCTCCGGTATGCCCAGCTCGCGCAGGGCGATCTCCGCTTCATCCATCATCGCCGCCGGGCCGCAGATAAAGGCGTGCTCGAAGCGGCTGAAGTCCAGCAGATGGGCGGCCAGTTCGCGCAGCTTGTCGCCGTTGATGCGCCCCTGCAGCAGATCGCTGTCCATCGACTCCTGGCTGAACAGGTGTACCACCTGCAGACGCTGCGGATAGCGGTCTTTCAGGTCGGCCAGCGCCTGACGGAACATCATGCTGTGGCTGCTGCGGTTGCCGTAAACCAGCGTGAAGCGGCTGTCGACTTCGGTGGCGAGGGTGGCGTCGATAATCGCCATCATCGGCGTAATGCCGGAGCCGGCGGCAATCGCCAGGTAGTCAGCGCAACGCCCGGCCTGCGGCTGGTAGCCGAAATGTCCCTGCGGCACCATCACGTCCAGCGCCATGCCTTGCTGAATGTCGCTCTGGGCATAGCGCGAGAAGCGCCCGCCGGCGATGGCCTTCACCGCCACGCTGATTTCACCCGGCGAGCGGCTGCGGCAAATGGAGTAGCAGCGCCTGAGCTCTTCCCCGCCAAGGCGCGCTTTCAGGGTCAGATGCTGGCCCGGACGGAAGGCGTATGCATTACGCAGCGCGTCGGGAATGGCAAAGGTGATGGTGACCGCATCGCGGGTTTCCGGCTCCACTTTCGCCACGGTAAGCGAATGAAATGTCGTCATCGCAACCTCAAATACATTTAAAGTAATCAAAGGGTTCCCGGCAGCTGTCGCAGCGATACAGCGCTTTGCAGGCCGTGGAACCGAATTCGCTAATCAGCGAGGTGTGGCGGCTGCCGCAGCGCGGGCAGACCACGTCCTCCGGCATGTGGGCATGGCAGGCATGGCCCTGCGGCGGACTGATGCCGTACTGGCGCAGGCGTTCACGCGCGTCCGGCCCCATCCAGTCGGTGGTCCACGGCGGGTCAAGCTGCAGCACGATATGCACCGGCGCGTAGCCGTTTTCCGTCATTGCCGCGCGGATTTCTCCCAGTAGATGTTCGGTGGCCGGGCAGCCCGAATAGGTTGGCGTGAAGCCAATCACCCAGCCATCGCCGCGGCGCTCCACGCTGCGCACCAGGCCGAGGTCGGTAATGGTCAGCACCGGCACTTCCGGATCGGGAATGGCGCCTAACAGATCCCAGACGGCGTGGACCTCCGGGGGCGCGATATCAACCAGACGTTGCATAATCCCCTCCTGCTACCACTGCTGGCCGGGATAGGCGCGCTGTAAATACTGCATCTCCGCCAGCAGCGGCCCGAGATGTTCGCTGTGCAGCCCCTGCTTACCGCCGCTGCGGAAAGCCGCTTCTTGCGGGATCTGCAAACCGGCGTCGATCAGCGCCGTGTGCACCGCGTTCTGCCATTCGGCCTGCAGTTCGCGGGGGTCGACGGCGATGCCCTGCGCACTCAGCTCAATTTCCAGCTCATCGGCCTGGAACAGCTCGCCGGTAAAGCGCCACAGGTTATCCACCGCGCTCTGCATTCTCTGGGCGGAAAGCGCCGTGCCGTAGCCCAGGCGCTCCAGCCAGCCGCGGCTAAAGCGCTGGTGGTAGCGCACCTCTTTCAGCGCCCTGGCGGCGATGGCGGCAAGCTGCGCATCGCGACTGCCGACCAGGCGGCCGAACAGCGCCACGTGCCAGACATCGATGAAAAACTGGCGAGCGAGGGTGTCGGCGAAGTTGCCGTTTGGCTGCTCCGCCAGCAGTAAATTGCAAAACTGGCGCTCGTCGCGGCCAAAGGCCAGGGTATCTTCATCGCCGCTGCCGGTCAGTTCGGCGGCGTAGCTGAGGAAATGGCGCGCCTGCCCCAGCAGGTCGAGGCCGATATTGGCCAGCGCCAGATCGATCTCCAGCTCCGGCGCATGGCCGCACCACTCGCCCAGACGCTGGGCCAGCACCAGGCCGTTATCGCCGAGGCGCAGGGCATAAGCGGCAACGGGGTTATCGTTTTTCATCGTGGCCTCACATATGTTCCATGCCGTCGGGCACGGTGTAGAAGGTGGGATGACGATAGACTTTGCTCTCCGCCGGGTCGAAAAATGCGCCGCGCTCTTCGGGCTGCGAGGCGACGATTTCGCTGGCCTTCACCACCCAAATCGAACAGCCTTCGCTGCGGCGGGTATAGGCATCGCGGGCGTTTTCCAGCGCCATCTGGTCATCGGCGGCGTGCAGACTGCCGACGTGGCGGTGCGACAGTCCCTGTTTGCTGCGAACGAACACTTCATATAACGGCCAGTAGTTTTTGCTCATCTTCATTCTCCTTACGCGGCGTCGCGAGCCTGCTGTTTTTGCGCATGCGCCAGCGCGGCTTCCCGCACCCACGCGCCCTCTTCCCATGCCTTGCGTTTAGCGCCCAGGCGTTCGTGGTTGCAGATCCCGCGTCCGGCAATCACTTCGTTAAATTCGTGCCAGTCGATGGCGCCAAAGCGGTAGTGGCCGCTGGTTTCATCCAGCCGCAAATCCGGGTCGGGTACGGTCATGCCGAGGATTTCCACCTGCGGAATGGTGTTATCGACAAAGCGCTGGCGCAGTTCGTCGTTCGAGTGGAGCTTGATTTTCCACGCCATGCTGCGGGCGCTGTTTGGCGAGTTATCGTCACCCGGGCCGAACATCATCAGCGCCGGCCACCAGAAACGGTTGATGGCGTCCTGCAGCATCTGCCGCTGCGCGTCGCTGCCCTGCGCCAGCGCCATGCAGGCTTCAAACCCCTGGCGCTGGTGAAAGCTCTCCTCTTTGCAGATCTTGACCATTGCCCGGGCGTAGGGTCCGTAGGAGGTGCGGCACAGCGCCACCTGATTGACGATGGCCGCGCCGTCCACCAGCCAGCCAATCACGCCGATATCCGCCCAGCTCAGGGTCGGGTAGTTAAAAATGGAGGAGTACTTCATCTTGCCGTCGAGCATCTTCTGATACAGGTCTTCGCGGGCGCAGCCGAGGGTTTCCGCCGCACTGTAGAGGTACAGGCCATGCCCGGCTTCATCCTGCACTTTCGCCAGCAGAATCGCTTTGCGCCTAAGGGTCGGCGCGCGAGTGATCCAGTTGCCTTCCGGCAACATGCCGACGATTTCCGAGTGCGCGTGCTGACCAATCTGGCGGATCAGCGTTTTGCGGTAGGCTTCCGGCATCCAGTCCTGCGGTTCGATGGCCGTCTCCTGCGCGATGCGCTGGTCAAAGCGTTGTTCTTCTGTCACGTCATCACCTTTATGATTCCAATAAGTTCGATTAAAAATAATTTTCGAATCACTTTGTTTTATAAAAGTTACATTCAGGTTAAATAAAACCACAAATTCTGTTTGTTCTTTTTGTGATAGCGACCGCAAAAGCTTTTGTAAAAACCCTTATTAACAAGATATTAAGTGCATAACGCAGATCATCACCGATCACAATGTTAATAAATTATTAAATGCGAGCTTGATTTTTATGATTCACCAAAGAACTATTTATAGATATTTCACGTAACACATCTGGAGATGAACCATGCAGCAGTTAGCCAGCTACTTGTCCGGCGCGTGGCAGACCGGCCGGGGCCACGCGCGTACCATCCATCACGCCATCAGCGGCGAAGCGCTATGGGAAGTCACCAGCGCGGGTCTGGATATGGCGCAGGCGCGACGCTTCGCGATTGAGCGCGGCGGCAAAGCGCTGGGGGCGATGAGCTTTATTGAGCGCAGCGCGATGCTGAAGGCGCTCGCCAGATATTTGCTGGAGCAGAAAGCAGAGCTGTACGCGATCTCCGCCGAAACCGGCGCCACCCGCGCCGATAGCTGGGTAGATATCGAAGGGGGCATTGGCACCCTTTTCACCTACGCCGGTCTCGGCAGCCGCGAGCTGCCGGACGATATCCTGTGGCCGGAAGATGAGCCGATCCCGCTGTCAAAACAGGGAGGCTTCGCCGCCCGCCACGTGCTCACGTCAAAATCCGGCGTGGCGGTGCATATCAACGCCTTTAACTTCCCCTGCTGGGGCATGCTGGAAAAGCTGGCGCCCACCTGGCTTGCCGGTATGCCCGCCATCATCAAACCGGCTACCGCCACCGCGCAGCTGACGCAGGCGATGGTCAAAATGATTGTTGATAGTGGGCTGGTGCCGGAGGGGGCAATCAGCCTGATCTGCGGCGGCGCGGGCGATCTGCTCGACCATCTCGATAGCCAGGACGTTGTCACCTTTACCGGCTCGGCCCGTACCGGACAGCAGCTGCGGGTGCATCCCAACCTGGTCGCGAAGTCCATTCCCTTCACCATGGAAGCTGATTCGCTGAACTGCTGCGTACTCGGTGACGACGTCACGCCGGCGCAGCCGGAGTTCGCGCTATTTATTCGCGAAGTGGTACGAGAGATGACGGCGAAGGCCGGGCAAAAGTGCACCGCCATCCGGCGTATTATTGTGCCGCAGGAGCAGGTGAAAGCGGTGAGCGACGCGCTGATTGCGCGCCTGCAAAAAGTGGTGGTCGGCGACCCGGCGCAGGAAGGCGTGAAGATGGGCGCGCTGGTCAACCACGAACAGCGTCAGGACGTGCAGGATAACGTCAACCGTCTGGTGGGCGCTGGATGTGACGTGCTGCTGGGCGGCCAGGCCGATTTCAGCGCCGCCGGCGCCTTCTTCCCGCCAACGCTGCTGTACTGCCCGCAGCCGGACGAGACCCCGGCGGTACACGCTATTGAAGCGTTTGGTCCCGTCGCCACCCTGATGCCGTATCAGAACGTTGAGCACGCCATGACCCTGGCGCGGGCCGGCGAAGGTAGCCTGGCCGGAACCCTGGTGACCGCCAGCGGCGAACTGGCGCGGGCGTTTATTCTCGGCGCCGCCCGCGCCCACGGGCGTATTCAGATACTGAACGAAGAGTCCTCCGCAGAATCAACCGGCCACGGCTCCCCGCTGCCGCAGCTGGTACACGGCGGCCCGGGGCGCGCCGGCGGCAGCGAAGAGCTGGGCGGCCTGCGGGCGGTGAAGCACTATATGCAGCGCACCGCGGTTCAGGGCAGCCCGACGATGCTCGCCGCCATTGGCCAGCAGTGGGTGCGCGGCGCGCAGGTGGTGGAAGACCGCATTCACCCGTTCCGTAAATATTTCGAGGAGATCCAGCCGGGCGACAGCCTGCTGACGCCGCGCCGCACCCTGACCGAGGCGGATATCGTCAACTTCGCCTGCCTGAGCGGCGATCACTTTTACGCTCATATGGATAAGATTGCCGCCGCGGAGTCGATTTTCGGCGAGCGCGTGGTGCACGGCTATTTCCTGATTTCCGCCGCTGCCGGGCTATTTGTTGACGCCGGGGTCGGCCCGGTGATCGCCAACTACGGAATGGAAAATCTGCGCTTTATCGAGCCGGTGAAGCCGGGGGATACCATCCAGGTACGCCTGACCTGCAAACGCAAAACGGTGAAACGCCAGCGCAGCGCGGAGGAGAAAGCGACCGGCGTCGTCGAGTGGGCGGTAGAGATTTTTAACCAGCACCAGCAGGCGGTCGCGCTCTACTCCATCCTGACCCTGGTGGCCCGCCAGCAGGGGGATTTTGCGGAGTAAATATTAGAAATTCGCCCATCTTTATCGCCCTCTTCATGCCTCTGCGGAGGCATTTTTTGTAACTGGCAAAACTGACAAACAACCTGGCAAAAGCAGGCAAACGCCTCGGCGCTGACCGCTGTTAGGTTAACGATACACAAGCCGACATTCGCAGCGGCGCTGCACAACACAACAATAAGGTGAGGTCTCAATGGCGATTCTTTCTCCCCGCAAAACGGCTCTGGCGTTGGCTGTTGCTCTGTTTTGCGCCTGGCAAAGCCCGGCGTTCGCCCACGGCGGCGAAGCCCATATGGTCCCGATGGACAAAACCCTGCAGGATTTTGGCGCGGACGTTCAGTGGGATGACTACGCGCAGATGTTTACCCTGATTAAAGACGGCGCTTACGTAAAGGTAAAACCGGGGGCGAAAACGGCCATCGTCAATGGTAAAACCCTGGAGCTGCAGGTGCCGGTAGTGATGAAAGACGGCAAAGCGTGGGTTTCTGACACCTTTATCAACGACGTGTTTCAGTCCGGTCTTGACCAGACTTTCCAGGTGGAAAAACGCCCGCATCCGCTGAACTCGCTGTCAGCGGCGGAAATCAGCGCAGCAGTCGCTATCGTTAAAGCCGCGGCGGATTTCAAACCCAATACCCGATTCACCGAGATCTCCCTGCGCGAGCCGGATAAAAAAGCGGTGTGGGATTTTGCCCTCAACGGTACGCCGGTCAACGCCCCGCGCGCTGCCGACGTGATCATGCTCGACGGCAAACACGTTATTGAGGCGGTGGTGGATTTACAGAATAAAAAAGTGCTTTCATGGACACCGATTAAAGACGCCCACGGCATGGTGCTGCTGGATGATTTCGCCAGCGTGCAGAACATCATCAACGCCAGCAGCGAATTTGCCGAAGTGTTAAAAAAGCACGGCATCGACGACCCGAGCAAGGTGATTACCACCCCGCTGACCGTCGGCTACTTCGACGGCAAAGATGGCCTCAAGCAGGACGCGCGGCTGCTGAAAGTGGTCAGCTATCTTGACGTTGGCGACGGTAACTACTGGGCGCATCCGATTGAAAACCTGGTAGCGGTGGTCGACCTTGAGCAGAAGAAGATCATCAAAATCGAAGAGGGGCCGACGATCCCGGTACCTATGGCGGCCCGCCCCTATGACGGGCGCGACCGCGTTGCGCCAAAGGTTAAACCGCTGGATATCATTGAGCCAGAGGGCAAAAACTACACCATTACCGGCGATATGATCCACTGGCAAAACTGGGATTTCCACCTGCGCATGAACTCCCGCGTTGGGCCGATTCTCTCCACCGTGACATATAACGATAACGGCAAGAAACGTCAGGTGATGTATGAAGGTTCGCTGGGCGGGATGATCGTCCCCTACGGCGACCCGGACGTGGGCTGGTACTTTAAGGCCTATCTCGATTCCGGCGACTACGGTATGGGCACCCTGACCTCACCTATCGTGCGCGGCAAGGACGCGCCGTCTAACGCGGTCCTGCTGGATGAAACCATCGCCGACTATACCGGCACGCCCACGACCATCCCGCGCGCAATCGCCATCTTCGAACGCTACGCCGGGCCGGAGTATAAGCATCAGGAGATGGGCAAGCCGAACGTCAGTACCCAGCGCCGCGAGCTGGTGGTGCGCTGGATCAGCACCGTCGGCAACTACGACTATATTTTTGACTGGGTATTCCACGAAAACGGCACCATCGGCATTGATGCCGGGGCGACCGGCATCGAAGCGGTGAAAGGCGTGCAGGCGAAGACCATGCACGATCCGAGCGCCAAAGAGGACACCCGCTACGGCACGCTGATTGACCATAATATTGTCGGCACCACCCACCAGCATATTTACAACTTCCGCCTCGATCTTGACGTTGACGGCGAGAACAACACGCTGGTAGCCATGGACCCGGAAGTGAAGCCGAATACCGCCGGCGGTCCGCGTACCAGCACCATGCAGATCAATCAGTACACGATTGATAGTGAGCAGAAAGCGGCGCAGAAATTTGACCCGGGCACCATTCGTCTGTTGAGCAATACCACGAAAGAAAACCGGATGGGTAACCCGGTGTCGTATCAGATTATCCCCTACGCGGGCGGCACGCATCCGGTCGCCACCGGGGCAAAATTCGCGCCTGATGAGTGGATTTACCATCGTCTGAGCTTTATGGATAAGCAGCTGTGGGTCACCCGCTATCATCCCACCGAGCGCTTCCCGGAAGGCAAGTACCCTAACCGTTCGATTCACGACACCGGCCTCGGCCAGTACGCGAAAGATGACGAGTCGCTGGACAACCATGATGACGTGGTGTGGATCACCACCGGCACCACCCACGTGGCCCGCGCCGAGGAGTGGCCGATTATGCCGACCGAGTGGGCGCACGCGCTGCTGAAACCGTGGAACTTCTTTGACGAGACGCCGACGCTGGGCGAGAAGAAACAATAGGCACGTCACGGCCTCAGCGATGGGGCCGTTTTTATTTATCCGCGGTCAATGCACATGCAGCGGGCAGCAGGACCGGTATAGCCTGTTTTTCAACTTCTTTTGCCATATATGTTAGATGTCGGCGATTAACTTATATGGCATAAAAGCAGGCAACGAATATCAATGAGAATGGCTTTATGTCGCTTTACGATCTCAGAACCGAAGCGCAGGCATTGCCGGCGTCCTGGCGCTCCCGGATCTTAGGCCGCGTTGGGGCAACGAATCTCAAAGTCCTGCGCATGGATGCCCACTCTGTCGCTGAGGAGGTACATGAATATGACGAGGGATTACTGGTTATAGACGGACGTCTGGAACTGAGCGTGCAGGAGAAAAAAATTTCCGTCGCGCCCGGCCAGCTTTATATAGCCAAAGCGGGAATTCCTCATACGGTAGAAGCAGGCAGCTTTGGCACCCTGGTGATTATAGATTTACCAGACAGCGGTTTCAGCGGCGCATCCCCTGCTGATTAAGTGAAATGTGCGGTAGACAGCGTTGTGCCAAAAGCGGATTTTTTTAGACAGCCATTCAATCTTTCAACGAGCTCAATTCTTCAGCGAGCCATTGTCTTAGAATGCTTATTTTAAATGAGTCCTGATTATCTGAACGGTAGACTAAATCGTACCCCCGCTCAGCCTTAAGCTTGAACTGTGGAAACGGAACAACAAGCCTTCCAGCAGCGACATCATCTGCAATCAGAACGCTGCGTCCCAAAGCAACGCCTTCGCCACGTATAGCCGCCTCAGTCGCCATGCTGCCAAGAGTCCATAAGGGCCCCTGCTGGCAGCAAAAATTTTTTTCTCCGGCCATCTCAAACCATGCCTTCCAGTTCGCCTGCATTCTGTACTCATGCAGAAGAACGCAATTTAAAAGTCCCTTAATCTCTGTCAGACCATTATGTTTCTCAAGAAAATCTGGGCTACAGACAGGAGTGACTGTTTCATCGAACATACGTTCAGACGAAACATCTCGATAATTGCCAAGGCCGTAACGAATGGCAGCATCTACCTGGCCATCATTAAGATCCACATTAACGTCAGTAACATCCAGCTCAATTTCAAATTCAGGATATCTCTGCCTGAACCGACTTAAACGCGGTTCTAACCACTTACTGGCAAATGAAACCGTTGTACTTATACGTAAACTTTTTATCAGGTTTCTTCCTCGCAGACGCTCGGACTCCCGCATTAAATCGCTCAAAAGACGGGTAACCAGTTGGTGAAATTCAGCCCCTTGCTCCGTCAGAATTATCTGCCGCGTCAGCCTGAAAAATAGCTTTAACCCCAGATGCTCTTCGAGCTTCCGGATTTGCCGGCTTATCGCACCATGCGTAACGTGCAACTCCGCTGCCGCCAGCGTCATGCTTGAGAGGCGGGCTGTGGCTTCAAAAGCGCGCAGAGTTTGCAATGGGGGAAGGCGATCGAACATCATACGCGTGATAATAATTCACGCGTGTTGTGAGAACAAATGATTTGTCAGGCCAGAGTCCAAAAATCAAAATTAACAAAAAGAACATTATTATTTTCATAGCGATACCCGGAGGAATAATGGAAAGTTTGTTTACGGGACACTCGGACCTGGCCGGCCTAATGCTCATATTCTTGAAAATATCGGGGGAACATGGCAGGAAGGCCACGTTGGGGGTTCTTTATTAGAGAAAGGCTGGGGTGCAGAGATGGGTTATCCGGGAATTGTACTGGATGACTCAGGTCATCGTGTACCGGGTTTTCTTTTCAAGTCAGAGAATTTACATAATCACTGGCACCTACTCGATGAGTTCGAAGGTTCTGAGTATGAACGGGTTCCTGTAGAGGTAACCACATCGACCGGTCAGACAGTGCAATCATGTCTCTATATGCTCAAAGCATAAACTGTTAGCGGCTGGTCCTGGTTCAGGTCGAGATTTTTAACTGTGTCTGTTAACAAATAAAGGTGACTGTCGGCCGGTTACAGGTAATCTGACGATGTCAGCAAGCCAGTTCATATATGGCTGATTGAACGACCAATGATGCTAAAACGCTCTGCAGGTTCTAATACAGAGAATAAATCATCCTTAATGCATCATGCACAAATCTTTAGCCCTATCTATGTCCGCTTCTCGCTCATAGCGGACCTTTGCACTTGTCCGTTTCGTGCCGTAGGCGGACGTTGCAGTATCTTCCACTTTCGGCTCGAATCAGTCTGAGGTAACGTAGCAGAAATTTTTTTCCGGACTCAACCACGATGCCTTCCATCGAAACGTTTATGACTTTCCTTCTCGCGCTGACGCTTCTGGAAATTTCTCCGGGGCCAGACATGATGCTGACCATCGCCAGAGGAGTCGGTCAGGGAAGACGTATTGCACTGCTTACGGTTCTGGGCAATGTCTTTGTCGCAGGTTTTGTGCAAGTTTCTTTTCTTGTTCTTGGGCTGGTGACCGTTGTGCATGCCTGGCCAGTTGCGCTGGATCTGCTAAGGTGGGCTGGTGCGGCTTATCTGATGTGGCTGGGCATAAAAATGATAGCGACTTCAGGCACAGATACTCGGCTGCGAAAAACCGCAATAATTTCTGACTGGAATGCGGTTAAGGAAGGTGCCCTGAACAGCCTGACGAACCCAAAATCCCTGCTGTTCATGTTTGCTTTTCTTCCTCAGTTTATCGATCCCGCCGCGGGTCCTGTCTGGCTGCAATTGCTTGTTCTGGGGAGTATTCAAAAGCTGGCAGGAATTGTTTCCCTGGGGTCAGTCGCAATGGCATCAGGGACATTTGGAAACTGGCTACGTAAACACCCAGGCTTTATCAAATGGCAGGAACGATTTACAGGCGTTGTCATGATAGGCCTTGGTATCCGCATGTTGTTCAGCGGGTCTGGTGTAGTCTCGAAATCTGCCCGGTAAGTTTTACCGAAACATTAAACCCAGTGTCCGCCTCTCGCTCATAGCAGCTCTCGCGACGCTTCAGATGGTCCGCTTTGTGCCAGGAGCGGACTGTCCAAGCCGAAGACGATTTTGAGTGTCTTCGCCGGAAATGCCGCCTTTCACCGCTAAGCGTTATAAACGCTCAAAACCGTAAAATGTGATAAGTGAAGCCACTATTCTTCATCTATGAACTTATCTGCTTCAGGAGAATAATGCTGACAAACGCATGCCAGCTTATGCCCGTCAGGATCGCGCAGATAGGCAACATAAAAGTCGGGGCCGTATGCGGTTCGTGTACCTGGATCGCCTTCATTCTCCCCTCCCGCAAGGAGGCCTGCTGCATGAAACCGCCTGACAAGGTCAGCGCTGTCTGCATGGAATGCGAACATTGTCCCGTTTCCCGCCGTTGCGGGATGCCGGTCAAAAGGAGGACAAATACAGAAGTTGAATACCTCATGTGGATTATTTTCATCTCCCCACATTGCCCAGCTTTCTGTCCAGGCTGGCAGTCGTGAGTAGCCAAGAACTTTAAAAATCGCCTCATAAAAGTCCACGGAGCGCTGAAAGTCATTTGTACCTATAGTGATATAAGCCAGCATCTTAGTGCATCCTCTTCGCCCTTTTTTGAACAGACATGATATCTCTCTGAGTCGCGATGAACTATTTCCGCGGATGCGCCTGTTGCCGCTTTGGAACCTGAGCACCGACGGTTACGGCATACCATGTCCTGTTAATCTCTTCGACTACAAGAAAAAATAGCCGGGAAGACATTATCCCTGGGGTTGACACTGGCTTGCCAGCCAGCGACCGACTTCAGGCCATATTTTTTCCGCACATCGGGTACGGAAAAAGCCCATGTGGCCGACGACCGGAATACCATAATCCGCGTGCCGGATCTCGCGGCGTTCAATTTTTGCGTTTTCCACCGGCGCCATCAGGCGCGTAATCGCTGCAGAATTAGCCCAGGGATCGTCATCAAAACCGAGTACCAGAAGGGGTAACGTGACTTCGCTTGCCCGTCGGCGCGCATCCCAGGCGCGATCGTCATAAAAATAGTCGGGCATGGCACTCCAGCGCCCCCATTGCAGCATGACGGGCGCGGGTAAATCTTCCCCCAGCCCGAGGCGTCTGGCAGGCATATAGCCAAAGGTACGACACAGAACCGGCGCCAGAATACGTAATAAAAACCAGACTCTGAGCTTTTCCTGCGTTTGTTTAATTGTGCGGGTGACGCCAGCGTGCGAAGCAACAAGAACCGCCGCATGCAGCGACCGGGTGGCCGTCGAAAGCAGAATAGCGTGCCCGCCAACGCTGTGCCCTACCGCCATCAGCAGAAGATTGGGGAAACGCAGCTTTGCCCAGGCGGTAACGCAGCCGACATCCTGCTCGATCCAGTCGGACATAGAGACATGACAGTGTTGTAGCGTGCCTGACCTGGAATGACCTATCCCCCGATAGTCGTAGGTCAGAACATTGAATCCCATTGCGTAAAGGTACTCAGCGAAGTCCTTGTAAAACGCCTGTGATACCGCGGTGGCAGGATGGAGGATCACCAGCGCTTTAGCATCGCTTCTCTCCCATACTGTGGCAGCCAGAACATCCCCCTGATTTACAGGGATTGTTATCAGGTTCATAAAAGATATCCGCCTATGTGGTCATACCAGTTAAATAATCTTAACTGTAGCCGCCACGGGCAAATCTGGCGATGTTTTTATTCCTCTATTAACGTCCTCTTCTCACGCTGCACAGGCTCAGCGGTCTTTTCCCCCAACCACCAGCGCCAGAAGCGGTTGGTACTGATAAGCCACTCAATCTCTTGCTTTTTTTCGACCTGTCGATCATGCTCATCTCATGCAGATTAAGCGCAGCGGTTCGAATACGGGACAGGCAGATGCCCCTCGCCTTTGATTAAAGAGCCTGATTAACCAAGGCTCTTTATTGTCAGTCCGATATTTCCTGAAAATGTAGTTCGTTACGTTTACGAGATCCTGACTTGCCAGTAGATAAAAGTATCTGCACTGGTATTCATGATGATGCCCGTACTGTCACGATGGATCCCACATTAAAGGTACAAACTGGTAACCATCGTCAGGTTTAACTACGTGGCCCATCGAGGGGAATGAAAAATGAAAACCCTGAAGAAGGATCTTATCTTTCACAATCCGGTCATAAAGTTGTCGACGTGTTTTTTCAGCCAAATCAGGATCCATATCTGACCATCCATGCCATTCAGGATGGCGTATAAACAGAGCCGGATGCGTTGTCACGTCCCCCTGAACAATGGCGGTGTGATTTTCAGAACTGATTATAAATGAAGAGTGGCCCGGGGTGTGGCCGGGGGTTGCAATAGACGTTACCCCCGGGGCAACCTCTTCATCGGGTTCGAATTTATGCAGGTTGGTTCCAATGATGCCAAATATATTTCTGGCACGTTCAAAGTTCGTTTTTATTCCTTCTGTGGCGGCATTTTTCATATTGCTGTCACTCATCCAGAACGCATATTCTGCTGCCGGAACATAAATCTGTGAGTCCGGAAATGCTGGCTTATTATCAGCAGTAATTAAGCCTCCGATGTGGTCAGCATGAAAATGTGTAATTAAAACTTTATCAATCTGTTTTGTACTGAATCCTGCTGCCGAAAGGTTCCGGTGGAACTGTCCCCCGATGCCCTTACTTTGTTGAAACGCATTTTCCCCCAGCCCCGTGTCAATCACTACCGTTTGACCTTTTGTTTTAAGGAGCACAGGAGTAAAGGTCAGCGTGATTGTGTCCGGATCTAAAAAATTGTTTGTAAGTTCCGATGTAACAACCTGTGGGCTGGCATTCAAGACAAAGTTATCCCTGCGCGGAAAACTGTTTGAACCATCTGTGATTGAATAAAGCTCAGCCGACCCCAGCGTGTGGCGATAAATGCCGGCATTGGGAGAGTAAGGAGAGGTCCTCGTTTTCGGGTCTTTATTCACTGCGGCGAATGAAGGGATACCCGTAAGGGATGATATCGCTGCGATTGAGGCGGAACCCGCCAGAAGAGTACGTCGAGAGATGCTGTTCATTTTCTGTACCTGTCCTTTGCCCGGCATTGCGGGGCTCTGTGTTTAACTACGGCAGAAACTGAACTATAAATGAACAGAAAAATGAAATTAAGACATAAACCAGTATAATGGTTATACTGAAAATTAATAAATCCTGAATAATTCATCATGAATAAGATTGATTTAACTGACTTAAATACCTTCATCACGCTTGCTGAGGAGCTCAGTTTTACAAAAGCGTCGGTGCGACTGGAAACATCACAGTCTGCTTTGAGTCATGCCCTTAAACGGCTTGAAATGCGTCTGGGCGTACGGCTTTTTACACGTTCAACCCGCCAGGTTTCCCTGACTCAGGCTGGAGAACAGCTTTATAACACTCTGCAGCCCGCTTTTGAGAGCATCGCTCTGGGTCTCAACGAAGTCGGAGCGTTAAGGGAAAAACCGTCAGGATCTATTCGTATTACTGCTCCGCCCTATGCAGCGAGGCAAATTCTGTTTCCTGTTATCAGGACGTTCAACGAAGATTATCCTGACGTAAAATTTGATATCAGCGTTGATTCCGGATTCCGGGATATCATATCCGAAAGGTTTGATGCGGGGGTTCGCCTTGGCGAATTAGTCGCAACTAATATGGTTGCACTTCGCATAAGCCCGGATATGAGAATGTCAGTAGTCGCTTCCCACACGTATATTGAACGCTACGGATTACCGAAACATCCGGCTGAGCTGGCAGCTCATAATTGCATTAATTTCAGACTGCCAACAAATGGAGGAAATTATATCTGGGAGTTTGACGACGGAAGAAAAAAAGTCAACGTAAGAGTTGATGGACAGCTCACTTTCAATGATACCGATCTGATCGTTGAGGCAGTAGTACAGGGTGCGGGGATAGCCTGTCTTACCGAAGCCCAGGCCAGAGAGTTAGTGAACGCAGGCAGGCTTGTGCGCATGTTAGAAGAGTGGTGTCAAAGTTTTCCGGGTTACCATATCTTCTATCCAGAGCGGAAAAACAATTCAGCAGCGTTCAGATTATTTATAGAACGCCTGAGAATGAAAAATAATAGCAATTTTTAGCCATTTAGCTTGTCCGCTTCGTGCCAGATGCAACGCTGGAGCGTCTCTATATTGTTATACGAGGCATCTCGGTACGATCAATACAGCCCAGGCCCTGTAATGTCGCATGGACAGCTTCATCAAGAGGAGTGTGAGGCTCGGCACCTAAAAAATTCACCAGTTTCGTATTGTCCAGGCGAACCGGCTGGCGCCACAGGTACCGCATCTCGAGAAGTTCGCGTAAGGTTGCGTTGAAAGGTGCTGCCAGGTACATCAACCACAACGGAAATGATTGTATTTTGGCCATGCCGCCATAGCGTGCCGCTGTGCGTTGAATCGCGCTGACCATTTCGCTGCCGTCGGTATCCCAGTGACCTTGCATATGAAAACGTGCAAAGGGCTCAAGCTCCTCGCGTCGTGCCAGCAGCGCAGCTATCGTTTCCGCGACATCAGGTAAGTAAGCCCACTGGTGACCGGTTGCAAACGAAGCTGGATTGGTAATGACGCCAGGCAGCTTGCCGGGCTTAATCAGACCTTGAGAAAACCAGTTATTACCGGCGCGCGGACCAAAAAAATCCCCCGCGCGGACGATCAATACCCGTCCGCCACGCTGCGAATAGGCCGCCAGTTCATTCTCCATTTGCACCCTGATCGCTCCCTTCCTGGTGACCGGCATCTGCTGAGCATCTTCCCGTAATAGCGGAAAAGCGTCAGGTCCATAGTTGTAAACGGTACCGGGAAGCACGATCAAGGCGCCGGTTCGTTCTGCTGCGCCAATCGTGTTGCGCAGCATAGGCAGCACCAGATGCTTCCAGTTTCTGTAGCCGGGCGGATTAACGGCGTGAACGATCGCGCTACAGTCTGCTGCCGCAGCGGCGACCTGCTCCGGGTCGAGAGCGTCGCCCCCTATCCACTGGATGTCACCACGTCGTTCACTGCCATGAAGTCCTCGTTTTAGTGCACGAACGTCCCATTTTTTCTGAATAAGCCGGCGCGCCGTTTCACCACCGATTCCGCCGGTTGCGCCAAGTATCAGGACCTTGCCTCGGGTTTCCATATTGTCTGCCTCTTTGCTGATTTGACCTTGACAGCGTACGTACAGGCAGAGCTAAATGGAATTGCATATCTTTATAGGGCAGCTATACAAATTTGTATGAATACATCTATCCCATGGGAGTGGTACCGAACATTTCTGGCTGTGCTCAGGGAAGGCTCGCTTTCCGGCGCATCACGCAGGCTTTCGATTACGCAGCCTACGGCGGGACGGCATATCGCTGCGCTTGAATCCGCTCTGGGCCAGGTGTTGTTCACGCGGTCGCAGACGGGCTTGCTGGCGACTGAAACGGCGCTGGCGCTGAGGGTGCATGCCGAAGCGATGGAGAGCACCGCGAATACGCTAGCGCGCACAGCCTCCAACTTTAGTCATAACAGCGCGTCCATTCATGGCGTCGTCCGCGTCTCCGCGAGTGACGTTATCGGCGTTGAGGTTCTGCCGCCGCTTATTGCCAGGCTCAGGGAGTCTCACCCACAAATAACGATTGAATTAGTTCTGTCGAACCGGGTTCAGGATTTACTGCACAGGGAAGCCGATATTGCTGTACGCATGACGACGCCAGTACAGGAACAGCTTATTGCGCGTCGCGTTGGCCGCATTGAACTCGGTCTCCACGCATCAACGTCCTATCTTGCACAACATGGCACGCCTGAAAATAGCGAAGATCTGCTGAAACATGCGCTGGTTGGCTTTGATCAGGATACGCCTTTCATCCGTAAGGCCCTGGAAAAATTCCCTCAGCTAAGCCGGAATGCATTTTCCATGCGCACCGACAGCGACGTGGCTCAGCTGAATCTTATTCGCGCCGGGGCCGGCATTGGCATATGCCAGGTGCAGTTGGCCAATGGCTCTGTTCCACTGCGGAGGTTACTGCCGAATTTCTTTTCTTTCTATCTTGATACCTGGATCGTCATGCACGAAGACCTGCGCAATAGTCTGTGCTGCAAATTGGTTTTCGATGTTCTGGCAAAGGGATTAGAGGAATATATCGGCCAGAAACAGGCACAGTGAATCGCCATGGAGAAATGGTCCCTTTAAAGTGCCTGTATACTCCGCGCGTTTTCTCCGGGAGGAATCCCGCTCCTCGGTCATGCCGGCCGCTACGCCCTCCTCCGGCAGCTCCGCGTCGATGCAGAAACCGCGATGACCATGGTTCTGCATGAGCGCAACACACGATCCTGCGCATCATCATTATCTGTCTTTACTCTCACAGCCTTAACGCTATAGCTAAATGGGCATTGGTGGAGTTTGGTAGACAGCGTTGTGCCTGGAGCGGAAAGCGGGTCCAATTAATACAATCAGCGCAATGCTTTTGAGAAACACACGGCTTCTGTCCTACCGACATAGGGGCCGTAATTTTCAATACGAATATATCCATTTTTCTCGTAGAAATTTACTGCCCGATGGTTGATGTGTCGGGTTTCCAGTCTGAGTTCGCTATATCCCATATCTTTTGCAGATGTTTCCAGAAAAGTGAGTAAAGCTCCCCCAACTCCAGGCACGCTTCGGTCTGAAAACATTCTTTTAAGCTCGGCTATATTTTGCGTTATCGGCCGAATAGCGCCGCATCCTATTGCTTCGCCATGAGTATTCTTTGCCAATACCCATAAGGCTTTGTCATCATTCATTGCTTCAACGGTGAAATTGCTTTTGCCACTATCCCCCGTAATAGCGGCAAGTTCAGCTGATAGCATTTCGATTAAGCGATGGGATTCTGAAGAAAATGGATCGGATTTCTCTACAGTTATCATGGTCGTATCCTATAAATGAGAGTAACCAGCATAAAGTATCCTGCCTCAGAAAGCATGAACCGAAACTGATGCTGGAAGAGTATCCTTTCCCAAACTATCCCGGGGATGTTATGTCTGCTATTAGCTCATAGCGGAGATTCAACTCAGTAAGTTCGTCCGCTCCGTGCCAGGAGCGGACGTTGTCTTCTCCCTGGTTCGCTATTAAACAGTATACGTGTGACCGGGTTGTCCCCCCGGATTTCGAACTGACAGGGTTAGATACGTTTATAGATAGCCCATCAAAAATGGGGAACGTTTAATGAAGGGGCGCTCGATCTGGGAAACCATTCGTTTTTTGTTAGGTCAACCGCGTAGTTGCCATATAAGTAGAATCAACTTTGAAGGTCCCACTCGCGAAAAACTGGGAGATTAAGGCTCCATTTGGCGACGTAGAGCAGAGTGTTCAACTTCCATTCCTCGCTCATAGCAGACATTCGGTACTATTTTTCCAGTCCAGTTTGTGCGAGACCAGCCTCATCAGGCAACCCCATCCCGTCGACGTCACGCCATCAGCGAGCGAGACGAGAGCGTCGCTGCGGTGGCAAAAACTTCCCCTTCCCCGTCTGTTCTGTTGACTTATTCTGTAAAAAGATTACTTTTCAGGACATGAAGAAGATACTTATTATTGTCCCGGATGGCGGCATGCTGTTTGAATCCGCCGGTATTGCCGACATTCTGATGCAGGCCAACCGTCTGCACCCGGAAGGCGCCGGGGAGCTTTGCTACCAGGTCCAGCTAGCGACCACCCAGCCGCATCAGGTGATCCATGGTCAGTCCGGTTTAAATCTGCTGGCCGATCATCGCCTTCATGAGATAGACCCTCGCGAGCCGCTCGATACCATCATGATTACCGGCAGAGGTCAAAACCCGCAGGAAGGGGTTGCGGTGGTTGACTGGCTGCGCCTTGCGGCTCCCCATGCCCGCCGCATTGCCTCCATATGCGGCGGAGCCCTGCTGCTGGCGCAAACCGGGCTGCTGGACGGCAGGCGAGCCACTACCCACTGGAAGCTACTGGATACCCTGCAGGCGGAATTTCCTCAGGTACGCGTCGAAGGCGGTCCGCTCTATATTCAGGACGAACACATCTGGACCTCTGGCGGGGTCAGTTCCGGCTTCGACCTCACCCTGGCGCTGGTTGAAGAGGACTACGGCTTCAGCCTGGCGCGCGATATTGCTCAGGATTTCGTCATGTACCTGCGTCGTCCCGGCGGCCAGCTGCAGTTTAGCCGCTACAACCTTCAGCAGACCAGCACCCTGGGCCCCATTAACGATCTGCTGGCGTGGTTGCTCGCAAACCTCACCACCGATCTCAGCGTGGATAAACTGGCGGAAAGAGTCGCCATGAGTCCAAGGAATTTCACCCGCGTATTTACCCGGGAAACCGGTGCTTCGCCGGCGCGCTACGTCGCCGAAGCCCGTCTGGCCGCCGCGCGGCAGCGTCTGGAGCAAACTAACGAGACGCTGGATCGTATCGCCGAACAAACTGGATTTGGCAGCAGCATTAACCTGCGACGGCTGTTTGAAAAACAGCTTCACCTCACACCCGGGGAATATCGCCAGCGATTTCACTGTCGCAAAATGGCGTAAAGTGATCCTTTTTTGTCATTTACGCCAAAGCCTGCCCGGCCTACTCTGACGCCAGAGACAATGGATAAGGAGTTAATCATGGTAAAGGTCGGTATTAACGGTTTTGGCCGTATCGGACGCAACGTACTGCGCGCTGCACTGGGCACTTCGGATATTCAGATTGTGGCGATCAACGATTTGACGGACAGCAAAACGCTGGCGCATCTGCTGAAATACGATTCGCTGCTCGGTAAGCTCGACGCGGACGTTACCGCCGGTGAAGGGCAGCTTGTGGTTGACGGTAAACCCATAACCGTATTCAGCGAACGCGACCCGGCCAATATCCCGTGGCATCAGCGTGAAGTCGATATCGTCATTGAAGCCACCGGATTCTTCACCGATCGCGACAAGGCGGCGGTGCATATCCACAGCGGTGGCGCAAAGCGCGTGATTATCTCCGCCCCCGGCAAAAACGATGATTTAACCATCGTGATGGGCGTTAACGATGGCCTCTACTCCCCGGATAAACACTTCGTGGTCAGCAACGGTAGCTGCACCACCAACGGTCTGGCGCCTGCCGCGCAGGTTCTGCACCAGCATTTCGGTATTAAGCACGGTTTGATGAACACCACCCACGCCTACACCAACAGCCAGGCCCTGCACGATCAGCCGGAAAAAGATCTGCGCGGCGCTCGCGCCGCCGCGCTGTCGATAGTGCCTTACTCCAGCGGCGCAGCGAAGGCGCTGGGCAAAGTTATTCCTGAGCTGGATGGCCGCTTAACGGGATACTCGCTGCGCGTCCCGGTACCGGTGGTGTCTATTGTCGACCTGACCGTGACGCTGGCGCGAGAGGTGACAGCCGAAGAGGTGAACAATGCCTTTCGTGAAGCCGCCGCGGCGGGGCCGCTAAAAGGGATCCTCGGCTATAGCGATGAACCGCTCGTCTCCAGCGACTACCAGGGTGACCCGCGCTCGTCGATTATCGACGGTCTGTCAACGCTGGTGATTGGCGGCAATATGGTTAAAATTTTGGCGTGGTACGACAATGAATGGGGATTCTCTAACCGCCTCGTTGACCTGGCGCTGATGATGGCAAGGTGTGAGCGTTAATTCACTGCGGGTGTTATTGCTAGTTGACATCACTCTGTCGCGGAGAGCTTCCCTGGTGACGCGCAGCAGGCTCCTCTGAGCGCCTGATAAAAAGCATAAATGCCCTCGAAGGGCATTTATGCTTTAGCGGTAATGTGCGAGGGTCAGTATTTACTTAACCACTATTCCTGCGGGGCCGGAAAATAGTCAGTGCACAAATAGCGCGATTAAAATAATGATAGGGATTGGCACACCCAGAAAGAAAAGCAATATTGAACGCATAGGTTCCTCCCGTATAATGAGTATTAGACGTTATAAATCACGCTGACGGCCGCCATAGGTGGCACAGAGACTGGCAACAAAAGCGCCAATTAACAGAGAAATAAATGACCACAGAGTGACGTAGCTGGTGGTTTTTCTGGCGGCGTCTGCGGCCTGCTGCGCTTTATCTTTTGCCTCTTTCAAATTAGCCTGGGCTTTATCATAAACCGCCTGTACCCGCTGCTCGGCCTCTTGCTGACTGATGCCGGTATTCTGAGAAACCAGCTGCGCCACATAGGTCAGATCATCCTGGGGAAGCGCGCCAGAATAAATACTGTTAGCAAAAATGCCCGTCACCTCGGCTAATTGAGCGGGTGACTCCGCCTTTGGCGGCGCCGGCTGATTCATGGCCATAACATCATTGCCCGATGCGTTGCTGTTACCTGCCGGAGTGGAGCCGCTAGCCCTGAACAGCGAGCGGGTAAAATATTCCATCGATGACTTCGATAACATCGATGATCCCTCCCCCGCGTTATTCACGGCGGTTGCCGTCGCGCCCCCGGCAACGGAACCAATGACTTTTGCGCTGCCGCCAATGAGTGAACTGATGGTGGTGGTTAAAAGGACGGCTGATACCAGCAGCGCCACCGCCCATGTCAGAAAGCCATGCGCCGTATCGCGGAAATAGATTTCATTGGTATGCGTATCAACCCATTTAGTCCGAAGCCGTCCGGCCAGATATCCCCCCATTCCTGACGCCACAATTTGGGTAAACGTCAGCCAGGCGATGGCGGCAATACCGACGGTACCCGCCGCAAGACCTTGATTTTCCCAGGGAGAGATTGAGGTGAGGCCTAATCCGGCGCCAAGCATGAGCAGCATAAGCGCCAGCGAGGCGGCAGCGGCGGCGCCTGCAAATATCGCCCCCCATGAAACCGCGCTCGCGCTGTTTACAGCAGCCGCAGGCAAGTGCCTGGCCGCTTCCTGACTGCTTATATTGGTAGAGTCGTAGATATTCGTCATTTACGTTGTCCTTTGAAATAACTCAATTAGCCCGGTGTCGTTTTACACAAACGTCCAGAGCAGGAATTTACCTGCCAGACCCAGGGCAATATCGAGCGGGATAATTATCGTCAGCAGCCATCACTCGCTGCTTAAATTTTGGGCATTCGACACAAAGCCAATTATCTGAATTAATACGAACGAGCAGTGTATGAATTTAATCAACAATTTGATTTTAGTAGATGATTTTATTTTAACCATTTTTTATCTTCAGAAATATTGCCGTATAGCTGTAACTACTTGTTAGCAATGAATTTCCAGGCGCAGGGGATTATGTGGCGAAAATATGTACTGTGGATAGAGGTTAGCCAGCTCAGATAGAATTATCTTATTTTTGTAGTGGTAATTAACTGAATAGCCTTGTTTATTAAAAGTGGCGTTAGTTTTTTATTTGCATTATCTGCTATTTCATATACCCGCCGGCAACGTAAATAATCGCCCGCTGCTGATATCGCAGCAGATGAACAGATTGAGAGAGGCACGGGGAAGCGGTCACTCCCGCCTCATGGCGATCGCGATGGCTCCCCCGGCATCCCTGCTTCATGCCCGTTCCGCCCCGGACTCATTGGCCCTTTTGATTAATTAGCGGGCAGATAACGCAAAGCGCTGCTCAAGTACATTCGCAATCTCATCGTCTTCCAGCCGCTGCTTTTCTACCCGATCCGCGGTAATGCTCTTGAGCGTATTGCCCAGCAGAATAAAGCGCCCCTCGGGCTGATGCTGTATAACCAGCAGCTTTTGTACAAAGACCGCGTCGGGGTGCGTGGAGTTAAGGAAATTGGCCGGAGCAAAATCAATCCATTCCTGAGGTGACAGGTCAAAACCATATTGATTGGCCCAGCTTCCCTCAACTTTTGCCTGCAGCAGATAGTCGCCGTGCGCATCGCGGCTAAGCCGGAACGTATCGAAATCCTGGATAATGTCCGTATCAAGTTCATCCAGGGCCAGCGGCGCGCGAATACCGTAGCTCCCAAAGCCAAGGTCGCAAAGCCACTGACGGCCCTCGACTTCCGCGACGACCGCCATATGGGTTTTAGGCCGGCGCGCGGGATAGAACATGGGCCGCGCCGCGACAAACCGCCAGGCAATGCCCAGCGCTTCCAGCGCCATGGTAAACAGCCCGTTGAGTTCATAGCAGTAGCCGCCCCGTCTCTGCCGTAAGAGCTTGTTGGCAATATCATCGGGCGCCATCGACACGATTTTACCTGCCTGTACGTCCAGATTTTCGAAGGGGATGGCAAAGAGCTGGTGACGCATGAGCGCGTGTAGCGTTGCGGTATCCGCTGCCGCAGGCCCGCTATAGCCTATGCGGCGGAAGTAAAGTGAAAGGTCAAAACTGTCGCTGTGCATGTGATTTCCCCGGCTGGTTGGTGTGGAACACACTATAGATGGCGCCCCGCTTCGCCTGTATAGTCAGATTTATCAAAAAGCAGACTATACAGATGACGATGTCCGAAATATCCCCGCCGACGCCCCACTACCGCCGTATAGCCGATATGCTGCGGCTGACGCTTGCTTCAGGCGCTTTACGGGCAGGCGATCGCATTATCTCCGCGCGTAAACTGGCCGAACGCGAGCAGGTCAGCCTCCCCACGGCCCTGGAAGCGCTGCGTTATCTTGAGGCGGAGGGTCTGATTATCGCGCGACCGCGTTCAGGCTATTTTGTCCGCCAGCCAGCCGCCTCCGGAAACGAACAGCGCGCTGCCTCTTTGCCCGGTCCGGTGCCGGTGACTATGTCCGCCATTGCCCGGTCGCTGTTCGGTAGCGCTGAAGCGCGTCTGGTGCCGCTTGGCGCCGCGCTACCCGATCCCGCCTGGCTTCCCGTGGATGCACTACAGCGGGCACTGCACACCGCCGGTCGTCGGCTTGATGCGCGCGGGCAGAGCTACAGCCTGCCCCCGGGAAGAGCGGACCTGCGCAGAAAGATTGCCGCACGCGCTGCGCAGTGGGGCGCCCTTTTTGGCGCGGATGACCTTATCATTACGGCAGGCGCAACCCAGGCGCTACGTTTGGCGCTTCGCGCGGTATGCCAGCCGGGCGATGCTGTCGCGATTGAGCAGCCCGCCTACTTCGGCACGCTTCTGCTGCTGGAAGATCTGGGTCTGAAAGCGTTACAGATCCCCACAGACCCGATTGAAGGCTTATTGTTGGCGCCCCTTGAAGAGGCTATCCAGCGCCACCGCCCTGCGGCCGTGCTTGCCTCACCCACAGTGCAAAATCCGCTGGGTGCCAGCATGCCCGTGGCGCGCAAACAGGCGCTGGTGGCGCTGCTCGCCGATAAGGGCATCCCGCTCATTGAGGACGATGTGTATGGCGATCTGGCCGGTGGCGCCCAGCGTCCGCCCGCGTGTAAAGCCTTCGACAGGGACGGAAATGTGATTTATTGCAGTTCGCTGTCGAAAACCCTGGCGCCGGGCTGGCGAATTGGCTGGATTGCTGCCGGACGCTATCACTCCGCGGTATTGCAGGCCCGCATGGCCGGAGAATGGGCAGGCGCGCCGCTGATTGAAGCCGCGGCAAACGAGATCCTCGCCAGCGGCGATTACGACAGGCACCTGCGGCACCTGAAGCTGCGGATTGCGGAAGGTATGCGCGCTATCATCACCCGAGTTGAAGCTTGCTTCCCACCGGGCACGCGCGTCGCGGCTCCGGAAGCCGGCTTTTTGATTTGGGTTCAACTCCCCTCCAGGATAGATGCGCTGGAGGTACATCGTCGCGCACTCGCCCTGGGCATTGGCGTCAGTCCGGGGCCGCTGTTTTCCCCGGGCGCGGCGGAACTGCAAAACTACCTGCGCCTGAACGGTGCGAATGAACCCACCCCCGCGCTTTTGCATGCCGTTGAACAGCTCGGTATCGTATGCCACGAATTGGCCAGGGAACATTGACAGCGGCTATTGCCCGGGGCCGGTCAATTGGAGATAAAACCAGGATAGGGTAACCAATCGGGACGGGCAACGTGTCGGCCGCCTCCTCGGGGTGAACCGCGCGCTTTTTTCAAGCGCGCGGACACAGGCAGACTGAACCAGCTCTTCGACAACCAGAACCAGCCCATAGCGCCACAGGCGTGTCAGATGTGCAGCAAGATGCTGACGGACGCCGCTGGTCGTAATTTTTTATCCTCATACTCATATTCAGGACTCAGGATGACCGTCGATCGCAGCCTGAAGATCCCGGTACTCCTCGCAGCTATGGCCGCACAGCGTGGCGATAGTTTTCAATTGCTCTTTTGCCAGGTCAGGACGGCCTTTCGCCAGCCATGCTTCACCAAGGTATTCACGTACTTTGGCATAGGTCGGATCGAGCGCGATTGAACGCTGATAGTAGCCAATGCCCTCATCGGTACGGCCCAGCTTACGCGTGGCATAGCCCCGGTAATTCCAGGCTTCCGCGGTATCGCCATTTTTCAGGGTGTTGAGCAGGTCCAGGGCCGCCTGGTACTCCCCTTTTTTGGCCAGATGATAGGCATAACGCGTTTTATCTTCATCGCTGAGCTGGCTTGTTTTTTCAGGTACGCACTGTTTTTTCGTGCTGTCATACACCTGACCGCTGGGGCAGTCCGGCGTTTTGCTATTGGTACTATTGTCACCTGCGGCCAAAACCGGCGTGGTCAGCAGAGCAAACACCACGGGCAGCAGCAGACGTTGATTAATGGCGGAATGTAAAAACGACAACGTGTTCATAGTGAACTCCGGGTTAACGAAAAGAACGGCAAGGCAGCATACGACGCGGTATGCTGTCCCGTAGCAGATAGTGAGGGAAAAGCGCGCAGCAAATATGACCGGCCCGCCGCTTTTTTTCAGGGGCGTTCCCCGCTCCAGCGGCTCCCGGATATGTGCGCTTGCAAACAGGAAAATGACATTGGCTGCGGTGACCCAATGCCGTGCCAGGGTAAAACTATCGCGGCACTGTTGTGTTAGCGGTTGCGTTGTTGCAGTCATAAATGATGACTCCATCAGTACGTTGATGATGAGTTAACGCCACAACCTTTTAATCTATTCGATAAAAAATACGTTTTTTCGTTTTTTATCGCCGGGCTCAGGTACGATCCTTCTTCGCGCCCTCGTATGAGTATATATCCCCGTTTATTCCTTCACATTTCTGGCGACGCAGCGAAGAGGAGTATCTGGTCGCCAAATATCAGTGATAGCCGGGAGCGGGTGTTGCTTTCCAGCGATTATTGCCCTAAGAGTGAATGACCGAAGGTTATGAGGACAAACACTATGCCCCTGGAGACGCTTAAAGGACTCGAATGTTCTCTTCATGGCGACAAGCGCAAAGAGCGGGAATGGCTTGAGCAGATACTTCATGAGGAATTTAGAGAAATAACACGATCGGGTGTACTAGTTGATCGTGCAGGAACAATAGAGGCACTTTCTACTGAAGAAAATATTCCGCCCCTTCTCAGTTGCGATTTCAGACTTATCAGCGTTAGAGATAATTTCGCAATATTACATTACAGGACTTTTTATCAAGATGGCAGCTGTGCCTCTCTTCGTTCCTCATGCTGGGAAATGTCAGAGAATGGCCAATGGAAAATGGTATTCCATCAGGGTACTCCGGCGTCAAATGGCAAGAAGCGGACACTATCTTTGGATAACGGATCTCAAATACGATGAAAGTGATATGGGTGAGGCACGCAGAAACCGAGTGGAATCATAGAGGGATTATTCAGGGGCGTCGCGACAGCTTCGTAACCCACCGCGGTATGCAAGAAACAGCGGCGTTACTGACAGCGCTGACGAAAGAGGCATATCCGATAGAATGTGTTTACAGCTCCCCGCTTGGGCGCGCCTTGCACATGGGGCTGAAGCTGTCTGAAGGTCTTGGCTGCCCGTTAAAAGTTGAAGAATCTCTTAAGGAACAGTCGTTTGGTTGCTTTGAAGGGATATCTTTCGAGCATTTCAGGCGAGACAATCCGCGTGATGCAGATGCGTTGCTCGCCCTTGATGCAGCCTATTGTCCCCCGGAGGGAGAGTCGTTAGCCCAGGCGACTCGACGCGTGATAAATTTCTTACAACACCTGCAAAATACCAATGAACATCAGATCGTCGGTGTTGTTTCTCACGGGCATGTCAGTCAGGGCGTGCTGGCGTTACTTAAAGAGGGGACTCTCGATAACTTCTCTCGCTATGCTCACCCCAATGCGAGTTACTCTGTTTTCGATTTTACGGACGGCAAATGCGCCGCGCTCAGATGGGGGATAGCTACCCACCTCATTCAACTTCAACGGTAAACTCCCATTAAGACCCCGGGGGTCCTGTGTGCCCGAGCGGGTATTAAATGCTGATACCTTTTTCATCAGTGCCTCACGCCATGGCATGAAGCGTCGGCTGGCCCCGCTCTCACTCACGCTTTTTTACCTGGCGGGAAAAGCGCAGATTGCTTCAAAAAAATTACCGTATTTGGTATATTGTTGTTTATTGCTTACTCACCTCTGCGGTGCCAAAAAGAACAAGATTCACCGCTACCCAGGATAAGAAAATGTTAGATTACCGCTTCCCGACAGCTTTGCAGATGGTTCTCAGCGTAGCAATGGCGGAGCAGTTGGGTGAACGTTCGACGAGCGCGATTCTGGCCTACGGCCTGGAAGCGAACCCGAGCTTTATCCGCAAACTCATGGTTCCTCTCACCCGTGACGGCATTATTGTCTCAACGCTTGGCCGCAACGGCTCTATTCATCTTGGCCGCCCGGCGGAAGAGATCACCCTGCGCGATATCTACGTCTCCGTTATCGAAGATAAAAAACTGTGGGCGTCGCGCCCTGACGTCCCCGCCCGCTGCGTGGTCAGCGCAAACGCGTGCTGGTACTTCAAATCTATCGCCGATGAAGCGGAGCAGGCTTCGCTACAGGTACTGGCACGCCACACCGTGGCAAGCGCGCTGGAAGAAGTGAAAAAAGCCGATACCAGCGGGTGCGATCCGGTGCCTGAACTTATCGCCAAATATAAAGAAGCCCATTAATTTTCCTTGAGCGCCAAAAAACCGCCTTCACTGTGAAGGCGGTTTTTTGTTATCTGCCGCACCCTACGCCGGCGAAACGTCCTCAGCCGGTTTACCGCGCGTCACGAATTTACGCAGCGTCACGTAAAACACCGGGGTCAGGAACAGACCAAACAGCGTCACCCCCAGCATCCCGGAGAACACCGTGATCCCGGTAACGCCGCGCACTTCCGCGCCCGCGCCGTGACCGAGGATCAGCGGGATGGTCCCGGCAATAAAGGCGATAGAAGTCATCACAATCGGGCGTAAACGCAGGCGACACGCCTCCAGCGCCGCTTCCATGATCCCTTTCCCCTGGATTTCCAGCTCGCGGGCAAACTCCACGATCAGAATCGCGTTTTTACAGGCCAGCCCCATCAGCACCACCAGCCCCACCTGTACGAACACGTTGTTATCGCCGCCGGTCAGCCAGACGCCAAACAGCGCGGAGAGCATCGTCATCGGCACGATAAGAATCACCGCCAGCGGCAGCGTCCAGCTTTCATACAGCGCCGCCAGCACCAGGAACGCCAGCAGCACCGCCACCGGGAAGACGATCAGCGCCGTATTGCCCTGCGTGGCCTGCTGGAAGCTCAGATCCGTCCATTCGATATTCATCCCGTTCGGCAATATCTGGCCGGACATCTTCTCCAGCTGCGTCATCGCCTGCGAGGAAGAGAGTACGCGCGGATCGGCATCGCCAATCAAATCCGCCGCCGGATAGCCATTGTAGCGAATCACCGGGTCCGGCCCGTAGGTGGTGCTGATATTCACCATACTGCCGATTGGCACCATTTCGTCCTGATTATTCCGCGTGCGCAAATTGGCAATATCCTCCACGCTTTCGCGGAACGGGCCGTCAGCCTGCGCCATCACGCGCCAGGTCCGCCCGAACTGGTTAAAATCATTGACGTAAGACGATCCCAGATAGGTTTGCAGCGTACCAAACAGATCGGTGAGCGACACGCCCTGCGCTTTCGCCTTATCACGATCGACCTGGACATCCAGCTGCGGCACGTTCGCCTGGTAGGTGGAGATCGGGAAGTGCATCCCCGGCGTCTGCATAATGGTACCGGACATCGCGTTTACCGCGCTTTGCAGCGCACCATAGCCAAGACCTGCCCGGTCCTGAATATAGAGCGAATAGCCGGAACCCTGGCCGAGCCCTAAAATCGGCGGAGGCAAAATAGAGAAGCCAAAGCCCTGCTGGATTTGCGCGATTTTCGCGTTGATCTCAGCGTTAATTTCCGCCGCCGAATGTTTACGCTGGTCGAACGGCTTCAGGCCAAAGAAGACCGTTCCGGTATTCGGCGTATTGGTGAACTGCAGCGCGTTAAGCCCCGGAAACGCGACCGCGTAATCCACGCCTTCGGTATTCATCCCGATTTCGCTCATTTTGCGGATCACCGCATCGGTGCGCGCCAGCGAAGAACCTTCCGGCATTTTCACGCCGCCGATTAAATACAGTTTATCCTGCGTCGGTATAAATCCGCCGGGTACCGCTTTAAACATGACGCCCGCCGCGCAGAGCAGCAGCACATAGACCACAAACACCGCCCCGCGTCGTCCGAGCGTTTTTCCCACCAGCCCCTGATAGCCGTTCGAGCTGCGGTGGAAAAAGCGGTTAAACGGACGGAAAATCCAGCCGAAAAGACGGTCGATAAGCCGGGTCGGGAAGTCTTTCGGCGCGCCGTGCGGTTTTAGCAGCAGCGCGGCCAGCGCCGGAGAGAGCGTCAGCGAGTTGATGGCGGAGATCACCGTGGAGATGGCGATCGTCACCGCAAACTGCTTGTAGAACTGGCCGGTTACGCCCGAGAGAAACGCCATCGGCACAAACACCGCGCACAGCACCAGCGCAATGGCGATAATCGGGCCGGACACCTCACGCATCGCCTGATGCGCCGCGGCGAGCGGAGCCAGCCCTTCCTCGATATTTCGCTCGACGTTTTCCACCACCACGATGGCGTCATCCACCACGATGCCGATGGCCAGCACCAGCCCGAACAAGCTCAGGGTATTCAGCGAGAAGCCCAGCAGGTAGAGAATGCTGAAGGTACCCACCACCGAAACCGGCACCGCGATCAGCGGAATAATCGACGCGCGCCAGGTTTGCAGGAACAGGATCACCACCAGCACAACCAGCACCACCGCTTCCAGCAGCGTTTGCACCACCGCGCGAATGGAATCGCGAACAAATACCGTCGGATCGTAAGGCGCCGCCCATTTCATATCCTGCGGGAAACGCTTCGACAGCTCGTCCATTTTGGCGCGCACCGCGTTAGACAAATCGATGGCGTTCGCCCCCGGCGACTGGAAGATACCAATCCCGACCGCGTCTTTATTGTTCAGCTGGGAACGCAGCGCATAGCTGCCGGAGCCCATTTCGATACGCGCCACGTCGCGCAGGCGGACGACCGTACCGTCCTGCGTTGTTTTCAGGACAATATTGCCAAACTCTTCTTCGGTATGCAGGCGCCCCTGGGCGTTAATGGAGATCAGAAAGTCGCTCTCTTTCGGCAGCGGCTCGGCGCCAAGCTGCCCGGCGGAAACCTGGACGTTCTGCTCCTGCATCGCCGTGACCACATCCGACGCGGTTAATCCGCGCGCCGCCACCTTGTTGGGATCGAGCCAGACGCGCATCGCGTATTCGCCCGAGCCAAAAATCTGAATTTGGCCGACGCCGGGCAGGCGCGCCAGTTCATCCTTCACCTTCAGCGTGGCGTAGTTACGCATATACAGGGAGTCGTATTTACCGTTTGGCGAAAACAGATGCACCACCAGCGTCAGCGTCGGCGACTGCTTCTGGGTGGTGATCCCCAAACGCCGCACATCTTCCGGCAGACGCGCTTCGGCCTGCGATACCCGGTTTTGCACCTGAACCTGCGCCTGATCGGGATCGGTACCCGGACGGAAGGTTACGGTGGTCACCAGTACGCCGTCAGAACCGGCGACGGATTTCATGTACATCATATTTTCAACGCCGTTGATCGCCTCTTCCAGCGGCGTCGCCACGGTCTCGGCAATCACTTTCGGGTTGGCGCCCGGATACTCCGCGCGCACCTGCACGCTGGGCGGCACGACGTCAGGATATTCGCTCACCGGCAGCAGCGGGATGGCGATTAATCCGGTGATAAAAATCAGAATCGACAGAACGGCGGCAAAAATCGGCCTGTCGATGAAAAAACGGGAAAAGTCCATGGGTTGGATTCTCAGGTCAAGGGATCAGTTGAGGGCGGTGCTGGCGGTCATGGCCACGGTTTTCGCGTTAACCGGCATGCCCGGCATAAACACTTTCTGTAGACCATCGACGATGACTCTGTCGCCCGGCTTCAGCCCCTGCTGCACGATGCGCAAACCGTCGGCCAGACGGCCCGGCGTAATATCACGGCGCTGCGCTTTACCCTCTTTATCAACGACATAAACATATTTGCGATCCTGATCGGTCAACACCGCTTTATCATCGATAAGCGTGGCGTTGAATTCCGCGCTGCCCGGCAGGCGGACGCGGGCAAAGAGACCCGGCGTGAACTGACGCTGCGCGTTATCCAGCAGCGCGCGCATCCGGATCGTGCCGGTGCTCGGCGTTAACTGATTATCCAGAAAATCCACTTTGCCCTGATGGGGGTAGCCCTCTTCGCCAACCAGGCCAATCTCCACCGGCAGCGCCAGGTGATTGCTGGACGCGCCCTGCCCGCTGCGGGCGAGATTTTGATAATGGAGGTAGGTCGACTCGTCCACGTCAAAGTAGACGTAAACCGTCTTCTGCGACACCAGCGTGGTGAGCACGCTGGCGCTGTCGCCGGCGGTGACGAGGTTACCGCTGGTGATCAACGCCCGGCTGGCGCGGCCATCGATAGGCGCGGTCACTTTGGTGAAGTCCAGGTTAAGCTGCGCGGCGTCGACTGCCGCCTGGGCGGCGCGAATGTCGGCCTGCGCCTGGGTGGCCGCGGCGCGACGCTGCTCCCACTCTTCGCGGGAGACCAGGTTGGTATTGACTAATTTATCGGTACGGTTAGCCTCGCTTCGCGCCAGGCTGGCCTGCGTTTTGGCTCTCGCCAGCGTCGCCTGCGCCTGTTCCAGCGCGGCGCGATAGGTTCTGTCATCGATAGTGAACAGCACCTCCCCCTTTTTCACCTCCTGGCCGTCGGTGTAATTCACTTTGTCAATGTAGCCGGAGACGCGGGGTCGCAGCTGGACGCTTTCCACCGCTTCAATCCGACCGTTAAAGCTGTCCCACTGACTAATGGATTTGACGACCACATCAGCGGCGCTGACGGCGGGCGCCTGCGGCGCGGCGTTTTGCGCGACGCCCTCATCGCATCCAACGAGGAGCGCCGAGAGCAGCATCACGCCCGGCACAGTTAGATGAAAGTTACCCCAGTATTTTTGCAGGCTCATTATTTTTATTCCGGTATTGGTAGCCGCCGGGCAAGACGCAGCGGAAGACACCGCGCCACTTCCTTTGTCCGGGCTGGCTTAAGGCCATTTGTGTCGTTCATCGCCACAAAATTGTAACAGTTGCGAATACACTATCGCGGCGATTGTAGGAAGGCGCTAAATTTAGTGCAAGAATAATTGTTGCACTTTATGTGCTATTCCTGGCGCCTAAAAATGGCGCGTTTCCGGCATGGATTTAAATGCAACAATAAAACTTGCAATTAGTGCAAAAACGGGCCACCTTTAAATGCAACAGATAAAGATGCTTTTTTAGACGCTGCGTAGAGGTACATCAGATGAACACTGGCGCATTCATTCACGATTTACTCGACTGGATCGACAACAATCTTGATAGCCGTCTGGATATTGGCACCGTCGCCAGGCGAGCAGGCTATTCGAAATGGCATCTGCAGCGGCTATTTAAGGAGCATACCGGTTATCCTCTCGCCGAGTATATTCGCGCGCAAAAGCTACAAAAATCGGTCGAGCGCTTAGCCCACAGCGACGAACCGATTTTGAACGTGGCGATCGCCCTGGGCTTTGACTCCCAGCAGTCCTTCAACCGCAGCTTCAAGCGTCAGTTCGGCCAGGCCCCCGGCGCATGGCGCCGCAGCATCGGCAACCCGGATACGACGGGATTACGCCAGCCGCCTCCGCCCTTCTCTGACTAAATTTTGCGCTCGCCGCGGCGCTGTGGCCGCGGCGGATATTAAGCGCCTCACTCCGCATCCAGCCTGCGCGCCGCTCAGGGATCTGCCGTTCTTCGACCGGCAAAGTAGTGCGCGGGGGTGCTCCCCATCGTTTTTCTGAACATGGTGATAAACGCGTTGACCGACTCATACCCCAGATTAGCCGCCACGTTTTGCACCGATACCCCGCTCGCCAGCTCCCGCAGGGCAATAATCAAATGCAGCTGCTGACGCCATCGCCCGAAGGTCAGACCGGTTTCGCGCAGCATCAGGCGTGCTAATGAGCGCTCGCTGAGCGCCAGCCGTTTCGCCCAAACTTTAAAGGTGCTGCGATCCTCCGGGTGGCTGACCAGCGCATCCGCCATGGCGCGGATCTTAGGATGCGCCGAAACCGGCAGACTCAGCTTCTGCTGCGGCATGGTGGCCAGCTCATCGAGCGTCACTCTGGTCAGCCTGCCGACATGGCTCTCCGCGGCGTAATCGACGTCCGCATTCGTTAAGCGGTCAACTAACGCTTTAATCAGCGGCGAAATCGCCAGCGTGCAGCATTTCTCCGGCAGCGCGGCGGCGCCGGGTTCAATAAACAAATAGTTGAGATGCGCATTCCAGGTCGCTTTGGCGCTGTGCGGGATCCCACCGGGGATCCACACCGCGCAGTCTGGCGGCACTATCCAGATATCGTTTTCCGCACGACAAATCACCGCCCCATAGAGGGCAACGATCAGTTGTCCCTTGCGGTGGGTATGAACCGGCACTTCTGCCGCGTAATCAACGAAATCAATATGCCGCGCGACGGCAGGGCTCGGCGTGCTATCGGGATCAAACAGGGTATGGGCAAGTCTGGATGGCATCTCATTGGCAACATTTAGGTATTTTTTGACAGAATAGAGTATTTAAGGAGACGCGCAAAGCGGGAATAATTCCCGGCATGAGCACATTAACTTCCCATCACAGCCGTTTTTTACACGCGATAAGCCGTTGGTCAGGCCGCATAGCCTCTCCCTCGCTGCTGAGCGACGCCCATGCCCTGCTCTATTCCGTCAGGAGTTTTGCCGCCGCGATGCTCGCCTATTACGTTGCCCTGGCGATTGGCCTTGAACGGCCCTCATGGGCCATCATCACCGTCTACATCGTGTCGCAAACCTCGGTGGGCGCGTCCCTGAGCAGAAGCCTTTATCGCCTGGCCGGTACCGTGGCCGGCGCGGGGGCCACGGTATTGATTGTGCCGACGTTTGTGAATACGCCAATTCTATGTAGCGTGATTCTGGCAGGCTGGATCACCTTCTGCCTCTATTTATCCCTGCTTGAACGCACGCCCCGCGCCTATGCCTTTGTGCTGGCCGGTTATACCGCAAGCCTGATTGGTTTTCCCGCCGTCGCCGATCCCGGCACGGTGTTTAACATCGCCCTCATCCGGGTACAGGAAATCGCGATCGGTATCGTCTGCGCCGCGCTGATTCACCGCTACATTTTACCTGCCCGGATATCAGGGCTGTTCAACAGCAAATTAGCCCAGACGCTGCACGCCGCGCGCCAGCGGATTGCCGACACCCTGGCAGGCAAGGCCGACGCGCAGTCAGAGCCGCTGCATCTGGCGCTGGCGCTACAGTTTCTGCAGGGTATCAGCCACCATATCCCGTATGATTTTGCCCTTTCGGTTCCGGCCCGCCAGGCCAGGAAAGCGCTCCATGACAGGCTGGCGCGGTTAGTGATTGTCAACGGCGAAGTGCGCGATCGTTTGCAGATCATCGCCGAGATGCCCGCCGCGATGCAGGCTCTACTCAATGACGTGCAGGTCTGGCTGACCTGCGACGATACCGGCCAACGCAAAAACGCCGCAGAAGCGCTGCACCAGCGCAGCGCGCAGTTAGCGCAGCGGCTCGCGGCGCAGGCGCTGACCTATGAAGATGCGCTGCGGGTAAATTTCTTACGCTACATCGCTGAGTTGATTACCCTACTGCAACAGTGTGAGCGGCTTTCGGAGGCCATTCATCACGCCAGGCCTGCGCCAGCGCAGGCGGAAGATCGTGCGGCGACAGGATACGTTTTCCATCGCGATCCCCTCAGCGCCGCCCGCACGGCGTTGGGCGCTTTTGTCATCATTCTGAGCGGCTGTCTGCTATGGATTTACTCTGCCTGGCCCGATGGCGGCACGGCGGTGTCAATTCTTGGTGTTTGCTGCACGCTGTTTGGCAGTTTCGACACGCCGGCCCCGCATATTGTGAAATATATTATCGGCTCTGTCTGGGGCGTAGTGATAAGCCTTATCTATAGCTTCGCCCTGCTTCCTCCGCTCAGCGATTTCCCCGTGCTGGTGGCGGTGCTTGCCCCGGTCTATCTGCTTGCCGGATCGCTGCAGGCGCGGCCCCCCACGACCTTTATGGCCATGGGGATCACCCTGACGCTGCCGGTACTGTGCGAGCTGGGCGCGCGCTACAGCGGCGACTTCGCCGACGCGGCCAACACCGCGATCGCCCTGTTTTTCGCGACCGGCTTTGCGGTTATCGGCATGAGTCTGCTGCAAACCGTACAGGCGGACGCGGCGATAAAGCGTCTGCTGAAACTGTGCCAACGCGATATTCGCCGCAGCGTGAGCGGCGTATTTAAAGGCGATGAAACGCACTGGACCAATCTGATGATCGACCGGGCCGCCCTGCTGCTACCACGCTTGCCGCGCAGCGGGCAGTCCTCCGCCCGGGCGCTCGATCGCCTGGTGCACTTTCTGCGCATAGGCCTCTGCGTGATGCGCCTGCGCCGTTGCGAAACGCCCGCCGGCAGCGATATCCACGAGGTGCTTTCTCGTCTTACCCACACAACGGAGACCGAAGCCTTACGCGAGCGCATTGCCGCCATGGCGAACCGCTGCTTGCCCGCGAGGGAGGAACAATCATGCCAGTTTGTCGACCGACTGGTCGATCTGCACTGCGCGTTACGGACGCAGAACGAGGAACCCACCCATGATAAATGACATCAATATCGGGGGCGTTTTTATCCCCGGACTGCTGCTGACCGCGCTCATTGCCCTGGTCTGTACGCTGCTACTCGTACCGCTTTTCTCCTGCAGCAGGCTTTACCGCCGCTTGCCCTTACGCCCGCTGCTTGATGTTTCAACCTATATCGTGACCTTTTTCCTGCTTTTGCAGGGCCTGACCACACTGGGGTTATTCGCATGAAATCTTTTTTCTCTTTGCTGGGCCGTTACGCGCTGACGTTAATCGCAGTAGCGGTAGCGGCCTGCGTGGCGTTTATTTTCTGGAAACAGTATGCGCAGACGCCCTGGACGCGCGATGGCCGGGTTCGGGCAGATGTGGTGCAGATTGCGCCGGATGTTTCCGGGCCGGTGAGCAGCGTGGCAGTGCGGGATAATCAGTGGGTTAACCGCGGCGATGTGCTTTATGCCATCGACCCGCGCTGGCTGAAGCTGGCGGTGCTCAGCGCGCAGGCCGACGTCGAAGCAAAACGTCATGAAATGCTGATGCGCCAGGATGCCGCCCGGCGACGCGCGCTCATCAAAGGGGTCATTTCCGGCGAGGATATCCAGCAAACAGGCAGCGCAGCGCGCGTCGCGGCGGCCAATTATCAGGGGGCGCTGGCTGCGCTGGAACTGGCGCAGCTGAATTTATCCCATGCAACGGTGCGCGCCCCGGTTACCGGCTACGTGACGCATCTTCGGCTCCGCCCCGGCGACTACGCCGCGGCGGGAGAGACAAAGATCGCCGTGATCGATGCGCACAGTTTCTGGGTGGTGGGCTATTTTGAAGAGACTAAGCTGCGTCATATTCGCGTCGGAAGCGCCGCACACATTTCTCTGATGGGGTTTGACCCGCTCATCACCGGGCACGTGGAGAGTATCGGCCGGGGGATCGATGATAGCAATGACGAGACGGGCGGACTGGGGCTGCCGGATGTCAATCCCACCTTCAGCTGGGTGCGACTTGCGCAGCGAGTCCCCGTTCGTATTCAGTTAGATAAGATACCGGAAGGGATTGAACTGGTGGCGGGACTATCCGCCAGCGTTTCCATCCTGCCTGAAAACCCTGACGGCGGGCGTAGCGGAGGATCGGGCTACGTGGCTCAGGCTATCCACCCATAGTGGACCCGAGACTCAATGAGGAAACGACGCTTCCTGCAAAAATATCTGGCCCGAATATACCGAACTCGATATTCTGTAATGCTTTGTATTTTTTGTGAACAGGAAAAAGTATGCTTAGTACGTTACCCGATTTACACAGAAGTTTTGCAGAGCAACTCAAGCTTAACGTTCAGTCTGACGCCCGGATTCACTCCCTGCTCGGGGGCGGATCGCTTATTCATGGCGGATTTGATAAATACTCCGATTTGGATTTTGTCGTTGTGGTAGACCCTCTCTACTACGATGAAATCATGGAGCAGCGTGTGGCGTTCGCCGGAACAGCAGGCAACCTGCTGCATGCGTTCACCGGGGAACATGTCGGAGAGCCTCGCCTGCTGATATGCCTGTATGGCCCTGAACTCCTCCATGTCGATCTGAAATTTGTCACCCTGGACATGCTCACTCAACGCGTTGAGGAGCCGGTAGTGTTATTTTCTCGCGATCGCCATGCCCTGGAGCGACATCTGGCACAATTTCGGGCCCAGTGGCCTGACATGACGCCGGAGTGGTTTGAGTCCCGAGCCTGGATCTGGCTTCATTATGCGGTGGTTAAACTGGGAAGGGGCGAACTTTTCGAAGCGATGGGTATGCTGTCATTCTTCCGGGAGCAAGTGCTGGGACCGATGCTGTACCGCCGCGCCAATCTACCGCAGCGTGGGGTTCGCCGCATTGAATGCCACAATATCGATCCTGAGGGCCTGCTGACCTCCACGCTGGCCACGCACGATCGTGACTCCGTCAGCATCGCCATCAGCAAGGCGGTTGACGCTTATATCAATCTGCGCGCTGATGCGCTGCCTGAAAATATCGCGGACGATGCGGCACGACGGGCGCTCCTTGCCATGCTGAAAGCGTATTCTGAACGGGTTTAAACGATACTTCCGGCCGCTTAAGTGGCCGGAATGTAAAACTATCGTGGAAGATGCCACTAATACTCAAATCCCAGGACAAACACCGCTATCCGGGAAACCACTCGCGACCAATGGAACTCTCATCAGAGAGTCTGATACAAATCATTGAAGACCGGCTTATCGTTCAAAGCAGCCATCAACATCTGAGCGCTAAAATTTTTACTTGATGTGCAATATTTCCCGTTTTTCAGGCGGCCCCTCATGAGTCTGTAAACCCCAGGGGGATCATCTGAATGGATAAATAGAGTATCAAGGCATTGCGGGCGCGTGATAAATTGCTGCCTGTTGATGCAGCTATGATATATCAGGCCGGCGACAGCATCGTCATGTCCTTACCGCGATCACAACTGGGCGGGCGTTTATTCATATGAGAAAGCCACACTCGGGGAGGGTCGCAATAATGGCTGATTCAGGACACGATAAACCTGCTGCGTTGTCATTAAATATCGGCAATAAAATAAGACGACTGCGGCAGTCACGGGGGATTTCGTTAAACGACCTGTCTAAATTGTCAGGGGTTTCAAAGGGGGCATTATCCAAACTGGAGTCAGGATTTTCCAGCCCCCGTGTCGATACGTTGGACGCTATCGCCACTGCATTACGTTTACCGGTTGGCGATTTACTGAGCGGCGGCAGCAGGATATATCCCTGTTTTGATAAGCATCGTCCCGCGCCGGGCGAATATTCACAAATGATGAAATTCCGCATCGGCCCCGGCAATACCTCCGAGATATGGTTGCTGCAAATGGAGCCGCAGGTCACCATCCACAGTCCCGGGCATTCAGACGGGTCGCATGAACATATTCTGGTTCACAGCGGCACCCTGCATCTGCGCTTTAGTCAGTACGAAGTCATCACATTAGAACCCGGGGATTTTTACGCTTTCTCCGCGCAGGTTGCGCACACATACAGCTCAAAAGAGACGGCGATTAGCGCAACGGTGGTGATGACTCACCTCGAGCCAGGTTAACTCCTCTACGCGATTACCTGGCCAGGAGCCCTCTGATAAAATGCCGAAGAGCGGACATGTGTTCACTTAAAGAAACAAAAACGCTCTCCTGAAAGCCAGGCGGAAAATTATTTTATAAATAAAATGAAGTAAATTCAGCCGACTGATTTCGTATTGATAAATTATTGCGCCCGTAACCGGGAAACCCATTGTTCTGCGTGCGGGCTGACTGTATTGTTATTTCGAACAACAGCACTGGCTTCCCTGCGCTGTATTTTGCCACAATGCGAAGCAGTTGTTAGCGCCCGAAACTGGCCATGTTACGGCCAATTTATCTTCGGTCCGCCGGAGTTTTTTAGCAATGAATATCGACCTTCCGGTGGCGCACCGCGCTACCATTGTCGGTTCTTTTACTATGCCTAATAAATCCATCTGGATTATATATGTGACGGAGAAGATAAGTGCATAAAGTTAATTTAAAAGAAAGTTTTGCTCTGTTCAGCGAATGCTGGAACCCCAAAATTGTCGGCGAAATTAATAACGAGTATGTCAAACTGGCTAAATTAGCCGGAAAGTTTGACTGGCATCATCATGAGCATGAGGACGAGCTTTTTCTTGTTATCAGCGGCCGCTTGCGAATGGGGTTAAGAACGGGCGATATCGTGCTTGAAGCGGGTGAGTTTATCATTGTGCCGAAAGGAACCGAGCATTGTCCTGAAGCGTTAACTGAAGAGTGCTGCGTCGTTTTACTTGAGCCAAAAACGACGCTGAATACGGGCAATATCGTCAATGAACGTACTGTACATAAGCTGGATAGACTATAGTCGCGCCTCCTGACGTCTCAGAACGTTCTGGACAGAGAGATTTCCTTCCCCGTCAGGTTTGGCGGGGCGTGAGGATCTGTTTTATCAGGAGTCAGTCACCATTACTCCCCTACCGCCGCGAGTTTCGGCGGCGGCAATCATTGTTGGCTGAACTGACTTCATTATTTGCTAACCTTCATTTATTACTTATTCATTAACTATCAGGGACAGGAAAGATCATAGAGCGGCTTTTCCCTATAACCTCAAATAAAAATCGATTCCACTATATTAACTGAACGAAGCACGGCTCTTGCTGCCAGATATTTACCGTGACAAGGCGCGGTAAACCAGCGTCCGCTCCCCGCTCATTGCAAACCCTGGCTTTGTTCAGTCTGGCTGTTGTGTGCCAGAAGCAGATGTCTTAAGCCTGTTCTTGCCTTTAAATACAAATGCCGCAGGTCAACAGGTTATGATTTTTTAGCTGTGAAAGAGATAAAAATCGCTGATGCCAGATGAAAGATTTTAATAATGATGGAATCGGATGTTGTTCGTAATGACCTTTAATTTGGAATGAGATATAACGTGCTTCGAAGAAAATTAACATTCTCATAACGTAATTAGGGTTAAGCAAATGAAGCAGGTTGGCATTGTTGGTTGGCGAGGAATGGTCGGTTCTGTTTTGCTACAGCGAATGATCGAAGAGAACGACTTCGACAATATATCAGCGCATTTTTTCAGTACCTCCAGTGCAGGAGCCGCCGGTCCTGTCATTGATGGTGTCGGCTACACACTTAAAGATGCTAATTCCGTAAGTGCGCTGGCCGAAATGGACATCATCATAACCTGCCAGGGCGGGGATTATACCAAAGCAATATACCCTGCTTTGCTTAACCATGGCTGGGAAGGCTACTGGATTGACGCGGCTTCAGCGCTGCGGATGGATGAGAAAGCCTGCATTATTCTTGACCCCGTCAACCGCAACAATATCGATCGTGCAATTAAAGAAGGTATTAAACTTTTTGTCGGCGGCAACTGTTCTATTACGCTGAGTCTTATGGGGCTGGCTGGGTTGATAAAGGCTGACTTGATCGAATGGATGAGTGTGATGACCTACCAGTCCGCATCGGGTGCTGGTGCACAGTATGTACGGGAACTCATTGCGCAAAGTGCCTACATAAGCCGCCATTTATCTCCGGATGAGCTGGCATCCTCAGGTTCAGTGCTTCCGTTAGTTAATAAGGTCAGTGAATTGATTAACAGCGCTGATATGCCGACCCAGAACTTCGGTGCACCTTTGATGGGCAGCATCATTCCCTGGATCGACAGCGATTTAGGCGATGGCAATAGCCGTGAAGAATGGAAAGGTGAGGCGGAAACCAACAAAATTTTAGGCCTGTCTCCCGGTACGATCCCGGTAAACGGCTTATGCATACGCGTCGGCGTGATCCGCTGCCACAGCGCTGCTATAACCCTTAAGCTCAAGCGTGAAGTCAACGAAGAGGAGTTTGCAGAATTAGTGATGAATTCCCACCCCTGGGTTAACTATGTGCCCAATAACAAGGAAGAGAGTGTCAGTACCCTGACACCGGCCTGTATCAGCGGTTCGCTTAAGGTGGGTATTGGCCGTTACAAGAAAATGTCGCTAAACAATGAACCGATCTACTCGGTCCTGACGGTTGGCGATCAGCTATTGTGGGGAGCAGCGGAACCATTGCGCCGCATGTTGAATATTTTGGCTGGCAAAGCGTGAATCATATTATGTGGACAAAACACCTACCCCTAAACTCAACGGCATTGATACAAGCTGAATACGGAGCACTTGATGGTCACCACACATGTTTTTATCGCGGTCAGTCTTGATGGTTATATCGCCCGACAGGATGGCGATATCGACTGGCTGTTGCAGCGCGATGACCCGACAGAAGATCATGGCTATGCCGCATTCATCGCGGACAAAGATTGGATCGTTATGGGCCGGGGGAGCTATGAGAAGGCGCTGACTTTTGACCAATGGCCTTACGATCGACCCGTGCTGGTTCTCTCCCGACAGCTAACCGATACCGCCATTCCCGAGACGCTGAAGGGCAAAGTGCAGCTCTCAAGCCGCACGCCGGGGGAAGTGCTTGCTGACCTGGCGGCGCAAAACGCGCATCGCGTCTATCTGGATGGCGGGCAGGTAATACAGTCGTTCCTGCGCGAAGGTCTGGTCGCCGATATCGTTATCACGACCGTTCCTGTCCTGCTTGGTTCGGGAAAACCATTGTTCGGATCCCTGACCAGGGATATTGATTTGACGCTGTTATCAAGCCGCAGCTTCCCTTCGGGACTGGTGCAGTCGCACTATCGGCTGACGTCATAAACGGCCTATAAACCTGACGGCGGCCTACGCTAAAGCAACAGTACCGCCCTGCCAGCGGTACTGAATGTTACTGATATAATGACAAAATAGATAAAAGAGGTGACGCATGGGTACTGACAAAATAGCTACGCTGTTTAGATACAAACGCTGGATAGATATTGAAACGCTACAAGCGATTAAAAGAATTGATGCGTCTGCGAATGCAGAAAAACGCCATCTGACGCTCAGATTAATGAATCACATACATGTGGTTGATATGATCTTCCGCGCTAACATTACCGGCCAGAAGCACTCCTACACCGCACTGAACACGCCAGAGACGCCCTCTGCCGATGAACTTCTGAGAACGATGACTGAATGTACAGACTGGTATATTCAATACGTCAATGCTATGTCCCCCGTTGACCTTGCTGAAACCATTAAATTCCAGTTTGTCGATGGCGGACCTGGTGAGATGAAGGCGGTCGATATGCTCAATCATGTGCTGTTTCACGGAACATATCATCGCGGCGCTGTAGGTTGGCTACTTTCAGAAAGTGGTGTAACCCCACCCAAGGACGTACTGACCGTCTTTCTAAGAGATCATAACCACGAGTAACCGAGTCATATCAATTTCCTCCCTTAGCCCTTAAAGCAAAAAATTAAGGAGCTTCAATCCCCTCAGTCAGTGAGTGAAAACCTTTCGCTGCAAGATGGGCGGGGCCTCGCCCGCCCTGCCGCCGCTACCGCGGCCAGACCTGCGGAAACTCATCGGCGACAAGCTGTTCTCCGTCGCGAAGCTTAAGCCCCGGAAACGGCGGCGACGTCACGCCGCCGCGGTCGGCGAATGTCGCATCATCCCCTACCCAACGGGCGGAAAATACCCGCCGCGCGCGGGCGGTTGAATTGCCCTTTGCCCCATGCAGCGTGCGGAAATGAAAAGCGACCGCATCGCCCGGCTCCAGCGCCCAGCTGACGATATCGTAATCCTCCTGATGGGCATCAATGTCCGGCAGCTCTTTAAAGCGCGAATGGGAATAGAGCTTTGAACCGTTAAACCGCGTTGGGCTGAACTCATCGTCCCAGCGATGGGAACCGCGAATACAGCGCAGCGAAATCGCCTCCGCTACCGGATCGAGCGGGATCCACAGACTGACATTCTGCCGCCCCTCCACGCAGTAATAGGGCTGATCGTGGTGCCATGGCGTTACCGTACTGCCGCCGGGCTGTTTCACCAGCGTGTGCTCGTGGAAAAACTTCGCCGTCTGCGACCCCATCAGCGCCGCGGCGATCTCCGCCGCCGGCGACTGAAAAACAAAATCGCGAAATTCCGGGATTCGTTGCCAGTTGCAATAGTCCTGAAAAAACGGCGCCGAGCCGTCCTCGGGGATCACCGTTCGCGCGTGACCGTACTCGCTGGGGTTCGCCATCAGCGCGGCGACGCCGCGCGACAGGCTCTCGATCCACGGCGTGAACACGCCTTTAAGTAGCACGACGCCGTCGGCCTGCCAGCGGTCGATGGTCTGTTGATCAATAAGCGGGGAGTTCGGGTTTTGCATAGTCGCCATCCTGTGTTGATAAATCAGCGAAGAGAATCGGAGGGATCGGCGCGCATCCAGGCGCAAAGGTTTTCCAGCATCGCCATACAGCGTTCGGTCTGGGGGATACTGATATATTCGTCCGCCTTGTGGCCCTGCGCCATGCTGCCCGGCCCACAGATCAGCGTCGCGACCCCCGCCTCGTCAAACAGGCCGCCTTCGGTACCATAGGCGACGGTGGTGAAATCATCGCTGCCGCACCACTGCGCCAGCCAGCGGGCGAACTCTGACTGCGGGTCACTCAGCAGCCCCGGATAGTGGCTCAGCGTTTGGAAATGAATATCGCTGCGCTGCGCCACCTTGCGCATCGCCGGAAGCAGCTGCTCGCGGGCATAATCGCCCAGGGCGTCGGTCACGGCCTGCGGGCGCGTGCCGGGTAAATAGCGAATTTCAAAGTCGAACCAGCAGGATTGCGGAACGATATTCAGCGCCGCGCCGCCGTGAATCGTCCCCACCTGCAGCGTGCCCGAGGGCGGCGAAAACCGGCTATCCTGCTGCTGCGCAAGGCTTTCACCCAGCACGTCCAGCCGGGAAATCAGCCTTGCCGCGTAGCTGATCGCGTTAACCCCTTCCGGGGCGTAGGCCGAGTGGCAGGCGTGCCCTTCCACGCGGCAGCGCACCGCGAGCTTACCTTTATGGCCGTAGACCGGGCGCATGTCGGTCGGCTCGCCGATAATGCACAGCGCCGGTTTCCCGGCGGAGGCGCGGAGAAAATCCACCAGGCTGCGCACGCCCAGGCAGCCAACCTCCTCATCATAAGAGAATCCCAGGTGCAGCGGCATCCGCAGCGGCGCGGCAAGAAACGCCTCCAGCGACGCCAGCACGCAGGCGATAAACCCTTTCATATCCGCGCTGCCGCGACCGTAGTAGCGCCCGTCACGTTCGGTAAGGGCGAACGGCGGCACCGTCCACGCCTGACCATCCACCGGCACCACGTCGGTATGGCCGGAGAGCATCACCCCGCCGGGGCCGGTTGGCCCAAGGCGGGCATAGAGGTTTGCCTTGCGCCCTTCGTCGTCATAAAACAGCTGCGACGTCACGCCGCGCGCGCGCAGAAAGTCGCCGATCCAGGCAATCAGCGCCAGATTCGACTCGCGGCTGGTGGTATCAAACGCCAGCAGCGCGCCGAGGATCTCACGCACGCGGTTATTCATCGCCCGGCACCCCGTAGGTCGGCGCTTCGCGCGGGTCAAGCGCGCGGGTGATGTACGCTTCCATCTGCGGCTCGTAGGCCAGCCACAGCGCTTCCAGCGCCGCTACCGGGCGTTCTTCCGCCCAGTCGACGCGTAAATCCACCACCGGCCAGGCGTAATCCTCCACGACTTTAAGCGCCGCCGAGTGCTCCGGCCCGGCTTCGCCGCCCGCATCGATACCCGCCTGCAAAGCCGCGATCAGGCGGCTGGCCAGTTCGCCGCTGGCGGCTTCGAACGCCGTCGTCATGGCGGTAATCACCTGCGGGTTGGCCAGCATATTCCCCGCCGCCACGCAGTTCTCGCCCTGCGCCAGCTGCCAGATGCCGAGCGTATGTTCGCCGCTGAACACGGCGCTCTCGCCGCTGGCGTCGATGACCGCCACCTGGCGATAATCGCTAAACCGGTCTTCGCCCAGCGCCTGCGTCAGGGCCTGCTGCGGCGTGAGCCCCGCCTCAAGCCCGGCAAGGATCTGCGGTCCGAGCGCGGGCAGCGTGATGTTCTGGCTGGACACCGCGCCAACTCCCGCCAGCAGCCACGGGCAGCGAGCGCCGACGGCAATGCTGGATGAGCTAATCGCAATGCCCAGTTGACCCGACTCCGGGCACAGGGCGGAAATAGAGAGGGTCATGGTGCCTCCTGCGCATGCCAGTCGTCAGGGATCACCGCCGTAACGTCAATTTCCATCAGCCACTGCGGCTGCGCGAGAGCCGATACCACCACGCCGGTCGAAATGGGAAACACGCCTTTGAGCCATTTCCCCACTTCCTGGTACACCGGTTCGCGGTAGCGCGGGTCGATCAGATAGGTCGTCGTTTTCACAATATGCGTCAGATCGCTGCCGGCCTCTTCCAGCAGCTGTTTAACGTTCTTCATCGCCTGTTCTGCCTGGGCGCGCGGGTCGCCCAGCCCAATCAGATTGCCGTCAAAATCGGTACCCACCTGGCCGCGAACGTACACGGTGTTTCCCGCGCGCACCGCCTGGCACAGATCGTTATTGAGCGTCTGATTGGGATAGGTTTCTTTGGTGTTAAACATCCGAATACGGGTATGGGTTGGCATAGGTTGCGTCCTCAAATCAGGCATTAGCAGGAAGGTTGATAGCGTTGATACTGGCGCTGAATGGCAATCTGGTCGGCGATATATTTCGCATCGTGCCAGACGCCCCAGATAAAGGTTGAGCCACGGCGGGAGAGCCACGGCAGACCGAGGAAATAGACGCCCGGTTCGCTGGAAACGCCGCGATGATGCTGCGGGCGCTGCTGTTCATTAAAGGCGTTGACCTTCAGCCAGCGGTAATCGGTGGTATAGCCGGTAGCCCAGATAATGCAGCTCACCCCCGCGGCTGCCAGGTCGAGCTCGGTGAGGGGCTGGGTCAGGCAATCGGGGTCGGGCAGGAAAAAGCGCGCTTCCGGCTCTTCCGGCAGCGACAGCCCGTTGCGAGCGATATACTCATCCGCGGCGTCGAGCAGCGCCAGATAGGAGGCGTCGCCGAGACGAATGTTGTCCGCCAGATCGGCACGGAAAACGGCTTTGCCCTCGGTAAAGCCGTGCGTCTGTCCGACCAGGGTAATTCCCTGGTGCGCCAGCTGGCGAAAATCAACGGTATGACCGCCGCGCGCGCCGCTGACCGCAATCGTCACGTGCTCTTTGCCGGGCTGATTGGCCGCCGCATCCCACAGCCCTAACACCCCCAGCCACCAGCAAAAATCGCGCTGGCGGTAGCGGCGCGGCGGGCGATCGTGCGCGCCGACGGAGAGCCATACCGCGCGCCCCGCCCGGCGGAGCTCATCGGCGATTTGCACGCCGGACGACCCCGCGCCAACCACCAGCACGCCGCCTTCCGGAAGCTGCTGCGGGTTGAAATAGTGCGCAGAATGAATCTGCTGTACAGCGCTATCCTGCGGCGCGATGGCCGGTATCACCGGGCGCTGGAACGGCCCGGTAGCGGCGACGATACGCTGCGCCTCAATCACGCCCAGTGACGTTTCCACGCGAAACCCCGGACGGCCGTTTAAGCGCTCGGCGCTAAAGACCTCAACGCCGGTTTTGATCGGTGCATTAAAGGTTTTGGCATACGCGGCGAAATAGTCGGCGATTTGCTCTTTGGCGACAAAGCTGTCGGCGTCGCAGCCGGGAAAGGTCATGCCGGGAAACCGATCGTGCCAGGCCGGGCCGTTGGCCACCAGCGAATCCCAGCGGCCGCTGCGCCAGGCCTCAGCGATGCGCTTTTTTTCCAGCACCAGATGCGGAATGCCGTGATGCGTCAGATGCTCGCTCATGGCGACGCCCGCCTGCCCCGCGCCTACCACCAGGGTATCGATCTCTGTAATCTGCTCTGTCATATCTGTGTCCTTCAAGCACGGTTGTCCGGCTTATCCGCCGGGATTGACAGAACTCAGGTTAAGTAAGTGTGATGAAATGGTAAATTATTATAAAACGATCGTCTGAATAGAAATTTACGAGGCTGAATAACGCGACAAGAAAATAACGCTTGCGGCCGCGTTAATTAAATTACGCGTGCTGATGCGGCGTTAATTCTATGCTGCGGCAATAATCCATAAATAGCTGCGTCGGACGCGTGGGTTCATTATTGGCAAGATGCGCCATAATTAATGTCGATGCGGGCATTTCGTCGGCAATATCCAGCTGCACCAGCTTTTCGCCGTCATAGGTCATATCGCACAGCGGACGGGTAACCAGTACCGAAAAGCCTAATCCCTGCCCGACCATACAGCGCACCATTTCTATGGACGGCGAACTGTAGGCCACTTCCGGGTGATAACCTTTCTCTTTAAATATCGAGACAAAATAGTTTTTGCTGGGGACCGCATCGAGCAAAATCATCGGTTCCCGGCTTAATTCCTGGAGCGTGACGCATTTTTTCTGCGCCAGCGGATGAGAAGCGGGCAGCAAAGCATAGGGTTTATGCGGGGCGTTCAGCAGCTCTTTATGAATGGAGTGACCCAGCTCAAGGTCGTAGACCAGCGCCAGATCGAAGCGCCCGCGGTGCAGACCGTGCATCAGTTCATGCTGTTCGCCGTCGTAGAGCTGGAGAGTGATTTCGGGATACATTTTTTTAAATCCCGCCACCAGTTTTGGCATATACAGCGGCGCGACGGATTCAAAGCAGCCGACGGAAATCGTCCCGGATACCAGCTCTTTATCCGCCCGCGAGTTCTGCTCAAACTCATACGACAGCCGCAACAGCTCTTTGGCTTTATCGTAGAAGCGCCGCCCGCTTGAGGTCAGGGATACGCCCTGCGCGTGGTGACGAATAAACAGCTGCTGGTCGAAGGTACTTTCGAGGTTTTTAATCGCAATAGAGATCGACGGCTGGGCAATGTGCAGCTGACGGGAAGCCTCAGCGATACTCTCCGTTTCCACCACCGTCACGAAATATTTAAGCTGTTTGAGGGTAAATCGGTTCATCGCTTCACCATTGATAAAATATTGTCTTATTACGAACGGGCTTAGTTTTACGATAAGCAGCCTGCAAGCATCGTGCCATGCCGTTTGCGCTTTACCTCGTCGGCAAATAGCCGCCGTTTCTATTTAATAACCCGCCCTCTTTTTTTGCCTGATTTCGCGTATTGCACCATAAAGCATCGCCCTGCACCTTATTCGCCCGCGGCGCGCCCCAATATTGCACAAATTGTCATTTTACGAAAAATCAGGTTTAAAAATAAGGGTGATTGTTTTTAAGTTGTTTCAATGCTGTTTCTCATTAATTGCGTTAAATTCCCTGAGGTTAATATAGCTGTATAGTTTTTTTAAACTTAAAGGCCAAAAATTTACTAATTGCCACCGGTCGAAGAGTGCCAGCATAGTGTCATGGCAAGATGAACGCCGGCGGCTCCCCATTTTAGAACAGGGGAATCGCCTTAATTTCCGTTAATTATGGCGAGTGAAATAGCCCATGACGTTTAACTGGAACTATATGTTAAGCCTGCTCAGCGATGTCGATTTCTGGCAGGCCACCTGGACCGTCATCAAATTAAGTTTGCTGACCTGGGCTTTCAGTATTGTGCTGGGGTTTATTCTGGCGCTGGCCAAACAGTCGCCGCGCAAGCTGTTTAACGCGCCTGCCCGCCTCTATATCTGGCTGTTTCGCAGCATGCCGCTGCTGGTGCTGCTGATTTTTGTCTACAACATGCCGCAGGCGCTGCCCGCCTTCGCCCCGGTGCTGAACGACCCGTTCTGGGCCGGACTGCTGGCGATGGTGCTGAGCGAAGCCGCCTATATTGCTGAAATTCATCGCGGCGGACTGCTGTCGATTCCGAAAGGACAGAGCGAAGCCGCCCGCGCGCTCGGGCTGCGCTATGCCGGCACCCAGTGGCGTGTGGTGATCCCGCAGGCGCTGCGCGTCGCCCTGCCGGCGCTGGCTAATGAGTATATCGCCATCGTCAAGCTCAGCTCGCTGGTGTCGGTTATCTCCCTGACCGAGATCTTAATGGTCGGCCAGCGCCTCTATTCGCAGAATTTCCTCGTCATGGAGACCATGGCGGCGGTGGCGTTTTACTACATCCTGATCGTCACGGTGTTTGATTTCCTGCTTAAGCGCCTCGAGACCTGGCTCGACGTCACCCAGCGTAAGACCACGCGACCGGTGGATGAAGAAATGCAGCAGCTGGCTACCGCGCGGCGTCCGGCAATGGCCCGCAGCGTTAGCGTCGCGCAGGAACCGGCGCTGCAGGCGTCAAAGCTGCATAAAGCCTATAACAATGTCGAAGTGCTGGGCGCCGTCAGCCTGCAAATTCAGCCCGGCGAAGTGGTCTCCGTCATCGGCCCGTCCGGCTCCGGTAAAACCACGCTGATCCGCCTGTTGAACGGCCTTGAGCAGATTGATAACGGCGAGATCAAAATCAACGGCCAGCCTTTTATTCACCTTGACCGCCAGGGGCAGCAGAAGCCGCGTTTTATGGAGAACAGCGAGCATCGCCAGAATATCGGCATGGTCTTCCAGAGCTTCAACCTGTTCCCCCACCTGACCGTACTCGGCAACCTGCTGCTGGCGCCACGCTATCACCATCTGGCCAGCGAAGGCGAGCTGAAGCAGCACGCCTGCGAACTGCTGCATAAAGTCGGCATGCTGGAACACGCGTGGAAATATCCGCATCAGCTTTCCGGCGGCCAGCAGCAGCGGGTAGCGATTGCCCGCGCCCTGATGATGCGCCCACAAATTATGCTGTTCGATGAGCCCACCTCGGCGCTGGATCCGGAAAAAGTTAACGAGGTTCTGCAGGTTATCGAATCGCTGGCCCATGAAGGCATCACCATGGTGATCGTCACCCATGAAATGAACTTCGCCTTTAAGGTTTCCGATCGAATTGTGTTTATGGAAAAAGGACGCGTGGTCTGCGACGACACGCCTCAGGCAATGCGCGACGGCCAGCATCCGCGCGTGGATGCCTTCCTGAAAGATGTCTCTTTGGCTTAACGCCTCCGTTCCCGAAAGGAGAAAAATATGATCGCGCAGTGGCAAATCGAACAGTTTCATCAGCAGGGTTTTCTGGTTGTCGAAGAGGTGCTTTCCGCCGAGGAAGTCGCGCTGCTGCAGGCCGATTTCGACGCCTGGGTCGAAGAGAGCCGACAGCATAGCGAGGTGTGGGGCGAAACCCTGGACGGTCGGCCGCGTTTCGACCTCGAAAGCGACCACGCGCCCCATCATCCGTCGCTGCGCCGTGTGAGTTCCCCCACGGAGATTTCCGCCGCCTACCGCCACGCCGCGCTTGATTCGAGAATGGCGGCGATTGCCGGCCAGCTGATCGGCGGCAGCGGGACCCGCTTCCATCACAGCAAAATCAACTCCAAGCTGCCGCACACCGCCACGCAGGTGAAGTGGCACCAGGATTTTCTGTTTACCCCCCACAGCAACGACGACATCATCACCGCCCTGCTGATGGTCAGCGAAGTGACGCCGGAGAACGGTCCGCTCAACGTGGTGCCGGGAAGCCATCGGGGGCCGCTGTGGTCCCACTGGCAAAACGATCGTTTTACCGGCGCCGTGGATCGGGAGGTTGAAGCGACCCACTGCCAGCAGCCGCAGGCCTGTTTTGGCCCGGCGGGATCGGTGTGCTTTATGCATACTCGTCTGCTCCACGCCTCCAGCCCCAATGAAACCGACCTGCCGCGGACGCTGTTTATCAGCGTCTACGCGGCGGAAGATGCCCTGCCGTACGGCGAAAATCCGCTGCCCAGCGCGCACGCCGGGCAGATGGTTGCCGGGGAAGAGAGCGGCCTGGTGCGCAGTACCGTGAATCATTTACGCCTGCCGCAAAAACCGCGCGGCGCATCCTTTTTCGTCCAGCAGGCCGGTACCGATCGCGCCAGCATGTAATTTGCCCACTCTCTGGAGGTTGTATGAAACGTTTTAAAGCTTTCCGCCCTGCTGCCCTGCTCCTTTGCACCGCTGGCGCCCTGTCGTCCTTTAGCGCCCAGGCCTTCCAGCAGCCGGGGAAAATCACCGCCGGTTCGGATATGACCTTTTTCCCGTATGAATATATGGAAAACAACAAGCCCGCCGGGTTCGATATCGAGTTTCTTGCCGGGCTGGCGAAAACCATGGGCCGCGAGGCGGTGAATATTGATACCCGGTTTCCGAATTTGATTCCGGGCTTGCAGGGCGGACGCTTCGATATCACCAACTCGTCAATGTACATCACCGCCGAGCGTCTGAAGGTTATCGATATGGTGCCCTATCTGAAAAGCGGCGAAGCGATCCTCGCGCTGAAAGGCAGCGACTATCAGCCGAAAACGCCGGAAGAGTTTTGCGGCCACAAAATTGGTTCAATGGGGGCGACGTCATGGCTGGCGCAGCTGCAAAAGCTCTCCGCCGACTACTGCGTGAAAAAGGGCCTGAAGCCGATAGCGCTCAGTGAATACACCACAGACCCGCAAACCACCCAGGCGCTGCTCTCGCGGGCGGTTGAGGCGCAAATCACCGATGCGGCGGTGGCGCGCGGCGTGATTGATAAGCTTGGCGATCGGGTGACCATCTCTTCCGAAACCTTGATCTATCCGGTGCTCAACGGCTTTGGGGTGAAAAAAGGCAATAGCGAAGTGAAAACCGCGCTGGAGGAAGGACTGAAGAAATACAGCGCGACGCCGGAATACGCCGCGCTGCTGAAGAAATATAACTTCCAGGCGCCGACGCCAGAGGATCTGCAGACCCTGATGCCGAAAGCGGAGTAATCATATGGCCCGCTCTTATGAAGAACAGACGCGTATCGACCTGGCGGCGACCTTTCGCATTATCGCCCATCTCGGGATGCACGAAGCGGTGGCCAACCACTTTAGCGCGGCCATCTCGGCGGACGGCAAAAAATTCCTGCTGAATCCAAAGTGGAAACACTTTTCGCGCATCCGCGCCAGCGACCTGCTGCTGCTGGACGCCGATGATGAAGCCTGCGCCCGGCGAGCGGACGTGGACGCCACGGCGTGGGCGATTCACGGGCAGATCCACCAGCGCCTGCCGGAGGTGCGGGTGGTACTGCACCTGCATCCAGTGTATACCACCAGCGTTGCTTGCCTCGAGACGCCGCATATCCCGCCGATCGATCAGAACACGGCGCGCTATTTCAATCGGGTAGCCGTCGATAGGTTATACGGCGGCATGGCGGACACCACGGCGGAAGGCGCGCGTCTGGCGGCGCTGCTGGCCGACAAGCGCCGGCTGCTGATGGGCAACCACGGCGTACTGGTGACCGCGCCGTCGATTGGCGAGGCTTTCGATGATATCTGGACCCTGGAGCGCGCCTGCCAGATTCTGGTGACCGCCTGGTCAACGGGGCAGCCGCTGAAAGTGCTCTCCGATGCGGTGGCGGAGAAAACCGCGCAGGACTGGGAGGGGATCGCCGACTTTTCACGCCAGCATTTTGCAGAGATGAAGCAGATGATGATCGACGCCGACCCGTCCTTGCTGGAGTGACGGTTTACTCCCGGAGAAAGGCGCCACCGGGCATACGGAGATGAGCCGGATTTGAGGTATCGAGGCGCGGATTTTGCCGCAGGACTGGCGACAGAATCCGCAAGTTACTCGCTTGTAGCCCCGGTAAGGCGCCAGCCGCCACCGGGGAACAGGCGGCTAGTAGCGTACGCAGACCGACTTTGTTTCGCACCAGTCGTCCAGCCAGTCGGGGCCGAAATCGCGGCCGGTACCGGACTGCTTCATGCCGCCGAACGGCAGGTTGGCGTCGATCAGCGTATGGCTGTTGACCCACACCGTCCCCGCCTGCAGGCGATCGGTATAGCTCAGCGCCTGGCTCAGGTCGCGGGTCCAGACGCTGGCGGTCAGGCCAAAATCGCTGTCGTTGGCCAGGCGCAGCGCCTCTTCCCCGTCGGCCACGCGTACCAGGTTCACCACCGGACCGAAAACCTCTTCCCGGCTAAGGCGCAGCCCGGCGTCGGGATTAATCACCAGCGTTGGCGCAATATAGTAGCCCTGCGCATTCGGCCCCACGTTACCGCTAATCAGCTCAGCCTTCTGCTGACGGGCTTCATCAAGATAGGCCGCCACTTTTGCGCAGTGCGCCTGCGACACTACCGGGTTAATCTGGCTGCTCTCGAGCATACCGGGCCCGACCTGTAGCGACTTCACCGCCTGCTCAAAGCCGCTCACCAGCGTATCGAACAGCGGCGCTTCGATATAAATTCGCGAACTGGCGGCGCACACCTGCCCCTGATTCAGAAAGCTACCGGTCATTAATCCCTCAATAACCCACTGCGGATCGGCATCTTTCAGCACGATGGCCGGGTTCTTGCCGCCCAGCTCCAGCGTGACCCGGGTCAGTCGGTCAGCGGCCACGCGGGCAATCTGTTTACCGGTAGCGGTCGATCCGGTAAAGCTCACCTTGGCGACCTGAGGATGCGAGGTCAGCGCCGCGCCGCACCCGGCGCCGCTGCCGGTCACCACGTTAAAAACGCCGTCCGGTACGCCGGCCTCGGTTGCCAGTTCCGCTACCCGCAGCAGGGTCAGCGGCGTGGTTTCCGACGGCTTAATGACGATCGAGCAGCCAGCCGCCAGCGCGGGCATCACTTTCCACATGCCGATCATCAACGGGAAATTCCACGGCACGATCCCGGCCACCACGCCCACCGGCTCTTTTTTGGTCCACGCCTGATAGCGTGCGCCCTGCGGGAAGGGGATCGATACGTCGAGGGTGCGGCCGCTGATTTTAGTGGTCAGTCCGGCGGTATAGCGCATCCAGTTCAGCGTGCAGCCCACTTCAAAGGCGCGGGAAATGTTAATCGATTTCCCCTGTTCAAGGGTCTCCAGCTGCGCCAGCTCCTCGCCGTGCTGCTCCACCAGATCGGCGAAGCGCAGCAGGATCCGTTCGCGGTCGGCGGGCGTCCGCCCTGCCCAGCTGCGGGAAACGAAAGCGCGCCAGGCGGACATCACCGCCCGATCGACATCCGCGGCGTTAGCATCCGCGGTGCTGGCGATAGCCTGACCGGTGGCCGGATCCCAGACGGTTAAGCGCTTTTCGCTCTCTGCCGCCTGCTGCGCACCGTCGAGATACAACCCATGCTGTCTGTCTAAAAACTGCTGCACGCTGGCGAGTAGCGCGACCTGTGATGTGGACATACCCCTTCCTTATTGTTCACGGATAGTGGTTTCAGTTTATGCCGGGGTCGCGATTCACGCTTTTTTCTCTGTGACATTCGCTGTTGCCGCTGTGACAGGCGCCGCAATTAAGTTGATGAGGCGGACAGAAAATGTGCAGCAGGTAATAGTTCTTTCATATACTCCGCCGTTGACCCTTGCCTCCGGCATCATAAGTGCAACAATGCAAAAACATTATTATTACAAGGGATGCGCGATGAGTACGGCAAATCGTGGGCAGAACTACCAGCATTGGTTAGCAAAAATCAATCAGGTCTGCGGGCAGTTTGCCGCCCGTCCGCTGGCTGATAATTTCCACGGTGAGATCGACGCCAGCTATGCCGGCGACCTGAAAGTCAGCACGGTGACCGCCTGCGGCATTAATCTTTACCGCACCCGACAAGAGATCCAGCGCGATAACGACGCCTGGTTTTATACCGTCTTCCAGCTCGCGGGCCAGGCAACGATCGAGCAGGATGGCCGCCAGGCGATGCTGGAAAGCGGCGATATCACCCTGATTGACGCGTCTCGTCCCTGTTCAATTATCTGGCAGCAAACCTCGCGTCAGGCCTCCCTGCTGCTGCCAAGATCGCTGCTGGAGCAACAGCTGCGCGGCAGTGAAATCAGCATCGCTACCCGGCTGGCGAAAAGCCTGCCGATGGTCCAGCTCAGCCAGCGCCTGCTGCATGAAAGCATGAACAGCCCTGAACTCTCGGCCAGCGAAAGCAAAGCGGCGCTGGAGGCCATCGTCTGCCTGCTGCGCCCGATGCTGCATCATCAGGAGGCCCAGCCGTCCCGGCGCGATAAGCAGTTTCAGAAAATCATGGCGTTAATCGATGAGTCGATTCAGGCGGAACATCTGCGCCCGGAGTGGCTGGCCAGCGAAACCGGCATGTCGGTGCGCAGCCTCTATCGGCTGTTTGCGGAAAAGGGGCTGGTGGTGGCGCAATATATCAAGAATCGTCGGCTCGATTTGTGCGCCCGCGCGCTGCAAAGCGCCCATGATGACGAAAAGCTGGCGGGGATCGGCTACAGCTGGGGCTTCAGCGATCATAGCCATTTTTCCACCGCCTTTAAGCAGCGCTTCGGCGTCTCGCCGGGGGAGTATCGCAAGCGCTGCCGATAGCTATTTTTTCAGCCATTTGCCGTTAAGGCCCTTCACGTACTCGCCCGGCTGCGCCCTGGCGACCAGCTTCTGACCGGCCATTTTCGCCACCTGATCCACCGGTAGATTATTGTCATCCGCCAGCTGCTGATAGCTGTCGCTGCGGGCGGCGTTGATCTGTTTCACCAGCTCAAGGGTTTCTTTATCCTGACGCAGCGGTTCAAGATAGCCGTTGAGGGTTTCGCCGACCCGCCCCTGCTGGCGAGCCTCATTCAGGGTCAGGGCCTGCGCCTGAGCGCTGAACAGCACCAGCGCCAGCGCCGCGGTTACCAGTCGTATTCTCATCATCGCCTCAGAACAGATCGCTACGCGATTTGAGCAGATTCTCAACGTCTTTATCCAGCTTGATATGAATTTCATGCTCAATTTTGACGTTCATATTGATGGTGATCGGCTCTTTCGATGCCGCGATTTCAATACGCGGCGTACAGCCCGCCAGCAGCGCGGTGGCCAGAAAGGCGGCGAATAGTTTGATCATTATTGTTGTTCCTTACAGGTATGACTGTCCTGACAGCGCGGCGCGGGCAGCCTGGCGTTCTGCTCCAGCCACGCCTGCAGATTGTCGCCGAAACGCAAGCTGCGCCACAGGTCAAAAATATTCTCTTCATGGGAGTAGTTTAAGTGCACCGTATTGCTTTTGCCTTCTACCCGGCTGGTGCCGCTAATCGTCGCCTTCAGCGTCAGCACGCCGAGGTTATCGAGGTTGATCCGCGTCCACGAGGTGGCCACTTCCATATAGCGCAGCCAGTTAATGGCCGCCCCGGCGGAGACGTTGTCAGCCACCAGCGCGTCTGCCGTGTCTTTATCAAGACGCATCGTCATCGGCCCCGGATTGCTGAACCAGCCGTCCTTGATAATCCATTTATCGTTATCCAGCCACAGCGGCAGCGCACCGTTAAACGGGCCGGACACGGCGAACTGCTTCACTTTAATCGCGCTAATTAACTCGCTGCTGGAGATATTTTGCAGACGCAGCAGCGCCGGATCGTGCTGCGGCATCCGCAGCTGCTGCATGGTCAGCTTGCCGCCGAGAATATCGACGCTGACGTTGCTCAACTGTAAAGGTGCGTCTTCACTCCAGGGATATGCGCCCTGGAGATCCGCCGTCAGATTGCGCGCGGTGAACTGGTTGACGACTTCGCCGATGCGCAGCGATACCGGATGGCGGGTGCCAAGCTGCCAGGTGCCGCCGCTAAAGCGGAACGGCAGCACAAAATCGACGCCGTTGATCTGGTTATCCGGCATCCAGGCGCTGCCGTCTTTGAGCACACCGTGACCGCCCGCCTCGAAGCCCTGTTCGGCGGCGGCAGAGAATGCCACCTGCGCGTAGAGCGTTCCCTCACGCAGGTTCATCTTCCACTCCGGCGGCACCAACGGCTGGAAAACGGTCAGCGACTGTTTTGGCCACCACGCCTCACCGCGCAGACGTTCGCCGTCCCAGCGCCCGGTCACGCGCACGGGGCCAATTTTTTGCGCATGCAGGGAGCCGCTGAACCGGAACCAGGTCGGATCGCGGCCATCAATGTTGAACTTAAGCGTTGACGGCGGCAGTTCGCTGCCGCCGCTGAAGGTGGTTTTCCCGGCATCCAGCGACAGCGCGCCGGTCAGCTTGGGATGCTGCTCATCGCGCAGCCAGTGGATCGGTTTTTCCAGCGTCAGGCGCGGGGTACTCACCAGCATGGATCCATACTGCAACTTATCGAAACCGGTCGACAGGCTGTTGAGCACAATGGCGCTATCAACCCATTCGCCCGCGCCTTTAACATCCCAGCGCGCCTGCATCGGGGTGAAATGGCCATCGCCCCAGTAGCGCCACTGCCAGCGGCCGCGGTCGGGCATAAAGTTGTCGGCCTGGCCATCAAGATGCAGGATAAAATCCCCCATCTCCTGCTCATGGGCCCGTAGAATAGCCTGCAGGCGGCCATCAACGCCCTGTTGCGTCACTTTAACGCCCGCCAGCGGCCAGCGGATTTCATCGATATTCAACGAATCGATGACCCGCCCGCGCGAACGCAGCAGCGCGCCGGGGTGAAAATTGAGCACCGGCGCGGTAAGCGGCCCGCTCAGCTGCGCGGGCAGTCGGGCATAAAAAATCAGATCGCCGAGCTTGGCCTCGCCGGTCAGCTGTAGCGGCATGTCGCTGCTGTCCATGCTCAGCTTACCGGGGCCGATATTCAGCACGGCGTTGCCCTTCCCGGCCTGACCCTGAGTGAGCACGTTAAGACGCCCGCTGACCTGCATCTGCTCGGTGCCCTGCTGCCAGTTGCCCAGCGAAAGCGCAACCCGGCCGCTCAACGCATTGCCCGCGTATTCGGTGTGCCAGCGGCCATCGCTGATGACGATACGATCCGGGGTGATTTCCCACGGCAGGTCAAGCATCGGCTCCACTTCACCGCGCGGCGTGACCAGCAGCTGCCCGCGGTTCTTCTGCCACTCCAGCTCGGCATCGACAAGACCGGGAGTTTGTGGAAATTCAAAGGTGCTGAACAGGTGGCCGTCGACCGGCAAACCGTCCGGCACCAGCGGCATCTGAAACTCGCCCACCAGCTTCACCGGCGCCTGGTCTTCCACCAGACGCGCGGAAAAATCGCTGACCGTCAGCACCTGGCCGCGCAGCCGCGCCTGGAGGGTAACCTCTTTACCGGCATAGCCAATATCCTGCTGCTGCGGCGTTAGCGACATCACCAGCCGCCCCTGCCATTTCTCCCACGGCGACAGGCGCAGATTGTCAACCGTCAGCCAGCTGTAAGGGAGCATTGATTGCCATTCGGCGAGGGTTTTCGGCGCCCCCGGCGCGGCTTCGCTTTCCGGGAGCTTGTTCAGGCAGGCGCTGTTTATATCCAGCTCGCTGATATGTAAACGCCAGCGGCTGGGACGCGAGAGCGAGGCATTGGCGACGCGCGCGATTTCGCAGTCGCCGACCAGGTAGCGCAGATCCGGAATACGCAGCGCGGAGCGCGTCAGTCGCGGGCTTTCATTAAGTGAGATTCGGGTTCCCGCCGGTAGCCAGATACCTGCCAGCGTGGGCACCCAGTGGGTGAGCGTTAATAGCAAAGCCAGCGGTAGCAGCACGAGGGCTAATAATAGCGCGATGGCGGCTTTATATTTACCCTTCATGGGCAGCTAATATCCTGATTCGAAATAAGTAAAAGCCGAGAGGCCGCTATTGTGGCACGTTCGACCTGTGAGTTAAAGTTTCCATCCCGTTTAAGCGTAGTCGCCGCTATGTGATTCACCAGCCGGCTATTTAACCGGGGTTTAGTTTTCGCCTGCGACACTGGTTCACACCTGCGAACGTAAACGGATGGTGCTGTGGACTTAATTATCTCGCTGATGGAATACGCTCAGAGCCGCTATTCATTGGTATTGCTGATGGTTTTCCTGCTGACGTTCACGAAATCTTGCGCCGTTATCTCGCTGCTGATCCCCGGCACCTCCGGACTGCTGCTGTTCGGCACCCTGGCATCGGCCAGCGTCGGCCATTTTTTGTTAATGTGGATGAGCGCCAGCCTCGGCGCCATCGGCGGATTCTGGCTCTCGTGGCTGACGGGCTACCGCTACCGGCACCATCTGCATCGTATCCGCTGGCTTAATGCCGAACGCCTCGCTCGCGGCCAGCTGTTCCTGCGCCGCCACGGCGCGTGGGCGGTCTTTTTTAGCCGCTTTCTCTCTCCGCTGCGCGCCACCGTGCCGCTGGTCACCGGCGCCAGCGGGACCTCTCTCTGGCAGTTTCAGCTCGCTAACGTCAGTTCAGGTTTACTCTGGCCGCTGGTCCTGCTGGCGCCAGGGGCGCTGAGCCTCAACTTTTAATGAAACGTATTGTCTTTTAAAGAGATTTCTTAACTCTACGATATGCTCTAGAATTAATACTATAACCTGCTGATTAAACTAGTTTTTAACATTTGTAAGATTATTTTAATTATGCTACCGTGACGGTATTATCACTGGAGAAAAGTCTTATGAAAATCGCTGTATACAGTACGAAACAGTACGACAAGAAGTATCTGCAGCACGTCAATGATGCATACGGCTTTGAACTGGAATTTTTTGACTTCCTGCTAACCGAAAAGACCGCCAAAACCGCCAACGGCTGTGAAGCGGTGTGCATCTTCGTAAACGATGACGGTAGCCGCCCGGTACTCGAAGAACTGAAAGCCCACGGCGTGAAGTACATCGCGCTGCGCTGCGCGGGGTTCAACAACGTTGATCTCGATGCCGCGAAAGAGCTGGGCCTGCGCGTGGTGCGCGTCCCCGCCTACTCACCGGAAGCGGTCGCAGAGCACGCGATCGGCATGATGATGTCGCTAAACCGCCGCATTCATCGCGCCTATCAGCGCACCCGCGATGCGAACTTCTCCCTTGAAGGACTAACCGGTTTCACCATGCACGGTAAAACCGCCGGCGTTATCGGTACCGGTAAAATCGGCGTCGCCGCGCTGCGCATTCTGAAAGGCTTCGGTATGCGTCTGCTGGCATTTGATCCCTACCCAAGCGCCGCCGCGCTGGATATGGGCGTGGAGTATGTCGATCTTGAAACCCTGTACCGGGAGTCTGACGTTATCTCTCTGCACTGCCCGCTGACCGATGAAAACTACCATTTGCTGAACCATGCCGCGTTCGATCGCATGAAAGACGGGGTGATGATCATCAACACCAGCCGCGGCGCGCTCATCGATTCGCAGGCAGCGATCGACGCCCTGAAGCATCAGAAAATTGGCGCGCTGGGGATGGACGTATATGAGAACGAACGCGATCTGTTCTTTGAAGATAAGTCTAATGACGTGATTCAGGATGATGTGTTCCGCCGTCTCTCTGCCTGCCATAACGTCCTGTTTACCGGTCACCAGGCGTTTCTGACCGCGGAAGCGCTGATCAGCATTTCACAAACCACCCTCGACAACCTGCGTCAGGTGGACGCTGGCGAAACCTGCCCTAACGCGCTGGTCTGATATTCCTTTCCCTTTTGTGCTCCTCCTCTGCGGGGGGCACATTCAGATAATCCCCACAGTAATCGCCTGCGATAAAGTTACAATTCCCTTCATTTATTAATACGATAAATATTTATGGAGACTAAATGAACAAGTTTGCTGCGCTGCTGGCGGCGGGAATGTTGCTATCGGGCTGCGTTTATAACAGCAAGGTGTCAACCAGAGCGGAACAGCTTCAGCATCACCGTTTTGTGCTGACCAGCGTTAACGGGCAGCCGCTGAATGCCGCGGATAAGCCGCAGGAGCTGAGCTTCGGCGAAAAAATGCCCATTACGGGCAAGATGTCTGTTTCAGGTAATATGTGCAACCGCTTCAGCGGCACGGGCAAAGTCTCGGACGGCGAGCTGAAGGTTGAAGAGCTGGCGATGACCCGCATGCTCTGCACGGACTCGCAGCTGAACGCGCTGGACGCCACGCTGAGCAAAATGCTGCGCGAAGGCGCGCAGGTCGACCTGACGGAAACGCAGCTAACGCTGGCGACCGCCGACCAGACGCTGGTGTATAAGCTCGCCGACCTGATGAATTAATAGTTACCGCAGCTTCCGCCTGCCAGCGCCTGCTCGCTGCAGCGCTTGCCGTTCGGCAATGCGCACATGCCGATAGCGGAGCCATCAAGCTGGCGGGCGACCGATAACGAGCCGCCAACCATGGCGCAGTTTGCCTGGCCGGAGCTGCTCATCGCGGCACGCATTCCCGGCGACACGTGCGCCGCCGTTGCCTGCTGAACAGGTTCATCATTGCTACTACACGCCGACAGTAACAGCGCAGCACATCCCACTAAAAACGCAGCTCGCATCTTCTCTCCCCTCAGATACATCTTAAAATGAACAAGCCTAAGGATAATAGGCAGCTCAGCGCGCCGCGTCGAGAGGCGAAGTACGTATTTATGCGTTGTGTTAACATTTATTAGCAAATTTTTTGGTCGCTTTTATTCATCCTCAGTTTCAGAACGCAAAGCGCCCTCACTATGTCATCCATGATGAGGGCGCCGTTTCGGTTTGTATTTCAGGCTATTAAATTTAACTCACTGCGCAATCCGTGGTCTGGTAAATCATCACCTTAGAACAGAGCTTAGCCTTTTAATCACTTGAAACGCCTCGAATAATATTTGAATTACGCATAACAAACGCGTGAAAACGTGACAAGATTACGCCCGTCATACCACCGTTTCTGTCCAGATAGTACCCATAACGCACAACAGTCTGGCCGGTACCTGGCGGAACGATGAAGTCCATTGACTGAATTTCCATACTCCCATTTTCCTGCTTATATAAAACGCCATCAATAGAGAGCGCACAGGTCATGGGACCACCACCTGAAGTATCACCGGTACCCAGCATGAGAATACAGTACCCTAGTTTACCCATACTCAACGAGCCACCTTCATAACTCTTGTACTCCATACCTGCCGTTAATTTACCTCCACCCGTAATATTAATTGAGTCGTCCTGGCGAAGCGCGCCTAAAAGCTGCACTCGTTGCTCGAACGGCTGGCGATCAACAGCAAGCAAATCGAACCAGGCCCATTGTGCTTTCGCAATTCGACGGGAGCGGTGCTGAGCAATATTGATTGCCCACGAGCCGACGTCTCCAATAATCTTATTAGCCCTTACGGTGCCCAGGATATTACAACTCTCATTAATAACTACATTATTTAAAGTACCTGTATCAGCCTGTATTTCACCGCGAACAACAACGTTATTGAATTCACTACTTCCGCTCTTGGTAATACTCCAGCCTCTCCATCCGGCCACATAATTAGTAGAGGAAAGTCGATCTGTGATTTTGGCAATATCAATCGTGCCGTTTTTAATTCGCGCCGAATCAATATACAACTCGTTACCTTCCGCAATCATCACCGGCACGGCGGTTTTGCTGATGGCATTAAAAATAGAGAAACGATCAGCATTAAAAATGATGTCACTTGTCGAACCATCACTGGCTAATACCATCCCTGCGCCAACTCTCTTATCACCTTTTGTCTCAACTTTAATTGAGTACATCGAGTTAATTTTGCCTTCCGAATCCGCTATCGTCTCTCCCTGGGTCTTAACTTTACCCTTCAGTTCTCCGACCGTTATATCCAGGCCATCTACCTTCTCTACGCTAGCCTTTAATGTACCGTCGATTTCCTGCACATTGGCGTTCAGATCGCTCACTGCACTGGCCGTCGCTTTGGTCCCTAAATCAGCTTTCAGGCTTTTAAGCTCCCGGGTATTAGCCTCAATATTTCCTCCGTCAATTTTGACCTGTGTATTCAGGGCAGTAAGTGCCGAAGCGTTCGCTGTATTTGCCACTTGATCGCTGACATCAATGCAAAATACATCATCTGCATACAGATAACCGGCCGACAGGCTGGAACGCAGGGAAATAGTCAGTGCAGCATCGGAGGACGGTTTATAGTCCCCAAAGATCTCCGTCCAGCCGGTTCCGATGCTGGTTGTTATCGGAATATCTTTCAGCGGCCCTGAGCTATTACGGATGCTGATTTTAGTATTACTGGCATTGCTGACCGCAAAGTCACCCGACTTGCGCACCCACGCGCCAATGCGGTATGTATGCCCCGCAATCAGGTTTACGTTCTGATCGCAGGCCGTAGAGCCGCTGGATGTCTTTGTCGCCTGGATAATGTACTTTCCGGACTTAGGGTTCTGCGCCGCCAGTATGCTCCAGCCTGAGTTCACCCATCCGTCAAAACTGCGCTCGAATGAGTTATTCGCCAGCATATTTCCCGGAATCGCTTTTGCTGCGTCGGCATCCGACTGAGTGGCCGCAATACTGTTATTCAGCGACGTGACGCTGCTGCTCTGGCTCTCCAGCTTTCCTTCAGCACTCGTCACCCGGTTGGTCAGAGCAGCCAACGCGGCGGCATCCGCTTTGTGATTAACGTTGTTAATGGTGGTAGTCAGGTCGTTCGTCAACTCCGTGATACTGCTACCCTGGCTAGTCAGCTTCCCTTCAGCGCTCGTCACACGCGTGGTCAGGCTACTGATGGCCCCGGCATTGGCTGCGATATTTACTTCATCTGTAACATCAACAAAATAGAAGTCGTCAAAATACTGCGCGCCAGACTTCAGGGAGGAGTAGATCGCCACATCGACCATCCCGTCTACCGTCGCCTTCCATGTTCCGGTCAATTCAATCCATGATGAACTGGTTGGAAGGTTCGCGGTGTTGAACTGGCGATCGTACAACAGGGACGACTGACCAATACGCAGTTTGTTATTACCCTGGTCACTCATGACCGAACCGCCCTGCGCACGGGCAAACACACCGATTTTATATGTGTTGCCTTTGACGACCGGTACTTTCTGAGAGATCCCGGCCAGGCCCACACCACACATCGCTATTTTGCTGCCGTAGTTGGGCGATTGTGCACTGATAACGGACCCGACGCTTCCCCATCCTGTGAAAGCCTCCTGGCCGCGTTCAAATGAACCGTTGGAAATCAGGTTGCCGGGAATTTTACCATCAGCAGCCAGGCTGGCCGTGGCATCATTCAGGGAGTTATTCAACTGCGTCAGGCTGCTACCCTGACTGGCCATCGTTTTGCCCTGTTCCGTCACGGTATTCTGGAGCGTCTGCAGAGCGGTAGCATCGGCTTTTTTGTTGACGTTGCCGTTTGTCGTATTCAGCCCGTTTTCCAGCATGGTGGTCCGGCTTCCGACACTCGTCAGGATATCACCCTGCTGAGAGACTTGTGTCGTCAGGGAATCAACAGCTGAGGCGGTCGCGTCTGCCGTGCTCTGCGCATTGTAAGCGTCGGTTACATCTGTAATAACCATGTCGTCGATAAACAGATTATAACCCGGCGTGTTGCTGCCGTTCGCCCCGCGCGTAGAGATCCAAACAACGGCACGGGTTGCACCTTTCGCGGTGGCTTTTGCATACCCGGAAAATTTAACCCATTTGTCACGACCGGCCAGCGCTGTTTCGCTGACATTAGCAGCTCCCAGCCATGAGTTTGCGCCCGCATCATTTTGCACGTTGAGGCCGACCACGGTGACCCAGCCGCCTGAGGGGGTTTCACCGGATGGCATCATCGCCCAGAACTCAACCCTGAATACTGCCGCGTCGCGAATGGCAAGGCGTGAACCGATTAGGTCGTCGCTGTTACCGGTAGTGTTCGGTGCACGCGTCACGCGCATGCATTTGCCGCCCGAGTAGCTGACTCCGCTAATAACTCGCGCAGACCCACCCAGGTTCTGATTAACGTCATAAGTTTCAAACGTTCCGTCCAGCCACGGGTTTGAGCCTTTGCGGGCGTTAATATTCAGCGTGCTGTTCAGGCTGGTAATGCTGTCAGCCTGGCTGTTGATATCCTTTTCAGTCTGCGTTACACGATTAGATAACGCGTTTAATGCAGTAGCATCAGCCTTCTTATTAACATTCGCATTGGTGGTTGACAGATCATTCTGCAGCTTTGTAATAGCCGCTCCCTGAGAGGTCATTCCCGCCTCAGCACTGGTCACCCGTGTTGTCAAATCACTGATTGCGCTGGCATTGGCCGAACCCACGGTTTCATCGGTAACGTCATAAACGGCAATGCTGTCGACGGCAACAACTGTCGCGGACGGATATACATAAAAAGCAATCCTTGCGTCTGTGGTGGTGGCCGGCAACGCGGGTATATCTACCGTCAGCGTTTCAAAACCATCTTTTCTGGTTACAACAGCCTGCGTCTGGGTGTAAGTACCAGCGGTCTTCGAATTAAAGATGCGGCATAAAATCCCACCTGAACCTGAGATTAATTTTGCACGTACCTTAAAACGGAACCGGCGTGATGAACTTACCGGGAACCATTTAGCGTTATTCGACATTAATCCAGGATTACTTGCGTCACCCGTATGCGTGATTATCACACCGGGAGCACCCTCCCCGTTTGATGCTCCCCACACAATGCGCCCGGCATTCTGCAGATTCCACGCATTTAATTGGTTTCTGAAATCATAGTTTTCAACCAGATTCTCACCGGTATCGCGAGCGCTATCGAGTGAAGCTTCTAGCTGGGTAATACTGTCACTTTGACTCGTCAGCTTCTCTTCAGCTTCAGTAACCCGGTTGCCTAACGAAGCGACGGCTGAAGCATCGGCTTTTTTCGCGATATTCTGGTCGGCAGTGGCAAGTCCGTTTTGCAGTTTTGTGATGGACTGACTCTGGCTCTCAAGCTTTCCTTCAGCGCTACTGGCCCGGTTTGTCAGATTGCTGATGGCGGTGGCGCTGACCGCAATATTGGTTTCATCAGTCACGTCTACCAGATAGAAATCATCAAAATACTGCTCTCCCGTCGCCAGCAGCACCATGAGCGAGACGTCAAGGACTGCGGTTTTCGTGGCTTTCCATGTGCCCGAAATTTCCTGCCAGACAGAACTCGTGGGCAGCGTCGCGGGGTTAAACTGAACCTCCTTCAGTGGCCCGTCAGAATCGCCAATACGCAGCTTATTATTGCCAGCGGTGCCTGACGGCATTGTTGTTCCACCTGAAACACGCGTGAAGATACCTATTTTGTAGGTGCGATCTTTGGTAAACGAAATCTTCTGAAGCAACGAGACGACACTGCTGCCTGGAACCACTTTAAGAATTTGGGTGCCACTATGCGGCGAAGAAGCTGTGAGTATTGACGTCGCTGATTGCCAGCCGCTGTAACCATCTTTACCTCGTTCAAAAGACGGATTCGTTAACAGATTTCCGACTATCGCCCGGGAAGCATCGGCATCAGCTTTTGTGGCATCAACAGCCGCGACAGTTTCCTTCAGGCTGTTATCCAGCTTCGTCAGACTGCTGCCCTGGCTGGTCAGCGTCTTGCCCTGTTCGGTGACTGTGTTCTGCAACAATTGCAGCGCGCTCGCATCCGCTTTTTTACTGACGCTGGCATTCGTCGTTGACAGACCGTTTTCCAGCGCCGTGGTCTGGCTACCGATGCTGCTCAGCGTATCGCCCTGCACAGAGACTGTTGTCGTCAGGGAGTCCACCGCTTTTGCTGTTGCATCAGCGGTTTTCTGTGCACTCTGCGCTGCAGTAACGTTGCGCAGATGCCAGTCTGCCGCATACCAGACCGTACCAAAGGGTGAACTCTGATTAACCTGCAGGAAGGGACGCATAAAATTCGTATCGGCCGGCACCGTAAAGCGCCATGTCACGCGTTTCCACGCTGCGGTGACTTTGGTATTCCCGCCGGAAAGTCTCGCTTTGATACCACCTGTCGCTGAAGTGGCATTAGCGATATAGAGATTAAAATCCGCCTGTCCGGTTCCGCAAGCAACCACCGCCGACATCTCGAAAACATCACCCGGAGTCACCGCAACATTGTTGATTTTAGGTACATGGTCGCGACCGGCCAGGCGAACCACATACGCAAACGGGCAATCTACAGGTACACCCGCAGCAGTGGCTGAAACGACGTCATAACCCATGCGGTCGTAGGAGGGTTCAAGCGCCGGGTTAGGAATATAATCATCCCCTGCAGCTTTTGCAGCACCAATCGCGCTGGTCAGGGAAGTAATATTACCATTCGCTGCAGTCAGGCCGCTTTCCGTCTTCTCCACTCGTCCGGTCAGTGACGTCAGGGCGCTTTGGTCCGCCTTTTTACTTACGGTGGCGTTGGTCGTTGTCAGATCATTCTGTAGCTTTGCGATCGCCTGGCTCTGGCTGACCAGTTTCCCTTCCGCCGAGTCGACCCGGCTGGTCAGGTCTGTTACCGCCGATGCATTCGCTTTCTTTGACACCCCGGTCGATGAAAAGACGTCGACTTTACGGATATACAGACGTGCACTGTTTGACGGTGTCCAGCCCCCGGCGGCAAATCGCAGATAAACGTAACGCCCGGTAAAATTGGCCGGAATGGTCAGTTCCACGGTTTTCGTCTGCCAGTTGGTCGTTACCCCACTCAGCCACGGTGATATAGACGATAACCAGGCGATCGGATTGCCTAAATCCGCTATCACACCGACGGTGTCAGACGATACGCTGTTAACCGTTTCCGAAGTCCGGTACTCAAAAGAGACCGTGAGAGTCAGTCCGGCCTCAACGGGGATACGCGTGACGTTGGCGACGCGAATGGAGCCAGTCGTGGTTTTCAGGGCTTTTTCACCCGAATCATAAGTGAACGCCGAACCGGTACCGGAGTTTTCCCAGAAGGATAAATCAACATTCATTCCGCCATTGCTGACCAGGCTCCCCTCAGCCAGGGAGTTTTTCAGCATTGTCAATTGGCCAGACTGCGTGGCCAGGTTTCCTTCCGTCCCGGTCACCCGATTGGTTAAGGCAGTGACCGCACTGGCATCAGCCTTTTTACTGACGCTGGCATTCGTCGTGGTCAGGTCGTTCTGCAACTTTGCGATGGCGCTGCTCTGGCTGGTCAGCGTTTTATCCTGCTGGCTGACGCTGGACTGCAGGCCCGTAATGGCATTGCTGTTTGCGGCCACGCCCGATTCCGTTTTCCCGACGCGGTTAGACAGCGAGGTCAGCGTATTTCCCTGGCTGGTTAACGTGGTGCCCTGCTGTTCGACCTTTTGCGTCAGCGTCTGGAGCGCGGTTGCGTCGGCTTTTTTACCCAGATTGGTTTCCAGACCGCTAATTTTGCTGGCCTGCGCGCTCTGCGCTGTCGTCAGGGAGCTCAGTTCCTCCGCCACCGAGGATTTATTGTCGTTGAACTGCGCCTGCAGCGATTCTCTGGCCGTCACCTCTGCTTTATCGGCGGTGATACGCGCGTTCATCTCCTGATACAGCAGGCCGGAGCGCAGGTCTGCAAGGCTGTTACTGTCAGAGGTTCCCCTGATCTGAGCCGCCAGCGTGGAACGTTTCAGCGCCTCTACCTCATCCGCTTGCGTCCGCGCCATCTCCTCATTACGCAGGGCCGCCGTACTTGCTGCCGGCGCCGGGCGCCCAACGGATATCCAGTGGATCAGAAAATAGTTGTCGGCATTCTGCCCCTGGGCCAGATCGAGACGAAAACGGCGAACCGTGCCGGACGCGTTCCAGTTCACGTCGGAAATGGCCACCACGCTGATACCCTCGCCATCAAACTCCTGCTCGGCGATAGTCACCGAGCGGGCATCACTCCAGCCGGTTTCCTCTGTACCAATCCAGTAAAGCCGCCCTTTCCATGCCGGATTACCCACGCGCTTAATACGCAGCATGACGGTGCGATAGGAGGAACCCGGGATTTTTTGCCCGTTTGGCGAACGGCAGGAGGCGGTGCTGTTCGATGATTTCAGCCAGCCTTCGTCCGTGATTTGCATCGGCACCTGACCGGCATCGTCCTCGGTCCACCCTTCATTGTCTTTATCGAAGTACCAGATACTGAACGAATCAAACTGCTGCCCACTACCGGCAGAGATTTCAGCGATCTGACGGGCCAGTGACTCGTCGCCATCCTGAATAATTGTCAGCAGATTATCGATGGCGGCCACCCGCTCATTTTTTTCATTGAGCAGCTGGTCTGCCGCCTGCGCCGCTTTCGCGTTGACGTCCGCAATGCGGTCAGCGGTCTCCTGTTTTACCGCTTTATCCCAGCCCGTATTTGCCTGAGCAATGGACTGTTTCAGGCCGTTTTCAACCGTCTGCAGCTGGGATTTTAACGCCGAGTCCCCCGTAGTCAGGGCTTTATTGACATCTGCTATCTGCTGGTCGACGGAAGTATTAATATCACTCACAGCATCGTTGATGCTTTTGTTTACTGTCGAGATGGTGTCATTGAGGGTCTGATTAACGAGGTCAATATTCTCTGTTATAGACTTATTGACCGTCGCTATCTGCCCATCAACCTGCTTACGGATCCCCCCGGCGGTCTCATTAATGCTCTGGTTTATTTCGTTAACCTGCTGCTCGACCTCTTCACGGATGGCATCAGCGGTTTCCGTCAGCGTTTTGTGGGTTTCCTCCATATCCCGCTGAGATTCTTGCCAGGCTTCGGTGTCCTTAATTGCGTCGGTCAGCTTGTCGTAATACTCCCCGATATCGTCGCTGGCCATCCCCTGCACCCAGACGGTCCACGGACTTTCGTTACCAAGGCGATCGACAATGCGTGCCCGGTACCAGAACGTCGCCGCAATCTGCAGGCCCATCTGCTGATACGAGTTTCCCGGATACGTTACGTCAGAAAGCGCCATCGCGCCGTTGCCGGTTGGATTTGGGCTGTACTGCAGCTCGGTTTTTTGCGTATCGCCACTTCCCTCCGGGAACGCCCAGTTTAGTTGAACGCCATGCAGAAGGGATGTTGTGGTCAGCGAAACAGGTGCCGAAGGCAGGCCGATTTTGCCGGTCAGCGTTTTCTCTTGCGAATATGCCCAGCCGCTCGACACTTCCGCGGCATTGATAGCGCGCACCCTTACGATGTATCGGCCGGCATAAATTCCGCTGACATCAAACGAGGCAACGGAACTCCGGGGCACGTTTATCCAGTTGCCTTCATTGCGGCGCCACTGTGCTTCATAAGCAATGGCATTCTGTACTGCCGTCCAGTGAACCTGCAGCGTTTCAACGCTAATCCCCTGATTAACCACGGAATAAGACTCAACAACGATATTAGCTGGCGCGCTTTGCTTCCCTGGAGGAATAACGCTGATTGGCCGACTATCAATAATCGCACCGGAATCAATCCTGGCGTATTTATCCGGATCGTGAGCGGCTGCGGAAATTGCAAAGGTGCTATCGTTATTATCTTTAACACCCACAACACGATATTGCTGGACCCTCAGAGAGTCAGACTCAATGGCCCATACGCATTCCGGTTCTGGTCTTTCGGCATATTCAGCGGTGACGGTGACGACGTGTCCATCGACGCTCTCAATGGTTCGGCCTTGCGTCCCCCCCGATGGCAGGTTCAATAACAGACGGTCCCCGGCTTTCGCTTCCGTTTTACGATCGAGCGTAATAACGCAGCCATCCACTTCGCGGGTACGGCCACCGTTGACTTTTCCCGCCAGCATTTCGTCCGCCACCGCAATGATATAGCCGGGTTGTGGAATATTACCGTCCAGTCCGACTGAAAAAGTCACTACGCGATCTTTATTGTTGGTCAGAATTCCCCAACGCCCTTTACGGTTGGCCTCCGACTGACGGGTACAGCCAATCGCCGTAAGTTCTAGCTGATTAAATCCATAGCGGGCGACAAGCGGCTGCTCAAAAACCGGCTCCATCGCATCCGCATACTCATTCTCTGGATCAGACCATGAGACGAGCGCGTTGGTATAGCGCGTTTTGCTACTGCTGCTGGCATAGTGAAAACGACCATTGATGACGTTAGCCCTGGTATAGGTGTAATCAATATCACGAGGCATATCCGCCAGAGCAATCACCCGATCGCCACTCCAGCAGGTCATGCCACGGAAAATGGCCGCAAAATCGCGTAACACCGTATAGGCATCGTTGCGATCCTGAACATAGACGTTACATAAATAGCGCGGCTCGGTACCCTCCCCACCTTTACCATCGGGGACGGGTTCATCGCAATATCGTGCTACCTGATACAACGTCCATTTATCAATATTTTCTGAGGTAAGACGATTCCCCAGGCCAAAACGATCGCTGACGATCAGATCGTAAAAAATCCAGGCCGGGTTATCCGTCCACGCCCATTTGAATGCTCCGGTCCAGATGCCTGAATATTGGCGGGTCTCCGGGTCATAGTTATCAGGAACGCGGATCACCCGCCCGCGAGGACTGCAGGCAATTTTTGGAATAGAGCCATTAAACTGACGAGAGTCAAATTCAACGTAAAGCAGGGCCGTGTTGGGATAGCGTAGTTTTGCATCAAGCACCTCAGCATAACTTTGCAGCATCATAACATCGCCAGTTTTTGAGGTATTTGCGTCTTCCGTGACCTTACGCAGGCGCAAAACCCAACCCGTCGTCGCCCGGGGGAGATCAATGCGGTGGCATCGTTCATAGCCGGAAGTGGTCTTTCCGCTTACCGCACTCTCCAGCACCGTCTGCCAGCTACCACCATCGGTTTGCAAATCAACGGCATAGCTGACGGCGTTCCCTACCAGATCGCCATTATCTTCCTGTTTCAGTAAAGATGGCCATTTTAAGCGCAGGCGGACGGCGGAAAGCTGGGTATTACTAAAAGAGCGGGACCAGGCCGTTTTGCTGGAGACTTCCACTCCTACGTTAATTTCATTTTCTGAACCGGGGATCCCCTGGATGTAATTCTGTGCCTGAGTTCCCGGTCGAAACTCCCAGGCGACACCGCTAAAATTTTGCGAGCCGTCGGAATTTTCCAGCGGCGTACCATCAAGGTAAATATCTTTTGCGGTAAGCGCACCGGCAAATTCACCCTCGCCCAGCGCAATGAGAATTTTTGCTTTCGCAACAGACTGTAAATCATCAGGCTGTTCCGTTGGGGTACGCGGGCTTGAACTCCCGCCCTTACAACCTTTAATGAGATGCTGTGTCATAGATATTTTGTCCATAAAAAAACCACCTCAAAGGTGGTCTGAAATGAGAGAAGCCGGATATTTTACTGCTGGTCTTCTACATAAATTCCCGCTGAAATAATTGCCCCGCCGATAAGCCGCTTGCCGTATAACAACGGTACCGGATATCCCTGAGCGGTGGTGTTCGTGACCCCGCCAAATGCGTAGGAGGCTTTATTTTCAGGAGATTGTTGACTGGCTAAACCTGGAACCTGAGGAGAAAGCATCTGAAGAACACCACCAAGTACCATTGAGGCCCCCAGCATTGCGGCACTTCCCCACCCGGAGCCGGCAGCAATCGCGGCGAATATCCCTCCAGTGCCCATAGTGGCGATTGAAGCGACCGCGATCAATGCAACACCTAATATCGTCTGTAGCACGCCAGCTTTTTTACTACCAATAACGACAGGAACAATTCGTATTACTTTATCGTTGATGGGGAAAGGAATATCATCCTCGCTAATATTTTTCTTTCCTTTAAAAACAGCATAGGTTAATCCCATAGCTTTGCTGTTGTTCATGAATTTTTCAAATCCATTGATAGTACAACATAAAGCCCTTATCGCTTCAGATGCCGTTGCCACCATCCGACAATGAGATTTGCCAAATTTCTTACCAAGAATACCGCCCAACTCTATTCTGACCATATGTTCTTGCATAAATACTCCATCTGCAGCAGACATTATGAATAAATCATAAGCATCTATTCCGCCATTGATAATATCGTACGCTGAGTTGACTCGAGAGCAAGTCCAGCCCTCTGATGTTGAATCACATTCACTTGCTAACGCATTTCATATCGGGTGATTTAAAATCCCAACGTCTTTCAGATTTTTTCATTAGTCAACGCATTATCATTAATATGATAGCGCAAAACTTTCACCGTTCTTTCCTGCCAGTATCCCCCATACGGCACTCGCTGGCTTAAATGACCATACAGGTGATGCAGCAGCATATTTCCCTCAAGGAGAATACCCGCATGATTCCACTTATTTGCCTGTACCTGCATGATAATCATATCTCCCGGCTGCGGCGGGCCATCAAACTCGCGAAAGCCACATTCATACCAACAATCATGATAAAAGTTATCAGGGTAGCCATCTTCCCACCACGGATAATCCACACGATAATCCGTCAACTCAACATTATGCTGCTGGCGAAAATAGCTCATTACCAGTCCCCAGCAATCATAATGGCCAAGCACGAACGGACGTTCCAGCAGCGGCAATTCTCCTCGCGGATAAATGGTACGAAAATCGCCTTCCGGCCAGCTGAAAATATGCCAGGGTAACAACATCGCGTCACACTGAGCCTTATCCAACTCGCTTGGCTGGGTCGTCGCGTCGGGGTGACTGTGGACGATCCCCGTTACGGTGCCCCAATCCTCTACCCGTGCATAATCCTCCGGCGCAAGAACAAAATGCTCCTGTGGGGCATCGGCAATATTACGACAGGGGAAATAGCGCTCTACCCGCCCCCTTTGGGCAATCGCACCGCAGCATTCTCGAGGATATTGCTCCTGAGCATGCACCTGAATAGCCCTGATAACTTTCTGGCGCATGTTAGCTCCGAATTAAAGATGTGCCGGGAAAACCACCAAAAGGCAGCTCATTGTCTTCGCCAAAGCGTAATTTACAGGCCGACAAAGTGCCGTTACAAACATCCAGCGCCGGATCGGTAACAGGTGTATTATTGTTATCAAAATATCGCTGACCTGTATAATCACAACCATCGCCGCTGCGGTATTTATTCCTGATACACCAGGTACAGATAGAATGCAGCTGACGCGTTGGGATCATTATTCCTTGCAAATCCATTGGACTGGCAAGAGTGAACTCAATCGCTTCATTGGTCTCCTCACTTTTGGCATCAATAAAGAAGACTTTTCGTTTTTCCTGCGTGGGGTCGGCTCTCGCATTACCTTCAGGGAAATTATGTGCGTCGAGATATTTTGCCAGCGTATCGTGAATGGTGACTTTCGCCTGAACCAGGTCATCGTAATACAAGCACAGCGCGGTAATCGAAGCATCAATATTTGCCACCTTCAGCGATGGTTGCGCGTCCCGACCGCTGGTAGAGGATTCAATCCCGTCAATAATACAAGGCCATGGCATATATTCATTGCCCTGCCACCAAATGGATTTTGCAGGCAAACGCGTTTCGTCCCCTCCAGCAGCCTGGATTTCAGCTTCGCTATGGGCGATACTGTGCCCGTGGAAATATAAGACATCATCCATGCCAAAGACGCTGCCATCAATTTCCAGTAAACGTATTTCACTCCCGGGTTCAAGTTTTTGATAATCAGCTGTAATCATGGTGCATATGCCTGGTTAAATGTGGCGGTTACCGTCATTATCTGACTCGATAATGGCGAAAGTTTTAGTGAATCGGCGCTAACACGATAAAGCCCGGATTCCCCCGCAGGGGTATCCCAGATAAACGACTTCGTTACATGACGCCGCATAAATTCAAGCACGGCTAATATCTCTTCCTTTTCTCCGGTCAAGGTCACTGGCCAGCTTTGTTTTTCAAAATGTAGACCATCGCCGACGATCTGCTGATATCCGTCGCCAAAACGAGCCTCGCGAACGGTGAAATTAAAATCCCCCTGCAAACCCGCTTGTATTTGCGTTCGCCAGGTAAAGGTTTCTATTGCCATATCTTCTCCGGGAATCAAAAAATTAACGTGCGTGGTTTGCATTCCAGATAAGGCCACCAGGCCTCAATTCATTTGCCACGCCAGCGCGAACGGAACGGTCTATCGTCTGCTGCCAGGCGCGATTTAACGCGCCGTTATTGTCGGCCGCCTGCGGTTCTGAGCCCTGATTCTGAATAAGTACTGAGGTCTGAATGGTCAGTGGCCCTGCGCCTGAAGAACCCAGTCCCTGCATTGATGCCGTTCCCACATAGCCGCCGCCCGCATACCCCTGCGCACCGCGCATCATGGCGTAAAGGTTGCCAATCCCTATCGCCGAGGTCGCCTCTTTGGTAAAAACAAATTCGCCGCCATGAACAATCCCTCTCGGCTCATATTTACCCCCGTCTCCGGTATAGCCTCCATCGGAGTGGCCCGTGAAAACTTTACCGATGGATGCTACCCAGCCAATGCCGGAATTCGACATCGCGTTAAAGGAAGCCTGCATGGCTTTTACCAACAATAATTGGCTAAGCATCTTCAGCGTCCCTTTCAGAAAGGTCATCAGGAAATCACTAAAATTCGCCTTTCCTGTGGTTATATATTCCACCAGCGAGTTTCCCATTGAGCTGAAGGCGTCTTTAGCTAAATCCTTAAGCTTGCCATGAACGTTTTCTCCATCCTTAAGGAATTTATCCCACGCTTCTTTGGCTCCTGCCATTAAACCGCCGAGCCAATCGCTCTTCCCCCCTTTTTCCGTATCATCGTCAGAACGCTCTTCCATATTTGCGCCTGGGCGAAAAACTTTTGGCGTATTACCCAGTTCTTCTTTTGGAGGGCTACCTATTCCTGCCAGTGAATCCCAGTAACTTTTAGAGCCTGACGTTATATTGTAGGTCTCATCCTCAGATTTCTTTACCATATCCTGAAGTATGGGTCCCATTCTGGCTGGAGGAAGGGGTAACGTCTGTATTAACCTTTTCAGGCCATCCGTATGCTTTTTCTGGATATCTGTTGCAGCACGAAAAGTCTTATTAAACTCTTCACTTTTACGGCTGGCGACAGTTACTTTCTGTTGATATTTATCCAGAAGCTGATTGCTTTTTTCCAGTTCACTGTTATTCATGCGCAGTGTTATTGTTGTATCACCCGCCATTGATTATCTCCTGAAAGAATAAACCAACTACTTATCTGGTTTACATTGATTAATAATGTGAACATACTTCTGCTAAAACCCAGGCTAGTTCTGTAGTTTATTCAGGATATTCAAGGCCACCCGTTCCATTACCTGAATATCGTTTATTGCGGTTACCTCATCAGCTATATCATAAACCCTCATGAGCCATGCGAGGACACTGTAGTCCAGACCGATAACCCCTCCTGGACTGGTGCGCCACTGCGTGCTGGCCGTGCGAAAGACCACAAACGCAGGCCAGATATCGGGCCAGACGTTGATGACAATATCGTCATAGTCTTCGGCTGTCAGACCGAATGCGCTTAGCTCATCCGCTGATGGTTCAGGCGTATAGAATGCAGAGGCAACCGCAATCAGTTTTTTTCGCGATTTCCCGTCAGCTCCTGATAATAAGTAGCCATTATTGCTTTAACGGCCCCCGGATAGTTATCTACCAGCACGCCCATATTTTCTCGCGTACAGGGTTCAGATAATGCCCAGCCGTCGACGATCTCCAGTAAGAAATCACAGACCGTTTTTTCGTCAATATCTTCTAGCTCTGCCAGTTCTTTTATTGGCCGATGCTTAAACGTAAAATTCAGCACTCCGTCTTCTTCACCGGCACGAGGAATAGCAACATCAGCTTTAAAAACAGGGTTAGGTTGTAATTTGAAAATAGCGCTCATAAATACCCTTAAAAAAGGCTCCCGCAGGAGCCCAGTTGAATTTAATTTATGTTCCACAGATAAGGAGAACGATTAATCTTCCGATTTATAGAAAGTAATATCCCGAGAGTGAATGGAAAACGCGACTTGTACAGTTTCAACGCTATTCACCGCGGTCACTGGTTGCGGATCAAATGACGGAACGCCGGACCAATAGCGATACTCCTTCGCATTAGGCACAAACATGCGTAGCGGTAACACCTGGCCGTAGCGATCCGCCATGCCCAATACTTTATAGATCGGTAAAGAAGCATCATGCGCTAAGGTAAAGGTTTGGCTTTTAGCCGCCTTAAAGGTGGCAATATTACGCTGGCGATCGTCTGCCAGAAACTGTACCTGTGCATACTGCTGTTCACCACCCGACTGCGCGACTTCCGTAATCTGTGGAATCTCAGTCCACTCCGTGATTTTCTGTAATTTCCCGCCACCGGCATGAGCCGGGAAAAAATTCCGGTCGCTGGAGTTAATGACCGAAATGGTTACGCTATTTGTTGTTTGTGCGGTGATTCTGGCAACTAAACCATCGATTACACCCCAACCCGAAGAAATCAGCACGACATCATCAACCTTAAGGTTATGATTTTCAGCAACGGTAAATACCGCACCTTCAGCATTGGAAACCGTACTCACAGATACGGGAGAACCAAGACCGGAACCAACAAAAACGGTTGAGCCATTAGGCAGAGCAAAACCCATAATAATATCTCCATTATTGATATTTAAATATTTGAATGCATTTTATCAATGCGAATAGCTTGTTTAATTATGACTTATTGTTGCGCCATAGTGATTACGCTTTCACACCACATCACTTTTCAGGAATTTGTGTGGCTGCCGTTCTGTAATACGCTATCAGGGATACGTTTTGCGACCGGCTCATTTTCAAAAATTTTCATACCATACTGGCCGATCCAGGTTGCATTTTGGTTAACATTACTCAAAATAAAATCCATAACTTCAATCATTAACTCTTCAATGAGAGCCGCAGAATTATCACGCCACCAGGTTTCAATAGCGGCGAGAAGAGAGTCGGAGCCATTAGCAATAAACTGCTCGCCAATACTATAACGTTTCGCTTTATTTTCATCAGTAATACAGTGCAACTTACTGATTTGTAAAATTTCCGCTGATGGCCCCATGGTTTGAACGGTGAGCGTTGCGACTTTATTACCAGTTTCCTCAGCAATGGCAGATGAGTAAAACATTGAGAGGGTTAAATCATTAGATGTATACATATTCACTTTCTCCAGATTTCAGTTACTGAACGAATTAGATTAATAAAACAGAAAATTACATAGCTATCCGAGCCCTTAACCAACCATATATAAATGATTTATTAGCCTCACTTTTTTCTGCTAACTCCAGATAATACTGCCCCTGGCTACAGTTTAATGCCCGTAGCAGTACAAGCTCCCCTTCACTGCCTCTTCGAATAACATAATGGCTCAAGGCATTTAAGGTCCTGGGGCCAATAACACCATCGGTTATAAGATCCGGATAAAGTACCCCACGATGATTAAAAGCATTTAACCAGCGTTGAAGCCACTTACCCGGCAGAACAGGCCCCATATTGACCCCGGCGTCACACAGTTTTTCAGCGATCGCGGTAGATATTTCAGCAACATGATCGAACCGGGGCGCAATCCAGTAGTCAGCGTTGAGAATATCCAGCGCCTGTTGGCGCGTCAGTTTTTGCATATCGCCATCATAACCATGAGCCCGTGCGGTGACTTGAGTAATCCCCCAGTTTGTCGGACCTCCTTTATCATCAGGATGATTTACATAACCGCCCTCCTTTTCCAGAATGGCATTAAAAATCTCATCTTTATTCATTTATTCCTCATTTATCGATTAAATGCGCAATATTCCCCCTCACCAGGAACACGGCAATAAAGACAAAAAAATTCACGGTAACAACCAACCAGTGGGTCGACGTATACAAGCCGAAGAGATAACGAAACGGTATGCTGGCATAGGTGATTACCAGTAAATAAGCCGTATACGATATCCATGGTCGATACCTTCTGTACCGGGCGCGCCGATAAAACATTAAGGTTAGGGTGATCAAAGCGCAGAGAACGGCATTAAGCAGCGCGGGAAGTTCATTTCCCATTCGGGCGCCCACTATTGTTGCGGGTTAGTATTTTGTAGAGGTCGGTTAGTTCTTGATTATTCAGGAACGTAAGTATCTTAATAATCAGCGCGGATATCAGCACGGCGCCTAACGCGTCTAAAGGTCGTTCATTGTATCCGGTCCAGATAGCCAGCTTCGTACCAATTAACCCGGAACCCAAAACGCCGACAATAAAAGAAGTCATAAAATAGGCGACGAGTCTAAAGCGCGTGATATTAACCGCCGTCGCAACATAAAATACCGCGCCAGCAAAAGCCCCAAAAACAACGCCATAATCAATACCTGTCACCAGGCCAAACATACCAGCGCCCATTAATCCACCAGCAACAATTATCGACGTACCGGAAACAGGATCGGACATATACCCTCCCTTCTTTCACTATGAGTTATGATGGTAAATAACGAAGCGCAGGGTCATTTTTCCTGGCACTAAGGCGTTACCTCGCCGTTACTTTCTTTCTTTTTTGCAAACCAAGCGCATAAATTGCCCTCTGGAAGAGCCAGGTTCCTGGCTGCGCATACTGGTGTGCAAATTCTTGCTGATAAATGATGGTCGCTCGCTCAATTTGCCGTTTATATTCCTCGCGCTGCCAAAAAATATCCTGTGCCACAAATTTAATCGGCAATGCGTCCTCAATACGTTCAGGCGTATGGTGCTTCCCTTTTGCCTGAATCTGAGCGCGGGACGGAGTGGGCCGATGGATAAGATCTGAACTGAGCGTTTGCGGATTTTGTAAGTGGGAGCGCTGCGCGCGACGTCGGCCCGCAGCGGAGCCATTAAACGCGGTTTTACGGGACATTGCGGTCTCCTTTAATGGGCTTTGGCGGAATGCCTTCGGCAATCGGATCCTTGCCAATGGCTTCACCCCAAAGCGCACTGCGCCATGGCGCTGGCTTTTCAGCCACGTAGATTCAGTTATGAATCGTTGTATTTCATCATCCGGATAGTGCTGTCTATCAAGCTGATGACAAAAGAATACCTCAGGGTTATTTAAAAATAAATACCCATAGGTATACTTTATGGAAAAAACAAATTAACCAATTGAAAATATTGAAAATATTTTTGAAAAAATAGTGGCCTGACGCGTAAAAACAGCTGAAAAGGTCCGAGGCGGGTAGTGTTGAACAGCGGGTCACAGGATTGGGGGGTGAGAAGCCGCAGGTATGCCCGGCGTACAGGTGGCATACCCGGGTAATGCTTATGGCTGAGCTCAGGGTTTATGACAGAAACAGGATGGCGAAGCTGCGTGGCAATGAACGCCTTTAAACAAAGCGTTTAACGCTGTGGCTATAAATCACGCGACCAATGATCTTCAGATACTGTTCATGGCTTTCGCCAATCGTCCAGTCCGCATATTTGCTGTTATCCGAGTGAACGAGCAGCCCATCCGCCGTGAACTGAAGACGTTTCACCAGCACCGCGCCTTTAAAAGAAAAGACATAAATGCCGTCACCTTCAAAGTAGTCTTTCGAGACATCGACAAAAATGTAGTCACCGGTCTCAATGGTGCCGGACATGCTATCGCCGGAGACCGTGATCACCTTGATATGCTCTGCGGGCCGGTTACCAAAAAGCCGCAGCGCGCCGGCAGAGTCATAGGTGATGCTATTCACCGTTTCATCAACCTCACTGGAGACAATGCAGCCCGGCCCTGCGCTGGCCTGGGCATCCAGAACCTCAATGACATATGGCATCTGCGGCGAATCCTCTACCGGTTCTCGCTCGATATCAATATTACCGGTGATACCGTCCATCCATCCACGGGGCAGATTGAACGAAGATTCAATAAGTTCGACCATCTCGTCAGCTATCCTTTTCTTTTGCTTTTTGCCTTCGGGGTAGAGCATCCTTGAGACGTAAGAAGGCTCCCGTCCAAGGGTTCGGGCCACATCAACAGCCTTACCGCCGCATAAATTATCACGGATATAGAGCAAGCGCTGTCGTCTGATTTCGTATTTATCCATCGCAATGATTCTAACGCCATTTACCATCAGGTATCTAAAATATAGCAAAACTCGAATAAATTACCTACAGGTAATTAAGACAGTGTTGTCGGTCAGGAGGCTTTGACTGGCGAAATTCGCCACACTGCTACTTATGGAAAAATGACGCCACTGATTTTGGTGTAGGGTGTCGTTCATACGTAGGCACCTATGTAATACCTTGAATTAATTTATCTGAACTATGGATTTTGTCGCTACTGGAGATCAAAAAATCATGTTCCTCTGGGGTCTATACTTAAACAGTGATTCACAAACCCGGTCACCCTGCCCGTAGCGATGCAGGTAACGCAACCCCGTTACCAGGCAGGTGAGATACGAACTTATCCGCTACCGGTGGAATCGCGCCGATAGCGGTTTCGCAGAAGAGCTCAGCGAGTGCTCAGCGTGTATCAATGGGCATAAAAACTTTTTTTATCAAAAATTTAGCAATGTGAGTATTGATATGATCACTATCGACGGTAATGGCGCGGTTGCTTCAGTCGCGTTTCGCACCAGTGAAGTTATCGCCATCTACCCGATCACGCCCAGCTCCACGATGGCGGAGCAGGCGGACGCCTGGGCGGGCAACGGGCTGAAAAACGTCTGGGGCGATGTCCCCCGCGTCGTCGAAATGCAGTCGGAAGCCGGGGCAATCGGCACCGTACACGGCGCGCTGCAAACCGGCGCCCTCTCGACCTCTTTTACTTCATCGCAGGGTTTACTGCTGATGATCCCGACGCTGTACAAACTGGCCGGCCAGCTGATGCCGTTTGTTCTGCACGTCGCCGCCCGCACCGTGGCAACCCACGCGCTCTCCATATTCGGCGATCACTCGGACGTCATGGCCGTGCGTCAGACCGGCTGCGCGATGCTCTGCGCCAGCAGCGTCCAGGAAGCCCAGGACTTTGCGCTGATTTCGCATATCGCCACGCTGCAAAGCCGGGTGCCATTTATTCATTTCTTTGATGGTTTCCGCACCTCGCACGAAATCAACAAAATCGCCCCGCTGGCGGACGATACCCTTCTCAGCCTGCTGCCGCAGGATAAAATCGATGAACATCGCCAGCGCGCCCTGAACCCCGAACATCCGGTAATCCGCGGCACCTCAGCGAATCCGGATACCTACTTCCAGTCACGTGAAGCAACTAACCCGTGGTACGACGCGGTTTACGCGCACGTTGAAACGGCGATGAACGATTTTGCCGCCGCCACCGGGCGTCAGTACAAACCGTTTGAGTTCTACGGCCATCCACAAGCCGAGCGCGTTATCGTGATTATGGGCTCCGCAATCGGCACCTGTGAGGAAGTGGTTGATGAACTGCTGAGCCGCGGTGAAAAAGTCGGTGTACTGAAAGTTCGTCTTTACCGCCCCTTCTCCGCAGCCCACCTGCTGGAAGCGCTGCCGGTAAGCGCCCGCGCCGTAGCGGTGCTTGACCGCACCAAGGAACCGGGCGCCCAGGCTGAGCCGCTGTATCTCGACGTGATGACCGCGCTGGCGGAAGCCTTCAACCGCGGCGAGCGAGAAACCCTGCCGCGTACCATTGGCGGCCGCTACGGTCTCTCTTCAAAAGAGTTCGGGCCGGAGTGCGTCCTGGCGATATTCAACGAACTGAGCGCCGCTAAACCCAAGCCGCGCTTTACCGTCGGCATCTACGATGACGTCACCAATCTTTCGCTGCCGCTGGTAGAAAACACGCTGCCGTCGGAGGCGAAGCTGGAAGCCCTGTTTTACGGGCTCGGCAGCGACGGTAGCGTCTCGGCCACCAAAAACAATATCAAGATTATCGGTAACTCGACGCCGTGGTTCTCGCAGGGCTATTTCGTCTATGATTCGAAAAAGGCCGGCGGCCTGACGGTTTCCCATCTGCGCGTTAGCGAGAAGCCGATTCGTTCTTCCTATCTGATTTCACAGGCGGATTTCGTCGGCTGCCACCAGCTGCAGTTTATCGACAAGTATCAGATGGTTGAACGCCTGAAGCCCGGCGGTATTTTCCTGCTCAACACGCCTTACGGCGCCGAAGAGGTCTGGTCGCGTCTGCCGCAGGAAGTCCAGGCTACGCTGAATCAGAAAAAAGCGCGGTTTTATATCGTTAACGCGGCAAAAATCGCCCGCGAGTGTAGCCTTGGAGCGCGTATCAACACCGTCATGCAGATGGCCTTTTTCCATCTGACGCAGATCCTGCCGGGCGATAGCGCGCTGTCGGAGCTGCAGGGGGCGATTGCTAAAAGCTACAGCAGCAAAGGTCAGGAGCTGGTCGAACGCAACTGGCAGGCGCTGGCCCTGGCCCGCGAGTCGCTGGCGGAAGTGCCGCTGCAGCAGGTCGACGCCAACAGCCCGAACCGCCCGCCGGTCGTCTCCGACGCCGCGCCGGATTTCGTCAAAACCGTGACCGCCGCCATGCTGGCCGGGCTCGGCGATGCGCTTCCGGTCTCCGCCCTGCCGCCGGACGGTACCTGGCCGATGGGCACCACCCGCTGGGAAAAACGCAATATCGCCGAAGAGATCCCTATCTGGAAGGAAGAACTTTGCACCCAGTGTAACCACTGCGTGGCCGCCTGCCCGCACTCGGCAATCCGCGCGAAAGTGGTCTCCCCGGACGCGATGGAAAATGCCCCGGCCAGCCTGCATTCTCTGGACGTTAAATCCCGCGATATGCGCGGCCAGAAGTACGTTCTGCAGGTCGCGCCTGAAGATTGCACCGGCTGTAATCTCTGCGTCGAGGTTTGTCCGGCCAAAGACAGGCAGAACCCGGAAATCAAGGCCATCAATATGATGTCGCGCCTTGAACATGTTGAAGAAGAGAAAGTGAATTATGACTACTTCCTCAATCTGCCGGAAATGGACCGCAGCAAGCTGGAGCGTATCGATATCCGCACCTCGCAGCTGATCAGCCCGCTGTTCGAATACTCCGGCGCCTGCTCCGGCTGCGGCGAAACGCCGTATATCAAGCTGCTGACTCAGCTCTACGGCGACCGGATGCTGATTGCCAACGCCACCGGTTGTTCATCGATTTACGGCGGCAACCTGCCTTCCACGCCCTACACCACCGATGCCAACGGCCGCGGGCCGGCGTGGGCTAACTCGCTGTTCGAGGATAACGCCGAGTTTGGTCTCGGTTTCCGCCTCACCGTCGATCAGCACCGTCAGCGCGTAATGCGTCTGCTGTCGCAGTTCGCCGATAAACTTCCGCCCGCGCTTAACGACGCGCTGCACGCGGAAGCAACGCCTGAAGTACGCCGCGAACAGGTGGCCGAGCTGCGTAAGGTTCTGGCAAATGAAGCCGACGCGAAAGAGCTGCTAACCGACGCCGACGCGCTGGTCGAGAAATCGATCTGGCTAATCGGTGGCGATGGCTGGGCCTACGATATCGGCTTCGGCGGTCTTGACCACGTGCTGAGCCTGACCGAAAACGTCAATATTCTGGTGCTCGATACCCAATGCTATTCCAACACCGGCGGCCAGGCATCAAAAGCCACCCCGCTGGGGGCGGTCACCAAGTTTGGCGAACACGGTAAGCGCAAGGCGCGCAAAGACCTCGGCGTCAGCATGATGATGTACGGCCACGTTTACGTCGCGCAGATTTCCCTTGGCGCGCAGCTGAACCAGACGGTAAAAGCGATTCAGGAAGCGGAAGCGTATCCGGGCCCGTCGCTGATTATTGCCTACAGCCCTTGCGAAGAACACGGTTACGATCTGGCGCTGAGCCACGATCAGATGCGTCAGCTGACCGCGACCGGATTCTGGCCGCTGTATCGCTTTGACCCACGTCGCGCCGATGAAGGTAAACTTCCGCTGGCGCTGGACTCCCGTCCGCCGTCAGACGCGCTGGCAGAAACGCTCCTGAACGAGCAGCGCTTCCGCCGCCTTAACGCGCAGCAGCCGGAAGTCGCGGAACAGCTGTGGAAGGATGCGACGGCGGATTTACAAAAACGCTATGACTTCCTTGCCCAGCTGGCCGGTAAGGTGGAAAAACCGGCAACCGAAAGCTAATTTACTGACGTTTTTTTAGCCACCCATAAAAAAAGCCCGAATATTCATTCGGGCTTGTCATTTTACCGCTCAATAAAAACCATTCTCAGGAACGGAGGGCAACATAAATTCTTAGATGACAATAAAAGGCATATAACGGGCGGATAATACGATATTAAAATCACCGTGTATAATTTTTATTTTGTATGTATTTCACAAAATCATTCATTATAATTATCACCATTTCAATTGAATTATTTATTTTAGATTTTACTCATATCGTAACAATTGATATTTACCATATCTTAATTTGCTCATTTAGCATGAGTTCACTTCCCAGGAGGAAGCTAAAACAAAAACCGTTAAAGGATTGTCTAAATGAAAAGAAAAGTACTGGCCCTCGTTATCCCGGCATTGTTAGCTGCTGGCGCTGCTCACGCTGCTGAGATTTATAATAAAGACGGAAATAAACTGGACCTCTATGGCAAGGTGGATGGTCTGCATTATTTCTCCGATGATTCATCTAAAGATGGCGATCAATCCTACGTCCGTCTTGGCTTCAAAGGCGAAACTCAGATTAACGATCAGCTGACCGGCTACGGTCAGTGGGAATATAACGTTCAGGCGAACAACACCGAAGGCGCCGACAACCAGTCCTGGACCCGTCTGGCGTTTGCGGGTCTGAAATTCGCTAACTACGGTTCATTCGACTATGGCCGTAACTACGGCGTTCTGTACGACGTAGAAGGCTGGACCGATATGCTGCCAGAGTTCGGCGGCGACTCCTACACCCAGGCCGATAACTTTATGACCGGCCGCGCTAACGGCGTAGCGACCTACCGTAACAATGACTTCTTCGGTCTGGTTAACGGCCTGAACTTCGCCCTGCAGTATCAGGGTAAAAATGAAAACGCCGGCAGCGGCGAAGGCACCAACAACGGCGATCGCAGCGTACGTAACGCCAACGGCGACGGTTTTGGTCTGTCAACTTCTTATGATTTCGGTATGGGTATCAGCGCTGCCGCCGCCTACACCTCTTCTGACCGTACCAACGATCAGATGACCCGAACTACCGCACAGGGCGATAAAGCGGAAGCATGGACTACCGGCCTGAAATATGATGCCAACAATATTTACCTGGCGACCATGTATTCCGAAACCCGCAACATGACGCCATACGGTAACGGCAACGGCGTCGCCAATAAAACCCAGAACTTTGAAGTGACTGCGCAGTATCAGTTCGACTTTGGTCTGCGTCCGGCGGTCTCTTTCCTGATGTCTAAAGGTAAAGATTTGAGCAAAACCGATGGCGACAAAGATCTGGTTAAATATGCTGACATTGGTGCGACTTATTACTTCAACCGTAATATGTCCACCTACGTTGATTACAAAATCAACCTGCTGGACGAAGACGATAGCTTCTATTCCAACAACGGCATCTCTACCGATGACGTGGTTGCTTTAGGCCTGGTTTACCAGTTCTAATCAGCGGGCCCGCTGGCAACGGCGGGCTTTCTCTTCCCCTCCCGGCCATCGACTGCATTCAAAGCAAAACAATATATCAATTGCTTTAAAATAATCGACCGATGAATGTTATATTGCTACCAGGAACCGCCGTAGCCGTAGAGGACGCCCGCCATGCACCATCATCCCGTGAAATCATCCCGCATCCATTCCATCGCCTACGATGAGTCCTCCGGTATTCTTGAAATTCGTTTTCGCGATAACAAAATCCTACAGTATCTCGGCGTCCCGCCGCGCATTTTCCGCGACTTTCTCCAGGTGGTTTCTAAAGGCCGTTTTTACGACGGCGTGATCAAAGGAAAATTTACTGAACGCCGCCGTGCCTGATGGCGAAAGTGTGATTGCGCTCAATGTACAATAATCAACTGGATGGCCTACACTTTAAGTGGTTACTTAAACAGGAGGTTTTATGAACAGAATGATTCTTGTGCCCATCGATATTTCCGATACAGAATTAACCGATCGCGTTATCAAGCATGTTGAAGCTGAAGCCAGAATCGATGATGCCGAGGTGCATTTCCTGACCGTCATTCCCTCCCTTCCCTATTACGCTTCGCTGGGAATGGCTTACACCGCAGAGCTGCCGGCGATGGATGACCTCAAAGCCGAATCGGAATCGCGGCTGAAAGAGATTGTGAAAAAGTTTACTATTCCCGAAGACCGTATCCATTTTCACGTTTCGGAAGGCTCGCCAAAAGATAAAATCCTTGCTATGGCGAAGTCTCTCCCCGCGGATCTGGTGATTATCTCTTCGCACCGTCCCGATATCACCACCTATCTGCTGGGCTCTAACGCCGCCGCCGTTGTCCGCCATGCGGAATGTTCGGTGCTGGTCGTGCGGTAAACCTACTCTGCCCGCCGCTGTGCGGGCTTTTTTTCCGCAATCTGAGCACTGGGCCGTACCCGCAGCATCGCAGATAGGGGAATCATTTACCTGGTACTATAAAAATTAGTACGTTGTGTCTTTTTCATTTTGCTGTATAAAACCTTTGCCCGAACATGGGTATGTTTTACAACAATTATAGGGATGAAATGAAAAAGTTAATTATGGTAGTTTTCGCCGCAGCCGCTATTTCTGGTTGCGCCCAGCAGAGCTTCTCGGTAAATCCTGGCGTCACCGTTCAACCTCAGCAGGTCACCACTCACCACTTCTTTGTCAGCGGCATTGGCCAGTCGAAGCAAATTGATGCTGCCAAAGTCTGCGGCGGCGCCGACAAAGTAGTCCGTACTGAAGTGCAGCAGACTTTTGTCAACGGCCTGCTGGGTTTTGTCACCCTGGGTATTTATACTCCGCGTGAAGCGCGCGTCTATTGCGCTAAATAATTGCCGGCGGCAGGCATCATCATTGCCTGCCCATTTCCCTTTCGGTTCAATTGCCTTCTCTTTGCCCGGACAAACTCATCTTTTCGCGCCCCTACCTGAAGGTTACCTGATGCATTCGTGAATCGTATCTTTGTTCGTGGCGGATTTTGCGCCACAGGTAGAGCATACGAGGAGATAAATGAAATGCCGGCACACGAGGATAAGCGCCTTGCATTTACCTTCGGTTTTTAGCAATTCCTGGGCGATCCCTTTGTGCTTGCCACAATCCATCCTCTGAAGCATTGGGTGATATGGCCGTGGATAATGGAGTGCCCTCAGAGCGGGAGACACTCCATACTGATTATCGCGCGCTCCGGGATTAGCGAGTTTTGCTTGCTATATCCACGGGCGGTAATGATTTAGAATCGATATTGAAGTCCGGCTGTGATGGTATAGTTTTTATTTGCAATGCCGGCAGCATCTCCTCCAATTGAAGCTGATTCACCGCTATAGGTATCAATAATCTGAGTGCCTCCCTTACCCTCTTCATATTTACTATAGGTGAATTCAGTAAAAACCTTGGCATGAGGCGTGATGTAATACCCGGCATCAACCGATGTACCATAATAACGCGAATTAGTTGATTTCTCGCGAAAGGTCAACTCACGCATATAGTGTTCGTCGTTATCATGAGCTCTGACCCAATCACTGAATTTAAACAAGGCATTAAACTCAAAGTCATTGATACGATATTGACCCGCGAGACCGATATAGGGCATGGAGAATCTCTGGCTGTATCCTATCCCACGCTCACCGGTCGGAAAATTGCCAGTCGTCGCACCGTTATCATAATTGTAAGAACCTCCGGTAGCCGTCCAGCTGAAACGCGTTTCCTGATAACCCGCAATTACGCCCGCTTTATAATTGTCGTCCTGGAAAAGCCAGCCCTGCACGCTGAGATCGTATTCATTGGCATAATTGACATTGGTGCTGGGATGAGATGAATGATCTGTCCAACCGGACTGGTTATCGTTCATCCAGTCATAGTCATCCATATGTCCTGAGCCTGAAGCCAACGACGTCCAGCCGCGGGCGGTCAGCGTCAAAAAGGAGTAGGCATCCCATGAGATATCACCTTTCACAATGGCGACATTCTTTATTTTCCAGTCAAGTTGACTGACCTTTCGCCCCGTATCCGCGTCATAAACTCTCTCCTGTGATTTCCCACTCAGCATCCCTGCAGACGTCGATACAGTAAAACTTTCCGCAGAAAAATTTGGGCTTAGCTGCATTGACTCGGCATAAGCTGATCCTGAAAGAGTCGCTATCATCATTACTGCAACGGTACTTTTTTTCATTTTTATTCCCATAATCAAAGTTAATCCATAAGTTGCAGTGAAAGTTTAAATCTCATAAAAACATCAGGCAACTGTCAATTTTTGTAATTGCCTTATTCATAATCCGAGAAATAAGAATGTGGGCTGGATAAGCGCTTCGTTTTGCAAGGAAAAACCCCATTGAGCAGGCACATATTCAGATTATTATCAGGAAAAAATCTAACTACTCTGGCGTTGTAGGGAATCAGTCTGCATCAGGTTATTTTTACTCAAACTTTACCGCTGTTATTCACCTGCGCCAAATACCTTCGCTGTGTAATTATCAGGATGCAAATAATTATATCGCGATCCTGGCGGATTATGGCAAAAGCAGGAACAAGGCCCCTGCTTTAAAAAAAAGCGAGGTACCTTGCCAACGCTTTTTGATTATCGCGAACAATAAATTCTCGCACCCTTTTACCAGATACACTCCATCACCGGGCGTGTGACGCTGGCGAGCCTGAAAACGACGTTTGTCTTTCTGCCCGGAGGGGGGATTGAGGCCAAAACTCGCCGCACTATCGTTAGCAGATGGAAAGCCGCCGTAAAACGCGCTGGCATTCGTCGTCGGAATCCGTACCATACGCGACATACTTTTGCCTGCTGGCTGCTGTAAGCCGGTGCTAACCATTGTTAACCAGATGGGGCATGAAAACGCAATAAATGGTGTTCAAAGTCGACAGTACAGGGATGGATGAAATGAACGGCGATCGGCTATCAATGCCTGACGCCGGGCTTGCACCGTGAAGTTAACTTTGCCCCTTACATGCCTTTTCGTTTCAGAGAACGTTTATAATGCTTGATAATCAGCAAGTTACAAAGAAAGAAAAATACAATATCGACAAATTGCAGAAGCGCCTGCGCCGTAACGTCGGCGAGGCGATCGCTGATTTTAATATGATTGAAGAAGGCGACCGCATCATGGTTTGCCTCTCCGGCGGTAAAGACAGCTACACCATGCTGGAGATTTTGCGCAACTTGCAGAAAAGCGCGCCAATTTCCTTCTCCCTGGTGGCGGTCAACCTCGATCAAAAACAGCCGGGCTTCCCCGAACATATCCTGCCAGAATATCTTGAGCAGTTGGGCGTTGAATACAAGATTGTTGAAGAAAATACCTACGGCATTGTTAAAGAAAAAATCCCGGAAGGTAAAACCACCTGCTCGCTCTGCTCACGTCTGCGCCGCGGCATTCTTTACCGCACCGCTTCTGAGCTGGGCGCGACCAAAATCGCCCTCGGCCACCACCGCGACGACATCCTGCAGACTCTGTTTCTGAATATGTTCTACGGCGGGAAGATGAAAGGGATGCCGCCGAAGCTGATGAGCGATGACGGTAAACATATCGTGATTCGCCCGCTGGCCTACTGCCGGGAAAAAGATATTGAGCGTTTCTCCCAGGCGAAAGGTTTTCCGATTATTCCGTGCAACCTGTGCGGCTCGCAGCCCAACCTCCAGCGCCAGGTCATTGCCGACATGCTGCGTGACTGGGACAAACGCTATCCAGGGCGCATCGAAACGATGTTTAGCGCGATGCAGAACGTGGTGCCTTCCCATCTCAGCGACGTCAACCTGTTCGACTTTAAAGGCATTCAGCACGGCTCTGCGGTCGTTGACGGCGGCGATCTGGCGTTCGATCGTGAAGAGATTCCGATGCAGCCGGCCGGCTGGCAGCCGGATGAAGATGACGCGCAGCTGGATGAGCTGCGCCTGAACGTTGTGGAAGTAAAATAACGTCTTTGCGTCTCAGGCACGCGCCTGAGACGCCTTTTCCGCGCTTATTTCAGCAAACGAACCCGGCAGGCTTTACCTTTAATTTTCCCGTTTTGTAGCTGCTTAAACGCTTTATGCGCGACGCCCTGACGCACGGCAACGTAGACATGCGCCGGATGAACGGCGATTTTACCGATATCTGCGCCCTCAAGACCGATATCACCGGTCAACGCCCCCAGCACATCGCCCGCGCGCATCTTCGCTTTTTTGCCGCCATCAATGCATAGCGTGGCCATCTCTGCCTGCAGTGGCACAACGCTGCTATTCGTCGGCCCACTCATCCAGTTGAGCTTCATTTGCAGCATTTCGGCAAGGATATTTGCACGCTGCGCCTCTTCCGGCGCACAGAGGCTAATCGCCAGGCCGCTTTCACCGGCGCGGGCGGTACGACCAATACGGTGTACGTGAACCTCTGGATCCCAGGCCAGTTCATAGTTCACCACCAGCTCAAGCGACTTGATATCTAACCCGCGCGCAGCAACATCGGTCGCCACCAGCACGCGCGCGCTCCCGTTAGCAAAGCGCACCAGCGTCTGGTCGCGATCGCGCTGTTCAAGGTCGCCATGCAGCGATAGCGCGCTTTGCCCGGCGGCGTTTAGCGAGTCGCAGACGGCCTGACAATCTTTTTTGGTGTTGCAGAACACCACGCAGGAGGCGGGCTGATGCTGGCTCAACAGCTTTTGCAGCAGCGCGATTTTGCCGTGTTGCGAGGTTTCAAAAAACTGCTGCTCGATAGCCGGCAGTGCATCAACGGCGTCAATTTCAATAGTCTGCGGGTTGTTTTGTACGCGGCCGCTGATTGCCGCTATCGCTTCCGGCCATGTAGCGGAAAACAGCAGCGTCTGGCGCGAAGCCGGCGCAAAGCGGATCACTTCATCAATGGCATCGCTAAAGCCCATATCCAGCATGCGGTCCGCTTCGTCCATCACCAGCGTTTGTAGGGCATCTAACGATACGGTGCCCTTTTGCAGGTGATCGAGCAACCGCCCCGGCGTAGCAACGATAATATGCGGCGCATGCTGTAGCGAATCGCGCTGGGCGCCAAAGGGCTGGCCGCCGCAGAGGGTTAAAATTTTGATATTCGCCATGAAGCGCGCCAGCCGACGCAGCTCGCCGGCGACCTGATCCGCCAGCTCGCGGGTCGGGCACAGCACCAGCGACTGCGTCTGGAACAGCGAGGCGTCAACGTGCTGAAGTAGCCCGAGGCCGAATGCCGCCGTTTTACCGCTGCCGGTTTTTGCCTGCACGCGGACATCTTTACCCGCAAGAATCGCCGGCAAAGCCGCGGCCTGAACCGGGGTCATCGAAAGATACCCCAGTTCATTCAGGTTAGTTAGCTGGGCGGCGGGCAAAACATTCAGAGTTGAAAAAGCGGTCACAATTATTTCTCGCATTACATTTAGGGGCGGACAATCTGCTGGCGCGTATCGTCGCAGATCTCCGCTCCCGATGCGACAATTTAATCGGCTCATCGTCAGGCGGCGGGTCGGGTAACGGGCGCGGGCGAGGTTTGGGATCGTGGACCGGTACCGGATCGTTGGGTTCCGGCGGAATGGGAATTGAGTTCAGCTGTTTATTACGCATATTGACTCCCGGTTGTGGGCGGGTACACCCGTTAAGCGTAGAAGCTGAGAAACAGAGCGCAAAAAAAAGCCGACTCATTAAAGTCGGCGTCGTACGAATCAATTGTGCTATGCAGTAATTCAAAAAAGGAAGTAAGACAATATGGAGCGCAACGCCCATCGCTTGACGTTGCATTCACCTGCGAGAGAGATATTGCCCTGAATGGGTAGATGGTTTATTGATTTCGCTCAAACATTACCGGGTTTTCACCATCATCATCGCGACAAAAGACGATTCTTTACAGCCATTTACTACGATGCAACCACCATGTAACACCCCCAATGAGAACGACTAACATTAGGCAGAAAATGGCAAAACCCATATGCCAGCTATTGCCGGGAATGCCGCCGAGGTTGACGCCAAAGAGACCGGTTAAAAAGGTACTGGGCAGAAAAACCATGGCCATCAACGACATCGTATAGGTTCTTCGCGATAGCGACTCCTGCATAATCTGCGCGATCTCATCGCTCATAATCGCCGTGCGGGCGATGCAGCTATCAATCTCATCCAGACCTCGCCCCAGACGTTCGGCAATGTCCTGCATCCGGCGCCGATGATCGTCCGTCATCCACGGCAGACGCTCGCTGGCTAATCTGGCATACACATCGCGCTGCGGCGCCATATAGCGGCGCATGACGATAAGCTGTTTACGCAACAGCGCCAGGAAACCGCGCGGCGGAACCTGCTGATCCAATAAATCATCTTCCAGATCGATAATCCGGTCGTGAAGCTGCTCGATAAACTCGCTGGCGTGATCGGTCAGCGCATCGCAGACCTCCACCAGCCAGCCGCCGCCGTCAACCGGACCGTTGCCCTCACGCAAATCGCCGAGTACATCGTCGAGCGCCAGGACTTTGCGCTGCCGGGTGGAGACAATCAAGCGCTCATCCATATAAAGACGCATCGCGACCAGCTGGTCCGGGCGCTCATCGGTACTGCCATTGATGCAGCGCAGCGTGATTAACGCCCCATCGCCAATCCTCGTCACTCGCGGACGAGTGCTCTCCCCGGCCAACGCGTCACGCACGTTATTGGGCAGCAGCGGCGTCGATGCCAGCCATTCCGCGCTATCCACATGGGTATAGTTGAGATGCAGCCAACAAGGATGCTCTTTATCAATGGTGTCACTGTCGACCAACGGCTTTACGCCGCCCTGCCCGTCGAACACCCATGCAAAAACGGCATCCGGCACGTTCAGTTCCGATCCCTTAATGGCGTCCACTGGACCTCCGTTAACTCATGCACATTTCCGTAGTCTAGCCTTACGCGACGGTTACGCAAGAGCTAATCAGGGCATGCTGCTGAATTCACTGGCGAAAAGCGGGAGGGCTGAAAAAAAGAACCCGCCGGCGGCGGGTTGCTGATGAACTTTGCAATACGGTGTCTAGCCTGCATTATCACCTGCCGCCAGACGCAGGGCTGACGGGAAGGCAGGCTAGCAGGAGCCGTTCATTTTTTCTCTTCTGCGTATTGACGAGCGTTGTCATGCAAATTAGTACACATTGCTTTTTCCTCCATTTTAGTAAGCAAAATAAGAATAGAGCGATCTTGCCGGTTTGCAAGGTTAAGAATTATCTTTCGCAACCCGGCGTGCGTTATCCAGATGACGCAGCAATAGTACGAGGTCTAAATCATTGCGTAGATCAAATTTAGACATAATAAGACGCTTGTGGGCAAAAACCGTTTTATTGCAAAGCGATAGCTTTCTGGCAATCGTGTTCACCGTTAACCCCTGATAAATTGCCGCCGCGATGATTCTCTGCTGCGGGGAAAGCGTCCTCTGCGGGCAACTATCGCACCGGAGCGCCAGCTTTTCTTTTGCTGACGGAGGCGTCAGAACCCATGAAAGTTTAATTTTCGCAATAACCTGAGAGAGCTTCTCATCGCGCCCAACAAAAACTATCTCCTTCAAGCAGAGCGGCAAAGCGCCTCTCCCTCGATGATTTAGCCTGGCAACCACGCCGATCAGCAATCCCGGTTTACGATTTAACAACTCTGGATGACATACGAACTCTTCTCCGCGACATAAATCCAGTACGACGACGTCTGCATCACGCACGAGCCGTTCGTTAAGCGATGCGGAGACCTGTGTAGAGAACGAGTATTCCGGGAAGAGCGCTTGCAATAAAAAATGAAATCCCAAATTAAAGAACTGGTTATTATTTTTAATAACAATATTCAACATCGATTTAGCCTGCTGACGAAAGTAAATCAAGTATTATCCAGATAGCTAACGATACGCACAGTACAGCTATCGTCGTTTTAAAAAACACGATATAAATAAACATTATTTTTTGACCTGAGAACGGGCACTCAACGAACTTTAAGTAAAATAGCTATCTGGCGTGACGGGCATTCCCCTCACCAATTAACTTCGAGGTGCCCATCCGGGATTAATATTTTCAGCATTCAATCCAAACGGAAATAGTGAGAAAACGTCATACCATCCATATGAATTATATTTCTGCCAACCGGACCGTCGCCAGCAAGTCCAGCTCACGACGAAGCGCTAGCAAAAACCAGCGCTATCGCTGCTGATAGTGAATTTTGATATAAACACACTCATTAACTCAAGTTATTTCTCGGTATCATTTTAGACTATTCATCTCTTGTCTTTTTCTGCAATCCCGACTTATCGCCTCGACGTCACGTGGATTCAAACGGTGATTTCAGCCCTTGATCTAGCCATCCCGTATAAAAGTCTTCATTAACTCATCCCCGCGGCCGCGCGTTGTGAAGATTTCTTTTTCCGCAAAATGCTGTATTATGCAAGTTATTGCAGCATTTTGCGGGTTCAAACGATGCATAAAACGGCCAGGCAAAAATATCTCATTGAGATCCTTAGTGAAAAAGGCCAGATCACGATCAGTGAGCTGGTAGACAGACTGCAGGTTTCTGCAGATACGCTGCGCCGGGATCTTAGCGACCTCGAAAAACAGGGGCTCGCCCAGAAAAACCACGGCGGCGCTATCGCGCTCAATCTCTCCGCCATGAATCGGCAGAACAGGAACACCCTGCTACCGGATACCAAGAAGCGCTTAGGTAAAATGGTGGCGGAGAAGATCCCCGGCGGATCCACGCTGTTTCTTGACGCCGGGAGCACCGTGCTGGCCGTCGCCACCCAGATACAGGGTCCAATGACGGTCATCACCCCCTCTTTAGATATTGCCCAGCACTTCAGCACCCGTGCGGATATTCAGCTTATTTTGCTGGGAGGGAAATGGGATATGCAGCAGCGCCTGTTTGCCGGTAGCGCTACGGTTTCGCTGCTGGAACGCTATCGGGCGGATATCGCTGTTCTCGGCACCTGCGCGCTCCACGCCGACCTCGGCCTCAGCGCCAGTCAGGAGGCGGATGCTGAAGTCAAGCGCGCCATGCTGGCGGCCAGCGCGGAACATTGGCTGGTGGCCGATCATATGAAACTAAATCACTGCGAGCCCTGGCTGGTTGCCGGACTCGCCGACATCCATCAGCTCTTCCTCGATCGCCCCTGGGACGAACTGAAGGATAACGACTCAATACAGCTCCATATCGCTGATGCTTAATAACGCGGAGATGCTTATGACTACCGGTAAGAACATTAATATTGCCCTGATTGGCTACGGCTTCGTCGGCAAAACTTTTCACGCCCCGCTGCTCCAGTCCGTCGACGGCCTGAATCTGGCGATTGTCGCCTCGCGTGATGAAGAGAAAGTGAAACGTGACCTGCCAGACGTCACCGTCATCGCATCGCCTGAAGAGGCCATCCAGCATCCGGATGTCGATCTGGTGGTTATCGCCTCCCCTAACGCAACCCATGCTCCGCTTGCCCGTCTGGCTTTACACGCCGGCAAGCACGTTGTCGTCGACAAACCCTTTACCCTCGATATGCAGGAGGCTCGCGAACTAATTGCCCTCGCGGAAGAGAAACAGCGGGTATTGTCGGTATTCCATAACCGCCGCTGGGACAGCGATTATCTGGGCGTGAAGCAGGTTATCGAACAGGGGCTCATCGGCAAAGTTAAACATTTTGAATCCCATTTCGACCGATTCCGCCCGGAAGTACGCGTCCGCTGGCGGGAGCAGAACGTACCGGGCAGCGGCCTGTGGTTTGATTTAGGTCCGCATCTGATCGACCAGACGCTGCAGCTGTTCGGCCTGCCGCAGTCGGTGCAGGGAAATATCGCCACCCTGCGTGAAGGCGCGGAAATCAACGACTGGGCGCACGTGGTGCTGAACTATCCGCAGCACAAAGTGGTTCTGCACTGCAGCATGCTGGTCGCGGGCGGCGTATCCCGCTTTACCGTCCATGGTGATAAAGGTAGCGTCGTCAAACAACGCGCTGACCAGCAGGAGAGCCAGCTGCTGGCGGGCGTGGTCCCGGGCAGCGAAAGCTGGGGCGAAGATGACGATAGCCTGGCGGTGTTTGATGCCAACCTGCGCGCCAGTGAAATCAGCGCGCCACGAGGCGATCAGCGCCAGTACTATATTCACGTCCGCGATGCGCTGACCGGCAAAATCAGCAACCCGGTATCGCCCTTAGAAGCGCTCGCCGTCATGGCGGTACTGGAAGCCGCAGCGCAGTCTGCCGAAAGCGGAACAACGCAAACTTTAGCGCTGACCGCCGATGAACTGGCGGGCCTGCAATAAGCGCTGCGCGATATGTTTGACGGTTTGTCGTCCGGAGCGCCGCTCCGGATAACCACTCCCTTTCATACCAGCCTACAGTTTCACCCGCAGCAAATCGCTGAATCGGGTGGTGTAGGCTGGCGACAGCATATGCCGTTTCATCTCCCAGCTGCGCTCGATTCCCTGCCCGGCAAACCAGAGCTGGCCTTTTTCACGTCGGTTAACTAAATCAAGCACCGTCATCAGCTGTTCGCTATTCGCTCGCGGCTGATAGTCGTCAAACAGGCCTAACTGCGCCACCCCCTGGCTAAAGAAATCGCCCAGCATCACGCCGCACTTTTGATATCGGCATCCCTCCCGCCAGATAGTATCCAGGCATTTTAGCGCCGCAGCGACGATATCCCGGCTATCCTGCGTCGGGATGTGGATTTTCGTGCCGGCGTCTTTGCTGTAATAGACTTCATGACCGGCGAACGGACTGGTCTTCACAAAGACCGAAACATAGCGGCAGTACTGGTGCTCCGCGCGCAGCTTCTCGGCGGCGCGGACCGCATGGCTGCAGACGGCTTCGCGCATCGCCCCGTATTCAATCACCTTCTGACTAAAGGAACGCGAGCAGATAATTTGCTGTTTAGTCGGCATATACTCTTCCAGTTCAAGACACGGCTCGCCTCTCAGCTCCCGCACGGTGCGCTCCATTACAACGCTGAAATGTTTTCTGATCAGCGGAGCGGGCGTCTCGGCCAGCTGAAGAGCCGTCGTAATCCCCATATCATTGAGCTTTTTCGCAATGCGTCGCCCCACTCCCCAGATTTCACCGACGGCAACCTTCTCCAGCAGTTTTCTCTGCCTGGCCGGCAATGAGAGATCGACAACGCCCTCGAATTTTGGCCACCTTTTGGCCGCATAATTCGCCAGCTTGGCCAGGGTTTTCGTCGGCCCGATCCCGACCCCTACCGTCAAGCCGGTACTCTGGAGTAATGTACTACGCACGTGGCGACCAAATGCCTCAAGCTCCTCAGAACGATGGATCCCGGTCAAATTTACGAACGCTTCATCAATGGAATATTGATACACCGCGGGCGCCAGTTCTTCGAGAATCGTCATGACGCGATGGGACATATCGCCATAAAGGGCATAGTTGCTGCTAAACACCGCTACCTGATGACGTTCAAACTGTGATTTCACTTTGAAATACGGCGCGCCCATTGGAATTTCCAGCAGTTTCGCCTCGTGGTTTCTGGCGATGACGCAGCCATCGTTATTGCTTAACACCACCACCGGATGCCCGCGTAAGTCAGGGCGAAAGGCTATTTCACAGCTGGCGTAAAATGAATTCACATCGACCAGGGCAAACATCAGCGGAGCCTGTTGATGCTGAAAGTGACGACGCCAAAAATCTCCAGCGCTTCACCGTCGTTGCGCAGCACAATTGGCGGAAAATCCGGGTTCATCGGCAAGAGCTGCATGATGGGGTGCGTACAAAGACGCTTAACCGTGTATTCACCGTCGACTGAGGCAATGATGATATCCCCATGTTTCGCTTTCAGACCGCGATCCACCACCAGCAGCGTACCTTCATAAATGCCGGCATCCACCATTGAGGTGCCTGTCGCCATGACAAAATAGGTTGCCGCGGGATGGCTGATACAAAGCTCATTGAGATCGATTCCCTTCTCAATATAATCCTGCGCAGGGCTGGGAAAACCGCATGGGACAAGGTCGCTAAACAGCGGAATCGACACGATCTGACGCAACTCAACCGGTTTATAGAACAACATAATAGATTCACCCGTTATAATACTGTGTTTTTATACAGTATCGATAGTTCATCTGAGTTTTTCAAGTCGCCTGTCGGAGATTGGCGTGAAGCCGTTGAAGTTGCGCTGAATTTTGCGTAAGGCGTTGCATAGCACGGGGCTGGAGAATGCCTCTCCCTACGTATTCCAGATGGTTTTGTACGGCATGCTGGAAATTTCCGCAAATTGGGAGGAGGATAGAATCCGTTGATGCGTGCTTTGCTCATCGCTTGTTGTTGTCCACCCGACATACTGAACCGGAGATTCATATGTATTACACGTTAGGAGACAAAACTCTCCACTTTTATCGTTATCAGTGCCGTTTTTATGTCGCTCATTGGGACGGAGGTCATGTGATGACGGAGAAGTTCAAACCGTTTATTGCCTCAATCACCGAGAAAACGGGCATTGAGGCAAAGAACGTTGAGGCGGCGGCGCGGGACTACTTCAATAACGTCGACTGAGATTGAACCCCGGACCATCGCTATCGGCTTATCCATAGCGATGGCAACGGCTGGCGAACGGCAGAAAGCGCAAATAATAAGCCGTGTCACGCGATCGTAAAACAAAGCCTGTAGGATAGCCCCCGGACGCCACCAGCGCTAAAACGAGGTGAAGAGATGGGAACAGTAAAAGCCAGCAATCTGGAACAGGCAAAGCAGCTTCTGCAGTCCGGCGACGCCATTAAACTCGAACTGGATTTCGAGCTCGACTCTGATGAGTTTTTTAATTTTGCTATCGAGTACTGTACAAATGGAACGAAGCTCACGCGAGCCGGCGATCGCTTCCTGATTTCACGTAAAAAAAGGTAGCCTGAGAGTCATCCCTGCCATTCACAGCATCACAGAGGCATACGTTTTTCGCATCTGTGATGCTCTCCGTCATAATAAAAATATCCGCAGAAATTAACCTCAAATATTGATACATCGCGCATTTTCGTGAGTAAAGGAGGAATAGTGTAGCTTCGCTATCTCACCGAGGGTTAAATCGTGAAAAAACTATTAATATGCTGTCTGTTTGGCGAAACGGCAGGGATTATTGCCCGCAAAATGCAAAAAATTGCTGACGATCGGCAATTAGATTTATTAATCAGCGCCGTTGGGGTTGAAAATTTCTTTAGCGTCGCGCCTGCCTATGATGGCGTACTGGTTGCGCCGCATATCCAGTATAAGGTTGAACAATTTATTAGCGCACTGCATTTACCACAAGAAATTGCCGTGATTGAAAGCTTGCCCTATGCCTCATTTGATGGCGAGAAGATCCTCAACTTCGCGCTGAATACAATGCCTTCATCTCTGTCCTGATCTCTACGTCCCGCCCCACACAACCCGCGAGATCGCGGGCTCTGTGGGGATTAATTATCTGAACGGCGCATCAAGAGGCACTTCAGCGTCCGGTTCGTGGGTGATGCGGTTGCGAAGATCGCGACGAATCATCTCAATGGCCCAGAACCAAAAAATATGCCCCACCAGTTCCGAAACATATTCATCGGCAGGAATATTCAATAAAGAGGGGGTCAGGCCCAGTAACGGAAAGGAAATCCAGTGTACGGCGATAGTTGCGACAATCCCGGCCCATACCCCCTGCCATAATTTAACTTTCGGAAAGACCTCCGCGACGACACAATAGCCAACGGCAAATACCAATGAGAATATAATATGCGTAACCATCACCGGATTGATGATGTGTTCGGAAAAAGTATAAACCGTATGCGTCGGGTCAATGCCCAGATAGTCGCGTAAGAAAAGATAAGGTGGGTTAAATTCATCTCTGCCACCGGAGAAAGTACGCGGTGGTAAAGGAACTTCAGCGCCCCATTTAACAAATGCCGACATAATCCCTGCCACTACCCCGACAAATAACGCTACGCCATAACGACGGCGTCCAGGTGTGGTCTGTTTAAAAAAATCCTTAATTGCCATAAAATCACCATTAATATATTACATTTATTTTCCCTGTATCATATTTAAAGGCATTGGCGATTATCAATGTTGATCACGATCACACTTTATTGGGTCCTGTGGCTACCAGTTCTATACTGTAATTATGACCATAGGTATACCATTAGCAGATAAAGAGCCCCTTTTATTCAAAGGAGACTCTTCCCGTACGATGCGTTTATTGCCCAAAGCGGTAGCTAATGCCGGCCATCATGGAGCTCACATCGCTGCTCACGCCAATTTGGTTTTCGTTACCCACATTGTTGACCCACTGGTACTCCAGGCGCCCCGACCATCTGTCATTAAAGGCATATTCGGTACCGAAAGCCAGCACCGGACGCACGCCCGTATCAAATCGATTTTTTCCATTCACATCGGATTCCGCACGGTAGCCCATCAGGCCGGCCCGGCCGTATAGATCCCAGTCGCTGGTCAGGCTGTAGCTGGCCTTCAACGAAAGCTGTAGCCCCTGACTTTTCATTTGCGAACCGGCTGCGCCATGGCGACCATTGATGCCCATATTCCCTAAATAGTCATATCCACCTTCAACCGCCAGCCAGGGGTTAATCTGATAGCCGGTAAACACACCGCCGCCGACGTTATCACGGTCAACATCGACTTGCCGATCGGTGCTGGAGTCGCCGTAGTGCGACCAGCCAAATTTAGACCCCGCGTACCAGGTTCCAGTCTCCGCAGCAGCAAAAGCGGCAGTCGCCGTAAAAGTATGAGCAATAATTAACGTAATAAGCGTCTTCTTCATAATCATCCCATTGTCGACCCGTTGTCGAATAAATGTCATCGTCAAAAGTTAAGTGGGCCTACAATAGAATATTAGCGTCGCGCTGATAATCGTTTTATTATTTAATTTTGGACAAACTGCCAGCGCTAAAAACGCTCGGGTAATTTATTCACCCCCGTCAAATACCCTCCCCGTTTAAAAGCAATATAATTACCACTTTTTAACGCCGACAACACGTTTAATACACTGCTGCGAGATAAGTGCGTACGTTCCTGGATATAATCCAGGATAGAGACCCGCATCCGGGTCTCTTCGGGTAGCTGGCCCATTTCCTGCAAATGATTGCGGATAACGGCGTAGGTTCGCTGCTGTACGACGAGCGCGTCGCGATAGAAAAGATAAGCCGTGTGGTACGACAACAGTGAGGCGACGTCTTCCCAAACGCCGTGCTGGCGAAAGGCTTCCATCGCTTTTTGCGCATCAACGCGCAGTATTGTCGATTCGGTTTCCGCACGCAGCTGATGGCCGCGTACCGGCTGGATCATCTCGGCAATACCAAACAGGTGTGGGTGGTAAACCGTGACAATCAACAGACCGTCCGAGGCCCGGAGTATGGAGAGCTCGCCGTCAAGGAAAAGGAACAACTGCGGTTGATTTTTATGCGTCCAGGTCATGCGTTTCCGCGGCACAACGACCATTTTTTCAGCAATTGGCGTCAGGAGCGCCGTTAAGCGCTGGATACTCTCTTCCGGACGGACGGGCGGTAGGATATGCATAGAAATACCTGATTAGTTCTGGTTTAAGAATTATAGAACGCAACAAGATTTCCGTAAGAATTGCGTAGCTGCGCATTGACGCACATCGGCAAAGAGAAGAAAAGTACGGCGTGATTTAAATTTAAACAAACTAAAAAGCTGCCCGCAGGCAGCCCGATCAAAATGGTAATAATGCTTACTATACCCGTCATACTTCAAGCGGCTTATGTGTTTACTCGGTTCATCCATGAGCCTCGCCCTTACGGGCCGCCGGGATAAGGCGTTATCTATGCTTCTTGAAGCTCACGCCCTGGCCGCCTTTAAGCAACTCGAATTATTTAGGGTATTTGCAGATATCAAAGGCCCTTTTCGGGGCCTTTTCTTACTTCCGTAACGCCAGCGATGCCGAGTTTCTGGAAATATGCGGTGCGATGTTATCAAATGTAATCATTGCGGATTTACAAAAAATGCATTTCGCGCCAAACGGATTTTTTTCAGAAACATCGTAGGTGGATGTTCTGTACTGTGACCCATGACAGCATGGGCATCTGAAATGAATGTGGTCAATCATGATGTTAGCCTCTTTTTGCTACAACATTCTTTACCGCAGGGACATTTAGCCATATTTCACAGAAAACGCCTTCCCGGCTTTTCTGTCACAGCGTAAAACGCTGCTCTGAATGGTTGAGAATAACAATGACATCATTGTCATTACTTCTTATAGAAACATCTGAAGCGCACTTCAGACTGAACTCTATTACTGCACCAGCGATTTTTTAATGTTGTTAATTTCTTAGTTTGCCCGAGGGCACGTAATGTTCGGTAGATTTCAATGAAATAATCGTGTGCTTTGGGATAACGCTATCTCTTATGCACTTTTCACGCTAAACGGGAGGTTCAAGGACTTTCCTTCACTATCACCGTTTGCGCCAGCTTCTGAACCTGTCTACTCGGGTTTAGACCGTCATCGTTGTCGCAGGTTCAAAAAACTTTAACATTATTCGCGTCACAGAGCTTAATTAATCACGATAAGGAGGGTCTAAAGAAGGATTATCTGTAGATAACGCTTGAGATGAGAACTGCTTCGCTAAACCGTTTATTACCGCATCTGTGTAGTAAATCAACTTGCTATTGATCACACAGATGGCGATTGATAGCAAGCTTTATTTTCACGCCACGATGCTCGCCAGCTGGCGAGCTGGTAACGCGAATGAATCCAGGGCCCAGGCTGGAGAGGCCGCCCATGGATGACTCAATGACTCAGGGAAGGTGTACAGCCGCCTCTCATTTGGCGTGATTTGCAACAATTGTGGCGCTTTATGAATGTTACCGCCAGGATTGAAACGTTATGCTCTTCTCCGGGAAAAGATTCGCTCCCTGACAACACTCATCCTGCGGAAACCTGACAATGGCACATAACCGTACTTTCTCTCTCAACATCGGCTGGAAAGCGCTGCTAAAAGATGCCGGTTTAGCGCCTCAACATCTACTGCGCAAAGCAGGATTGCCCGACGACACGTTTTCGAGGACAGAGCGCGGCCTTAATATCGAGGAGTATATTCGTTTCTGGCGCGCCCTTGAGGTAGAAACAAACGATCCTGCTTTTCCCTTACCACTGGTAGAAAGAGTCTCTGCTGAAGTCTTTGATCCCCCGCTTTTCGCCGCACTATGCAGCACCAACATGATGCAGGCGGTTCAGCGACTGGCCAGATATAAGCAACTCATTGCCCCAATGGTTCTGGAAATAGTCGTAGAACACAGCGGCATCCTTACCGTTTCACCGCGCTGGCTGTCAGCGACAAACATTCCTCCTTCCCTGCAGATAGCAGAACTTGCTTTCTTACTGCGGTTGCTAAAACTTGCCACTCGCGAACCGGTCACAGCAGTGAAAGTCACGCTCCCTCAGCTTCCCGCCAGAATACAGGACGGCCACCTTACCCGCTTTTTCGGTACCGCCGTAGCGTATGGAGAAAAACCAGCCATCAGCTTTTCCGCCGCTGATGCCCTCCGCCCGTTTTTAACGGTGAACGAAGGAATGTGGCAAATATTTGAACCAGAGCTGCGCCGCCGTCTCAGCACGTTAGATGAAACGGCCTCAACAACTGAACGCGTACAGGCGGTACTTCTTGAGCTTCTTCCCGGTAACGAAGCCACTATTGAGAAAACGGCGGAGCGTCTCGGTATGAGCAAACGTACGCTTCAGCGCAGACTTGAAAGTGAGGGAGGAAATTTTCGTACATTGGTCAATATTTGCCGGGAGAACCTGGCGCGGCACTATCTGAGTCATACCCATCTCTCCGGCTATGAGATTGCATTCCTGCTTGGCTTTGAAGATCCAAACTCCTTCTATCGCGCATTTATGGCCTGGACCGGGCAGACGCCGGAAACCGTCAGAGGGAGCATGCGTCTTAATGGAAAGAGCTCATCAGGTTAAACAAACGAGATGACGCGGTTGTTAAGCACCGACTTGCCATAAGAACCGCGTTACTCCTGTCGTTTCCACAGAAGGCGGCTTCCTTTCTGAAGCGAATGGCGCCGTTAGCAAGCGTACTGGCGCACAAGGCCAGATGAAAATGGCTTCTCTGCTGGCAAACTGTAGCCAGTCCATGAAACGAGGTCCTTATGTTCGCTCCGGAAAAGAAAACCGCGCTGGTCACCGGCGCATCGTCAGGGATGGGTAAAGCTATTGCCCGTCGCCTGATTCAGGATGGTTACCAGGTATATGTTGCCGCCCGTAGCATCGATAAAATGGCCGATCTGGCCGAACTTGGCGCACAGCCGTTACGGATGGATATAGCCAGGGATGAGGAGATTGTCTCCTGTGTAAACGCCATTCTGTCGCAAACCGGGGGAGTGGATGTCCTGATCAATAATGCAGGCTTTGGCCTGTATGGACCCGTAGAAGAGATCGGTATTGATGAAGCACGCTATCAATTTGAGGTTAACCTCTTTGGTGCCGCACGGCTGACGCAGCTACTGCTCCCTGCAATGCGGGCCAGACGTAGCGGGCATATTGTCAACATCTCCTCGATGGGAGGGAAGATGTACAGCATCCTTGGTGCCTGGTACCACGCCACAAAACACGCGCTCGAAGGATGGTCAGACTGCCTGCGCCTGGAGGTCGCCGGATTTGGGATTAAGGTCACGATCGTCGAGCCGGGGGTGATAGAGACAGGCTTCGGTGATGCTGCCAGCGAAAGCATCGTCAAACGTTCACACAGTGGCCCCTATGGCCAACTGGTGAAAATGGTGGCCGCGTCGATCAAAAAAACTTACGGGCACGGGACAGGCAGCGATCCGAAGGTTATCGCGGATGTCGTTTCAAGCGCCATTAACAGTAAGAACCCACGTACGCGCTATGCCGCGGGTAAGTTTGCAAAAATGCTTATCTGTCTGCGCGTCTGGCTGGGCGACCGTATATTCGACCGTATTATTCTCAGTCAGACACGCTAACAAGCGGATGATTTAGCTGAACGGCCTGCGTCTCTTGGGGAGCGCTAACTCACGGTTAACGCGTCGACCACTTCCGCTACGCTTTTGACGCTGCGGATGCTGCCGATACCCGTGCCGAGCGCGATATAGCCCTCATCGGCATTGCCTTCCAGCATGCCGACGCGCAGGCCGCGTAATCCCCCCATTGCTTCACCGAGCGCCTCGTTGCTGGCGCCGGCTTTATCCATCGCCACCAGTTTTTCGGCCAGTCTGCCCGGCAGAGAGCGATAGTAATGGGGCAGCGTGCGGAAAAGCAGTAAATCCAGGCCACTGGCGGCAATAATTTTATTTTTGACCGACCGCGGCACTCTGCTTTCTTCCGTCGCGATAAAAACCGAACCGGCAAATATCCCTTCAGCGCCGAGCGCGTGCGCCGCTCTGGCGGTGCGCTTGTCGGTAATACCGCCCGCGGCCATCACCGGAACACGCTTCACCGCATCGGCGATCAGCGGCACGATAGAAAAGGTTCCCAGCGCGGTCCCCGGCAATGTTCCTCCCTCATCAAAGCCGGTCGCGACGATGATATCGGCGCCCGCTTCTTCAGCAAGGCGGGTATTTTCAGGCGTCGGGTTAATATCGCGATAGATGATAGCAATGCCCGCCTCTTTTAATTCGTTGAACAGCGCCGGTATGAGCGCTCCTTCACCGTAGCCGGTATACACCACGGCCCTGACACCCTCTTCTTTTATCACCTGCAAAATAGGCGGGGTCCAGATATCGTTTTCAGCCGCGGGGATCAGGTTCACGCCGAAAGGTTTTTCGGTCAGCCGTTTGGTTTTGCGGATCTCTTCACGCATTTTTTCGGCGGTTTCTTCAGGCGTGGACACCGCGGTCTCAGCGGTTAAACCGGCATTCGGCCCCAGCACACCAAGCCCGCCGGCATTGCTGACAGCGGCGACTAAACGGGCATCGGTCAACCACGATAACGGCCCCTGAATAACAGGTTTTTCTATATTCAGGATCTGGCAGATTCGGTTATTTTTCATGGAGTAATATCCTTCACAATAGCGCTATGGAGCGGTTCAGTTTCATGATGGAAGGAGTGTAGGACGTTATATTATTTAGAAAAATAGCCAAAAAAGTGCATCACTATTATAAAATCAGTAACAATGTGATATCCCGATCCCGGCAAAAGAAGCCCGCTATGCAAATAAACCTCTTTGAATCGATTCGCATTTTTATTGAAATTGTCGAGTCCGGTAGCTTTACTCAGGCAGCGGAGAACCTGCAGATTCATCGTCCTGCCGTCACTAAGGCATTGCAGCTGCTTGAGCAGCACTGCGGCACGCGTTTGATGCAGCGAACAACGCGGCGCATCAACCTGACGCCTGACGGCGAAGCGTTTTATCGGCAGAGTAAACCTTTACTGGCCCAGGCAGATGCGCTGCTGGAGTCGTTTGGGAGCGATAGCGTATTGCACGGCCAGCTTCACGTGGATATGCCCGTCGCTTTTGCGACGTTATTGGTCGTCCCCCATCTGCCTGATTTTTATCGCCAGCACCCTGACGTCGAAATCATCCTCAGTAGCTCAGACCTCCGCCGGGATATGCTGCGCGATGGTCTTGATTGCTTACTGCGGGTGGGGGAACTGGACGACGGGGACTATATCGCCCGTAAGTTAGGCAATATTAAAATGACGACCTGCGCCAGCCCGTCCTATATTGCCAGCCACGGTGTGCCGCAAACGCTGGAGGATCTACAGCAGCATCAGGCCATCAACTGGATTAACAGCAGCAGCCGACAAATTATGCCGTGGACGTTTTCTACGCCAGAAGGAATAGTTGAAATGACGCTTCCCGGCAAGCTGGTCATCGATAACTCTGAAACCTATTTATCGGCAGGCCTGGCAGGGCTGGGATTAGTCCAGGGAATGAACGTTTTTTTACAGCCTTATCTCGATCGCGGCCTGTTAGTGGAAGTCTTACCTGACAACCCTACCCCCGATCGCAAATTGTCACTTCTGTATCCGCACCGCCATCTTTCACGCAAAGTGCGGGTGTTTACCGAGTGGTTAGAAAGCTTATTGGAAAAACGGGATTAAGGCACTCATCCCCGTGAAAAACCACAATGATTGATAAATGCTTGCGGTTACTGCCTTAAACCCAGTCAACGATCCGCGCCCCACTCTGGGTCCTGCTTGCTCAGATTCTCAGCGTGTCTATCACCGCCCGCAGCGCGGGCGACACATTACGATGGGGATAATAGAGAAAAGAGCCTTCCAGCCGCTGGCTGTAACGCTGCAGGACTCTGATAAGCGCGCCTCGCTCTAAGTCATCGGCAACCAGTTCCTGCGGGACATAGGCCAGCCCCAACCCCAGCCGGGCGGCCTTCGCTTCCATATAGCTGTCGGCAAAGGCCCACTGTCCCTGCGGCCGGTGGGTGATTTTTTTACCGTCCTGATTGAGTTCCCAGGCATAAATAGTCCCGTCGCCAAACTGGTACGCGATACAGGGATGAACCACCAGGTCCGCCGGCGTTTGCGGAAAACCGTAGCGGCGAAAATGCTCGGGCGTGCCGACAACGACCATCTCCATATCGGGTGAAATGCGCACCGCGACCATACCGCCGCCGACTTCCGGCCCCAGACGCACCCCGGCATCAAATCGCTCCGCGATAATATCGACAAACCGGCTTTCACTGATGAGTTCCAGCCGGATATCGGGATAGCGTTGTTTGAACACCGAAAGCTTTGGCAGAAGCACTTTATCAATGGCGTGCTGGCTGGCATTGATGCGGACGGTACCGGTGGGGGTGTTGCGATAATACGCCAGAGTGGAAAGCCCCGAATCTAACGCATCAAAGCCGGATTCAACGGTTCGATAGAGCTGCTCGCCGGCCTGGGTGAGCGAGAGTTTACGGGTGGTACGCACCAGAAGCTGTACCCCCAGCCTTTCTTCAAGTTCACGTACCGCACGGCTGACGCCGGATTGCGCCAACCCAAGCCGCTGCGCCGCGGCGGTAAAACTGCCCTCCCGCACCACCAGCATAAACAGGTACAGATCGTTATAGTTTTCCCGTTTTGCCATGATTCCTCCCGCGCCTGCGCCGTAATTTATAACAATATGATATGAATCTTAGCACTTTTCACCCGCTAATCAGCACTCTGACTGCTAACTATAATCAGCGCATTGCAACAAAGCACAGCAGCGTTGTCCGTATGAAACCTGTATCTGGAACCTGTTTTAGGGGAATGATTAATGAAAGCGTTTACCAGAAAATTGACGGCCGCCATGCCTGCCATGCTGCTATGCGCGTCACTAAGTGGAGTCACCACCATGAGCTATGCCGGGACAACCAATCCAAACGCGCCCGTTTCACTGGTCGAAAAATGGGACAAAACCTTCGCGGAAAGCGCGAAAGTCACTCACCGTAAGGTGACCTTCCAGAACCGCTATGGGATCACCCTGGTCGGCGATCTCTACATTCCGAAAGATCGCGGCGAGCGCAAGCTGGCGGCGATTGCAGTCAGCGGCCCCTTCGGCGCGGTGAAAGAGCAGTCCAGCGGTCTGTATGCGCAGACCCTGGCGGAACAGGGTTTTGTCACCCTCGCCTTCGATCCTTCTTATACGGGGGAAAGCGGCGGCCATCCGCGTAACGTCGCCTCTCCGGATATCAACACCGAGGATTTCAGCGCGGCGGTGGATTTCTTAGGATTGCAAAACGAGGTGGACCGCAACCGAATTGGCCTGCTCGGCATCTGCGGCTGGGGCGGCATGGCGCTGAACGACGTCGCGATGGATACCCGGGTGAAAGCGGTGGCCACCAGCGTCATGTACGACATGAGCCGCGCGATGGGCCACGGCGTTGGCGACGGTAAAGACCGCTATACCACCGCCGATCGCCGCGCCGTCTTGCAGTATCTGAACGCGCAGCGCTGGAAGGATGCGGAAAGCGGCACCTTCGCGCCGGGCGGGCATGATATTTATGTCGATCAGAAAGGTCACGTCAGCGCAGGCGATCGTATTCTGCCGGAAACCTTGCCGGCCAACCCGAACCCGGTTTTGAAAGAGTTTTTTGACTATTACCGGATGCCGCGCGGTTTCCACGCCCGCTCCGTGAACTCAACCGGCGCGTGGAATGCAACCATGCCGCTGTCGTTTATGAATATGCCGCTGCTGAGCTATGCCAGTGAAGTCACTATCCCGACGCTGATCGTGACCGGAGAAAAAGCCCACTCACGCTATTTTGCCGAAGACGCCTTTAAGGCCATCGGCAGCAAAGAGAAAGAGCTGGTGATCGTCCCCGGCGCGAACCATGTCGATCTCTATGACAATGCGGCCGGTAAAATCCCGTTTGCCAGATTTGAACAGTTTTTCAAAACCAACCTGAGATAACGGCCGGAAGCCGCCCGATCGTCGCGGGCGGCTTGCCCTCGCCCGCGCATGACGTTTACCCACGCTTTAGTCGTTATTCAATGAATAGCGTCCGCTCCAGCCGCACCCGAATCTGGCCGGAAAAATAAAGAGATACCCCTATCATGTCCACACTGAGTCGTCGTACACCACACCCTCAACCGCACGCCCATTGGGGCGGCCTCTTTGCCATGACGCTGTGCGTTTTTGTCCTCATCGCTTCCGAATTTCTGCCGGTCAGCCTGCTGACGCCGATCGCCGGAGAGCTAAACATCACCGAGGGGCTGGCAGGCCAGGGCATTGCGATTTCCGGCGCCCTGGCGGTGCTGACCAGCCTGACTATCTCTAACCTTGCCGGAAGTCTGAATCGTAAACACCTTCTGCTGGGGCTGACGGTTCTGATGGCGGTCTCGGGAATGATTGTCGCGCTGGCCCACAGCTATGCGATCTATATGGCGGGAAGAGCCCTGATTGGCATCGTTATCGGGGGATTCTGGTCGATGTCGGCGGCCACCGCCATCAGGCTGGTCCCCGCGCACCAGGTTCCCCGCGCGCTGGCGATTTTCAACGGCGGCAACGCGCTGGCGACCGTCGTGGCCGCGCCGCTTGGCAGCTATCTGGGGGCCACCGTCGGCTGGCGCGGCGCCTTTTTCTGCCTCGTGCCGCTGGCGATAGTCGCGTTCATCTGGCAATGCTTCAGCCTGCCTGCGATGGAAAGCGATAAAGCGAGCCGGCCGCGCGGCTCCGTGCTTCGCCTGCTCAGACATTCCATCGTCGCGATCGGTCTGCTGGCCTGCGGACTCTTCTTTATGGGGCAGTTTGCCTTATTTACCTACGTGCGGCCGTTTCTGGAAGCGGTGACCGGCGTCAGCGCCTCTGGCCTGTCCCTGATTTTGCTCGCTATCGGCGTCGCGGGTTTTATCGGCACCCTGGGCGTTTCAACACTCCTCAACGCCCGGTTTTATCAGACCTTAATGACCATCCCTTTATTGATGGCCCTCATCGCCGGCACGTTGCTTCTGGTAGGACACCACGCCTGGACCGTTGCCGTGCTGTTAAGCCTGTGGGGGATGCTGGCGACCGCGGCGCCAACCGGCTGGTGGACATGGATCGCGCGGACGCTGCCCGACGACGCCGAAGCGGGAGGCGGTCTGATGGTTGCCGTTATTCAGCTGTCGATCGCGCTGGGTTCGACGACGGGCGGTTTGGTATTTGACCGCCTGGGGTGGCAAAGCGCGTTTGGCTTAAGCGGCATACTGCTTCTTGCCGCGGTCGGGATGACGTTGTACACCAGCCGGCAAATGACGCAATAAGCTCATGCCATTCGAAGCGGGCAGCGGATTTTTCTCGCCGCGGGTAATGCGTATAATGCGGCTTCGATACACGCTAAAAATAACCGCGGCTCATATGATAAATCTCAATCGATGTTGTTATTTGCTCCTGATCTTCGCAGCGGTCGGCAGCATTTTTACCGCCTGGCCCTTTGCTACCTGGCTCCTGCTGGTCAACGCGCTGACCCTGGCGCTCTACGGCGTAGATAAAATGGCGGCGCGCAGGGCCTGGCGCAGAGTACCGGAAGCCACATTGCTGGCGTTCGGGGTGCTGGGCGGCTGGGCTGGCGCGATAGCCGGCCAACAGCTGTTCCGCCACAAAACGCAAAAGCAGCCGTTCAGAACCCGATTCATCATCAGCACGATCGTCAGCCTCTCAGGGATGGTGGCGATTTATTTGTTCTCTCCTTTTTCTTTTCACTAAGTTCCGGCGAGGCTACGGTTTGCAAACGCGTGGAATGCACTCAACCCGCCGCTATTCGTAGTATATTATTGAGAGTATTGTTGATTATCAGGTGTACCTTATGACCTACTCCATCGGAGAATTTGCGCAGCTTTGCGGCATAAACGCGACGACGCTTCGCGCCTGGCAGCGTCGCTACGGCCTGCTTAAACCACAGCGTACCGATGGCGGCCATCGCCTGTATAACGATGACGATATCCAGCAGGCGCTTAAAATCCTCGACTGGGTAAAAAAAGGGGTACCTGTCAGCCAGGTAAAGCCCCTGCTGGCGCGCCCTGGCGCACGGCGGACGAATAACTGGATCACCTTGCAGGAGAGCATGCTCCAGCGGCTTAAAGAGGGGAAAATCGAATCCCTGCGCCAGCTGATTTACGACGCCGGTCGTGAATCCCCCCGCCCCGAGCTGGTCACCGAAGTGCTGCGCCCGCTGCGTAGCCAGGTTTCCGCCAACGTACCGGCCATCATGACGCTGCGCGAAATCCTCGACGGCATCATTATCGCCTACACCTCTTTTTGCCTCGAAGGGGACAAAAAGGCGCCCGGCGATAACTATCTGATCACCGGCTGGCACCTGACGGACGCCTGCGAAATCTGGCTCGAAGCGCTCAAACGCACCGGTCAGGGCCACCGCATCGACATCCTTCCCTCGCCCCCCGCGACCCTGGCGCCGGAGATCCTGCCGGATCGCAAATGGCTGCTGGTGACGACCGGTAAACTCTCTGCAGCCCGGCAGAAACAGGTTGAACGCTGGCAGCAACAGGTTGTCTCTCTGGAGATTGTTGCGCTCTAACTGCGTGCGCCACCGCTCCGTGGCGCAACGAGCAGGTCCCTCAGAATTGCCCCTCTTCTTTTTTCGCACAAGCCCGCAGACTCTTCTTTTCTCTCCAACACCCACAAAATCATGCTTCAAAGACATGTTATTAACCAACTGATAATCAATGAAAATAAAAAATATTTTAGTCAAAACTTGGACAAATAATATTAATTGTGTAAGTTTTAACTATGCCATATTGTTTACTCAGGAAGTGACCTATGAGTCCCTCGCCATCCGTCATTAGCCGTTTTAGTACGTACTACGCCACGCTGGATACCCAGCCGCCTTCGGCGCTGGCCGCGCTGTACCACACGAATGCGCTGCTGATCGATCCTTTTGGCCAACACCAGGGGCTGTCCGCGATCCAGAGTTATCTTTCGCACCTGCTGGCCAACGTCGATCATTGCCGTTTCACCCTCGATGCCCCGCTCTGCGAAGGTCAACGTTTTGCCGTCGCCTGGACCATGCACTGGTCGCATCCGAGACTTGCCGGGGGTAAGGCGCTACAGCTTGCGGGCTGCTCGGTGGTCACCGTTGAAGACGAACGAATTATTCACCAGCGTGACTACTACGACGCCGGGGAGATGCTGTACGAACACCTTCCCCTGCTGGGCTGGGCGGTGCGCGGCGCTAAACGGAGGGTGCGGTCATGATGACGGTGCTCATCACCGGCGCCAGCTCCGGCATTGGCGCCGGGCTCGCCAGGTCCTTCGCTGCGGACGGCCACCGGGTTATCGCCTGCGGCCGCGATCCGTCGCGTCTGTCGGCGCTACAGCAGCACAGTCCCCACATCAGCGTCCGCTCTTTCGATATGACGGACAGGGATGCCTGTCGCCAGACGCTCGCTGACTGCCGCGCCGATCTGATCATTCTCTGCGCCGGGACCTGCGAATATCTCGAACACGGAACGGTGGATGCCGGGCTGGTTGAAAGGGTCATCACCACTAATTTTCTCGGGCCGGTGAACTGCCTGGCGGCGCTTCAGTCGCAGCTGTCAGCCGGGAATCGCGTGGTGCTGGTGAGCTCAATGGCGCACTGGCTACCCTTTCCTCGGGCCGAAGCCTATGGCGCCTCGAAAGCGGCGCTGACCTGGTTTGCCAACAGTCTGCGCCTGGACTGGGAGCCAAGAGGGATCGCCGTCACGGTCGTTTCGCCGGGGTTTGTTGACACTCCGCTGACGCGTAAAAACGATTTTTCTATGCCCGGCCAGGTGAGCGTGGAGCAGGCGGTTAAAGCGATTCGCCGCGGTCTGGCGAAAGGGCACGATCGTATCGCCTTCCCGACGGGCTTTTGCCTGCTTCTGCGTCTGCTGGCCGGGCTTCCTGAAGGACTTCAGCGCAGGCTATTGCGCAGGATGGTGCGCCCATGAAAATCGCGATTATTGGCAGCGGCATTGCCGGGCTGACCTGTGCCTGGCGCCTTGCCGGGCGACACGAAGTGACCCTGTTCGAAGCGGCGTCCACGCCGGGGGGGCATACCGCCACGGTGGATATCGCCACGCCGCAGGGTACCTGGGCCATCGATACCGGATTCATCGTGTATAACGATCGCACCTATCCGCGCTTTATGGGCCTGCTTAACGAGCTGGGGCTGAGCGGTCAAAAAACGCAGATGAGCTTTTCGGTCCACAATCCGCAAAGCGGGCTGGAGTATAACGGCCACAGCCTGAGCTCGCTTTTCGCCCAGCGGCGCAATCTGCTAAAGCCGGCCTTCTGGGGGTTGCTGACGGAGATCGTCCGCTTTAATCGCCTGGCGAAGCAGGCGCTGGCGGGGGCGTTCGACCCGGGCGCCACGCTGCAGACCTTCCTTGAGCGGCACCGTTTTAGCCCCTTTTTCGCACGCCACTATATCCTGCCGATGGGGGCCGCTATCTGGTCTTCGTCGCTGCAGGAGATGCGCCGCTTCCCGCTGGCGCTGTTCTTGCGCTTCTTTGATAATCACGGCCTGCTGGATATCCGCCAGCGCCCGCAGTGGTACGTGGTGCCCGGCGGCTCGCGCGAATACGTGCGCGCCCTGCTTGCCCGGTCCGGCGATCGCCTGCGCCTGCGCCTCAATGCGCCGGTGCAGAACGTGATCCGTCATCAGGATGGCGTCACGCTCCAGCTGGCATCGGGGGAGCAGCACTTCGATCAGGCGATCTTCGCCTGCCACTCTGCCGAAGCGCTGGCCATGCTGGCGGACCCGACGCTCGCCGAACGCGAAATACTGGGGGATATCGGCTGGCAGCGAAACGAGGTGGTCCTGCACAGCGATCCCCGCTGGCTGCCGGTGCGCAAGCGCGCCTGGGCCAGCTGGAACTATCGCCTGAGCGAACAGGATCAGGCCAGCACCTGCGTCACCTATAACATGAATATTCTCCAGGGCCTGCCTGCCGACGCCCCGCTGTTCTGCGTCACCCTCAATCCGCCAACGCCGGTGGACCCGCGCTTCGTCTGGAAGCGTATGGTCTATGAACACCCGCTATTTAATCCCCAAAGCTGGTCCGCCCAGATGCGGCGCGAGGAGATTAACGGCCGCCAGCGAAGCTGGTTCTGCGGCGCGTACTGGTACAACGGTTTTCATGAAGATGGCGTGCGCAGCGCCCTCGATGTGGTCAACGGCATCATCGCGGCGGAGAACCTCTGACATGAACAGCTGCCTCTATCAGGGCGTATTACGCCACCGCCGTCTTCAGCCGAAAGCGCACCACTTTCGCTATCGCATCTTTATGGCCTGGCTCGATCTGGATGAGCTGGATCGGCTCGGCGAAGCGGGTATCCGCCGCAATCGCTTTGCTGCCGCCTCTTTTTACGATGCGGATTATCCGCTGGGCACGCCGCTGAAAGCGCAGGTTCTGAACCGGCTGGAAAACCTGACCGGCGCGCGCCCGGATGGCCGCGTCATGCTGCTGACCCAACTGCGCTACCTGGGCTTTCATTTTAACCCGGTCAACTTTTACTACTGCTACGACGGCGCCGGTACCCTGCGCTGGGTGCTGGCCGAAGTGCGCAACACGCCGTGGAATGAGCGCCATTACTACGCGGTAGACGGTCAACGGGCGCGCCCGCTGGCGAAAGCCTTTCACGTCTCGCCGTTTAACCCGATGGATATGGTCTACCTCTGGCGCTTTAACAGTCCCGGTAAAACGCTGCACATGCATATCGAGAACCATCAGGCCGCGAAAGTCTTCGACGCCACGCTGGCCCTGAGCCGCGCGCCTTTAACGCGGGCCAGCCTGCGCGGGCTGCTGCTGCGCATTCCGCTGATGACGCTGAAAAACGTCCTCGCGATCTACTGGCAGGCGCTGCGGCTATGGCTCAAGCGCGTGCCGCTGTACAACCACCCTGTCAGCAGGAGTGAACGTTCATGACCGATCCAGTCTTTGCGCTTGAACCCGATATCCCGCGCAACGTGCGTATCGCGCGCTGGTTGCTCTTTCGTCTGTTGAGCGGCATTCGCGAAGGGGCGCTCACCGTACGCGAAGGGGCGCAGACCTTTCACTTTGGCGACCCCGCCGCCGCGCTGCGCGCCGAGGTGCACGTGCTCTCCTCGGGCGTCTACCGGCGTTTACTGACCGGCGGCAGCCTCGCCGCCGCGGAGGCCTGGATGGACGGCGAATGGGAGAGCCAGCAGTTGACGCCGCTGCTGCAGATCCTGGCGCGTAACGGCCAGGTACTGGGGCGGCTGGAGCGCGGCTTCCGGCTGCTGGGCAAGCCCGTAGAGCGGCTGCGCCACTGGACGCGCCGCAACTCGCGCGCGCAGGCGAAGGCGAATATCGCCGCCCATTACGATCTGGGCAACGACTTTTACGCCCACTTCCTTGACGACGAGCTGCTTTACTCCAGCGCGCTGTTTACCGACGACGGCCAGGATCTCACCCAGGCCCAGCGGGCCAAAATGGCGCGCCTTTGCGAGCGTCTGGCGCTTACGCCCGGCGATCATCTCCTGGAGATTGGCACCGGCTGGGGGGCGATGGCCGAATACGCCGCCCGCCACTACGGCTGCCGGGTCACCACCACCACCCTGTCGCAGGAACAGTTCCAGTGGGCCAACGCGCGAATTGCCCGCGCCGGGCTGCAGGATCGCGTCGAGGTACTGCTCTGCGATTACCGCGATCTGACCGGCCAGTACGACAAGCTGCTGTCGGTGGAGATGATTGAAGCCGTGGGGCAACGCTATCTGCCGGCTTTCTTTCGCACCTGCCAGGCGCGACTGCGCCCGGGCGGCAGAATGGCGATCCAGGCAATTACCATCCAGGATCAGCGCTATCGCGGCTACAGCAAAAACGTGGATTTTATTCAGCGCTACATCTTCCCCGGCGGATTTTTGCCCAGCATCACGGCGATGAACGAGCTGATGACGCGGCACACCGATTTTGTGGTGCGCGATCTGTTCGATATGGGGCCGGACTACGCCCGCACCCTGGCCCACTGGCGGCAGCGATTTATCCACGCCTGGCAGGATATTGAGAAACTCGGCTTTGACGATCGCTTCCGCCGCATGTGGCTCTACTACTTCGGCTACTGCGAAGCCGGGTTTAACGCCCGCACCATCAGCGTTGTGCAGCTTACCGCGGAGCGAACATCATGAAACGCATTCTGACCCTTGGCCTCGCGCTGCTGATGCTGGCGCTGGCGGGCTGCAGCGCCGAAGTGGCCGACTACCGGCAGCAGCAGCCGGCGCTGGACATTTTCCACTACTTTCAGGGCAAAACGGAAGCCTGGGGGATGGTTCAGGATCGCAACGGCAAACAGCTGCGCCGCTTCCATGTCGCCATTGACGGCGACGTTGTTGGCGACACGCTGACGCTCCACGAACGCTTTATCTACGATGATGGCGAAAAGCAGCAGCGGGTATGGCGCATTCGCCGCACCGGCGACCACCGTTATGAAGGCACCGCGGGCGACATTGCCGGCGTGGCGACCGGCCAGGCGGCGGGCAACGCTTTTCACTGGCGCTACAGCATGAACGTGACGGCCAGCGGTAGCACCTGGCTACTGCACTTCGACGACTGGATGTTCCTGCAGGACGACGCGCACCTGTTCAACAAAACCGAGATGAAGAAATTCGGCATTACCGTCGCCACCGTGACCCTTTTCTTCACCCGAACCGCACAATAAAAGAGGACTACGCCATGAACACACAACCTGTCATTGGGATCAGCGGATGTTTGACCGGTTCTGCCGTACGATTCGACGGCGGGCATAAGCGCATGGGCTTTGTGATGGACGAGCTGGCGCAGTGGGTGGCGTTTAAACCCGTCTGCCCGGAGATGGCTATCGGCCTCCCCGTCCCGCGCCCGGCGCTGCGGCTGGTGCAAACGACCGAAGGGGAAATCCGCATGCGCTTCACGCATGCACCGCACGACGACGTGACGGAGAAGATGGCCGATTTCGCCAGCGCCCACCTCTCGACCCTGGGCGAACTATCGGGATTTATCGTCTGCGCCAAATCGCCCAGCTGCGGCATGGAGCGCGTGCGGCTGTACGATGAAAAGGGCAATCGCGGGCGAAAAGAAGGCACAGGGTTGTTTACCGCCGCGCTGATGGAGAAATATCCGTGGCTGCCGGTGGAAGAAGATGGCCGCCTGCACGATCCGGTGCTGCGTGAGAATTTTGTCGAACGGGTCTTCGCCCTGCACGAGCTTAACTGTCTGCACAAAAATGGCCTGACGCGCCGCGCGCTGCTGGATTTCCATAGCCGCTATAAACTGCAGCTGCTGGCCCACCATCAGGCGGGATACCGCGAGATTGGCCCGTTCGTTGCCTCGCTCCACGAATGGCAGGATCTGGAGGCTTTCTTTGCGATCTACCGCGAAAAACTGATGACGATCCTGAAACAGCCCGCCTCGCGTAAAAACCACACCAACGTGCTGATGCATATTCAGGGCTACTTTCGTAACCAGCTAAACAGCCGCCAGCGCGGCGAGCTGCGGGAGGTGATCCTTAACTATCGCTCCGGGCTGCTGCCTATCCTTGCGCCGTTAACGCTGCTTAAGCACTATCTGGCCGAATACCCGGATCGCTATCTGCAGGCGCAGAACTACTTTGATCCCTACCCGCAGGACCTGGCCCTGCGCCTGACGGTGCATTGAGATAGCTGAACGCGCGAAGAGGCTGGCGCACGCCAGCCTCTTCGTTGTTGGATCCATCGGCTTCTGGAACCATGCCTCACCCCATCCGGAAGTCGTTGTTGATCCCCTGTTGCGGACGCTGATGGAAGTCACGGCCGGCTCCGATTTGGCATTGGGGTTAGACTCCAGCACGTTGGTGACGCCGACGTAGGCTTTTTTCAGGTTAACTTCATCGCTCCGGTGGGCAAACATGACGTTGATATCCCAGATAGCTCCTTTACAGCTGTTGAAGGCTTTGGTTATCTGGAATTCGCCGCCATTGCCTTCATTGCCTAAACGGCCGATCGCCGGTCTGGAACTGCGCGCCGTAGCGGGCCTTCAGACCGAAGGGGATCGCCATATCCGGCGTGGCCGCGGTGGTCTGCGGGTTGGTAATAACATCCACTTTTTTATCAGCACGGCGTCGATCTGTTCTTGAGTAAATTCTCGCGCGAATACGAAAATTGGGCACAGCGTGGCCACGACCGCCATCGGTAATGGAAGTTTTTTATCATTGTCATAATTATCTCAATATAGGTTAGCTTTATTCGGATAATAACAATCCCATTCTGGGCAATCAGAATATATTACGTTATTTCGCTTCGCTATTAAGAAAACGCCCAAACGTGAGCCCACCCGCAGATATTATCGCCATTTACTCAGCGCACGGATAACCCTGTAGAGTACATTTCCTGGAGTGGTCAGAGTAAAAAAAACAATAAAACAAAATGCCGGTTTTGCGGCGTTTTAAATCTACCGGGGTATAGCTTGTAACGCGTTAATCAACAAGTGAAATGGAGGGTCTGGAAGAGGCTTTGCTTCGATGATCACAGAAGTAAAAAAACATAATAAATTAATTTAAAAACGTAATAGATTCTTCGAGATCATTTATGTCAGAAATTGTTACACATCCACACAACACACCGGAGTCTGCTCAGAATGAGTAAAAACATAATGCAAAGCCGCCATGATGAATATCATAAATTAACGCGTGGAGAACGTATTGGTTATGGTATGGGCGACTTCGCTCAAAACCTGGTTTTTGGCACAATAGGCGGCTTTCTGGCTCTTCACATGCTGACGGTTAATACCATCAGCACGGCAACGGCAGGGTTTATATTTCTTTTTGTCCGAATCATCAATGTCTTTTGGGATCCGATGGTCGGCACGTATGTTGACAAAAGAACGTCAAAAGCAGGTAAATATCGCCCCTGGCTGTTAAGAGCCGGCGTACCGTTGGTGATCCTTTCCGCTTTACTTTTTGCTCCCATTCCTGGGGTCAGAGGTTCGGTACCTTTTGCCTTCATCGTTTATTTGGCTCTGGATTTAGTTTATTCCGTAGTGAATATTCCTTATGGTTCGCTTAATGCGTCCCTGACCCGGGATCCGGAATCAATTGATAAACTCACCAGTACCCGAATGATGCTGGCCAATAGCGCCAATCTTCTTGTTTATACCCTGTTCCCGATGTTTGTACAGATGGCTTCACCAAAAGATCGCAGCCTTAAGGACACCGGTTTTTTCGGCATTGAGCTCAATCTGGGAAACTATACCGATCCATCAGCCAACTACGCCTGGTTCGGCGTCTACTCCGTGTATATGCTCATCGGCGCGGTGGCGCTTTTCATCTGCTATAAATTTACGAAAGAACGCGTTGTCGCGACGGCAGAACAGACCGCCAACGTCAAAACGACCGATCTGTTCCTTGAACTCAAACATAACCGCCCGCTGGTTATTCTCGGGCTGTTTTTCATGCTGGCCTTCACGTTCATGTTTTTCATGAACACGGTTAACGGCTTTTTCAATCAGTACGTTGTCGGTCATTCAGAATGGATGGGCGCCGTAGGCCTTGTCGCCTCCATACCGGGCATCGCATTCCCTATTTTTTGGCCCAAACTCAAGAAAATTTTTGGTAAAAAAGGCTTCTTCCATATTTTTCTGGCCATGTTTATTGTCGGCGAGCTACTGACTTACGTCTGGTCACGCGAGGGCATGCACGATGCGCTTTGGCTGGCTTACATCGCCACCTTCATTAAACAATGGGGCTTAACGTCCGCGACCGGCTTTATGTGGGCGCTGGTTCCTGAAGTGATTGCGTATGGCGAATTAAAATCTGGCAAGCGAAATGCGGCGATCATTAATGCGATTATGGGCCTCTTTTTCAAAATCGGCTTTACCATCGGCGGCGCGATTCCCCTGTGGTTACTGGCCGTTTATGGCTTTAATGAAACCGGCGCCCAGCAAAGCGCCAGCGCTATCGACGGGATCATTATGACCGCGGTGTGGATCCCTATCGCGTTAGCCATCGTATCGATGATCATCATGCAGGTTTATCCCATCTCTGACAAAAACGTAACCGATATCAACCGTCAGCTTGATGAAGTCCGCGCGTAGTTAAAAATATAAATTAAATGCATTTGGAACATTTAAATAAAAAGGTGTAATGATATGTCACTTATTCAAAACCCTATTTTACGTGGGTTTAATGCCGACCCCAGTATTATCCGTGTCGAGGACACCTACTATATCGCCAACTCTACGTTTGAGTGGTTCCCTGGCGTTCGTTTACATGAGTCAAAAGACCTGGAGCACTGGAATCTTCTCCCTGCGCCCCTGTCAACCACCACCCTTCTGGATATGAAAGGCAACCCTTCATCAGGCGGCATTTGGGCGCCGGCGCTCTCTTATGCCGACGGTCAATTCTGGCTAGTGTATACCGACGTCAAAGTCACCGAAGGCGCCTTTAAAGACATGACAAACTATCTGACCACCGCAGCCGATATCCGCGGCCCGTGGTCAGATCCCATTAAGCTTAACGGCGTAGGTTTTGATGCTTCTCTCTTCCACGACGATGATGGCCGGAAATATATCGTGCAGCAAACCTGGGACCATCGCGAATATCACCATCCCTTTGACGGCATCACGTTAACTGAACTGGATACAAAAACCCTGAAATTAATGCCAGAGACCGCGCGTACCGTTTATCGGGGGACCGCCGTTGGGCTCGTTGAAGGGCCGCATCTCTATAAACTGAACGGATATTATTATCTTTTTGCCGCCCAGGGGGGCACCGTATTTACGCACCAGGAAGTGGTTGCGCGTTCTAAAACCTTAGACGCCAACAGCTTTGAAACGGAGCCAGGTGAGGTCTTCTTAACCAACGTCGATACGCCAGACAGCTACATCCAAAAGCAAGGGCACGGCGCGTTGGTTTCCACCCCCGGCGGCGAATGGTACTACGCCTCGCTCTGCGCGCGTCCGTGGAATCGCCCGGGTGAGTCAGTCTACGATCCTCGCGGCTGGTCAACGCTGGGCAGAGAAACGGCTATCCAGAAGGTGTACTGGGATGAAGGCGGCTGGCCGCGTATTGAAGGCGGTCACGGCGGAAAGACGTTTGTCGAAGGCCCGAAAGATGCCATTGATACCGAAAGTCCGGAAGACCGTAGCCAGCACGACGAATTTACAACGGCGACACTCGATGGTAACTGGAACACCCTGCGGGTGCCGTTTACAGAAAAAATGGGTACCACCGGCGATGGCAAGTTAACGTTAATTGGCCAGGGATCTTTAGCGAATACCCATGACCTGTCGCTGATTGCCCGACGCTGGCAAGCCTTTTATTTTGATGCGAAAGTTAAAGTTAAATTTAATCCATTTAACTACCAGCAAATGGCTGGATTAACGAATTACTATAACGATCGTCACTGGAGTTTTGTGTTCATTACCTGGAATGAAATTAACGGTAAGGTCATTGAAATAGGTGAGAATAATCGAGGACGGTATACATCATATTTAAAAGATGAAGCCATTAAGGTCCCGGAGCACGTTGAATATGTCTGGTTCCGGACGAAAGTCAGGAAGGAAACGTATAGCTATGAATATAGCTTTGATGGGGTTGAGTTCACTGAAATCCCTGTGAAGCTAGATGCTGCGATCCTTTCGGATGATTATGTCCTGCAAAGCTATGGCGGATTCTTTACCGGAGCGTTTGTTGGCCTTGCGGCAGTCGACTACTCCGGTTATGGCGCCCGCGCTGAGTTTTATCATTTCGATTATCAGGAGCTTGGCGACACGTTAATCGCCAGGGACGCGTATAGCTGGGAAGCCAGTGAATTACGGCGTTATTAGATAGCCTTGTCTGGGGAGATTAAACGCTGAAAGGAGGCACCGGCGCGACAGGCGCGCCGGTGCCGGGTGTGGCAGGGTTGTCGCATCAGGCCGGCAACCGGCCGTTCCGATAGCGAAAGTCATGCGTCACGCTAATGACCCGTGCGGGTGGCTATTGCAGGCTTATTCCGCCGTTTTTTGTTTCAGCGCAGCATAGCGGGCAATCAGTTGTTGCAGATGCTGCTCCGTCTGGTTCTGCTGCGCCGCAGACCCTGGCTGATTGCGCGGCTGTGCGGAGAGTTGTCGCAGCTGCTCTTCCGCCGGAACGGTACGGCTCAACGACTGCGTTATGGCAAACACCGCTGACTTCAGCTCACTCACCGTGATATACCGCCCCTTCTGTTCATCCAGCGCGTTAAGCCGGTTCGTCAACTGCTGTAGCTGCGTCATTCCCTGGTGCCAGCCGCTGAGATTCTCCACGGGAAGCGCGGCGGCGCTGACCTGCTGTTGCCATTGCCGCGCCAGCGGTTTCGCCTGTTCTGGCCATAGCGTCAGCGCCTGCTGCGCCAGATGAGTGCCATAACTCAAAGCCCAGTCCGGTTTTAGCTGTAAAAGCTGTGCCAGCTGCTGCTGAGTCTGTTTTATCCCCGTCTCGGCCGAGGGGGATTGTTGTCGTAGCGTCTGTAACTGCTCAGCGGAAAGCACCGTGGGTAATGGAGAGAACCGGGCGGGAAACCGCATCTGCCCCGAATCGGACGGGTGCGTTGCCCGCCATCCTCCCGCCGCGGCCCCGGCCAGCGCCAGCATAGTCAGCATCCCGGCGACAAACGGCTTCCAGGGCTTCGCGGGCGCCGGGAATGCCGTCACAACGTCAGCATTCGGCCGCGATGCCGGTTCGGCGACATAGACCCATTTCACCTGCGCGGTCGGTTCAGGGAGGCTGGAAGGGTCAGGATCAGGCGCGGCCGCTTGCGGCGCGGTCTCCTCTTTATTTTCGCTGCTCTCCAGCCGCACCGCCGCGTTGTGCAGCAGGATAGACAGGGCATCAAGCTGGCCGGCATGTTTGAGTTCCAGACGCTGCAGTACGTCATCCAGCGCCGTCAGATGCGCTTCTGCCTGGTAAAGCTGGCTCAGGTCGATATAGGTCAGCGACAGCGTGCGCATCGCCTGCTGCAGCCGTTTACTGAGCGAACTGAGTATTTTGATTCGCGCAGTCGTCGGCTGCGGCCACATATTGCCCCACTGCCGGGAGACCAGCGCGACCAGTATCGCCAGCCCTTCATTCATGCCGTATAGCCCCGCCAGATTCGTGCGGACAAGCGTATACCAGGCGGCAGTCTGTAGCTCCACGCCGTTGTGCTCAAACAGCGACAGGCAGAGTTTTTCCGCGAGCCGCCAGTTGACATCCGGGCGCGCCGGATGGGTCAGTTTGTTCATTTCATCGCGAAGGCGCGCGTAATCCGCAAGCGTACGCGGGTCGCCGCCGGTTTTCAGGCAACATTCAGAAGGGGTCGTCATGATGGTTTCAGCCAGAATAAAAACTAGATTGAGGAGCGGACTTCCAGATACTGCTGCTGTTTGAGGTGGCGGATAAGCACCCTGCCCTCGGGCATAAATTCGGTGCCGTAGCGCACCAGGCCTACGCCCTTCAGCTCCGCGTCAATGGCGTAACGCAGCTCGCCGGGGATAGCCTGCTCGAGCAGAACCACGTCAATTTTCTTCAGCCGCGGTTCATATTTAAGCAATACGGCCGACAGGATGCCCATCAGCTCATGGGCCGTACCCGGCATCCCCTGGAGGATTTTAGTCATATCCGGCAGGCCGTAATCGGGCAGGTGCGCCAGCGTCCCGGCGCGGCAGTTGAGGACGCGCTGCATATTATCCAGCACCGACAGAATAACCTGGTTTTCCTCACTGACCTGATGCAGGTCGAGTCCGCCGGTAAAGTTGCCGTACAGCATTTCATACAGCGAGGGGGCATTATGGCGTGTGGGCATCTCAGTCATCCTTCAGGGGTTTCAGCGTCAGGCGGTTATGGCTGGCTTCAATAATGCGCGGTTTGTCGGGATCGAGATCGTCGCGCCTCAGCACCAGCTTCCAGTCATTCTTCACCATATCCGGCGCCCGGAATAACCCCACCACCGCGATAAACTGCGCCTTCTCGTCCATCGGCATATCCAGGCTGACGTCAGCGCCGGGTTTTACCACCAGGCTACGGCTGGCAAGCCGTTCGTCTCCGGCGGCCTCCTCGCTTTCCGTGACCAGTTGCTGATAGACCCGTTTATCGAACGCCTTGCGGTCACTGAGCTGGTAGACCCACACCATCACCGGCTGGGAGAGCGAGGTGTTCTCCCGCTCATCGGTGTTCAGTTCCGCCCGGGCGGTAACGTCCAGATGCAGGACCTTGACCTGCTTATAAAATACCGATTTCACCGCCGATGAGGTGCTGTCGCTAATTTTCTGCGTCAGGCCACAGCCTGTCAGCAGTAAAGGCATAAGAAGTAAACTCCATCGTTTAATCGAAGTGGTATGCAACACGCTGGTTTCCTTGTTGTAAAGTTGCAGACGGCATTCCGCAATAGCCGCCAGGCTCAATAGTAAAGGTGGCGGGGATATCGGGCGGGCTCTCCTCTCCCTCCACGCCCAGTATCCCCGTCATGCCGAGCATAAAGGGGGTTTCGCCCAGCACCGGCGCAGGCAGTAACCGGGCAGGAACGGTCAACTGTATACGCGCCTTATAGCGCCAGCCGAGATAGACCCGCAGCAGGGCCAGAAAGTCCTGATATATCTGCCCTTCCGGTAACCACCCCTGCGCCTCGGCGATATCGTCCGTGTACAGCGCAATCAATAGCTGGCTGCTGACCTCTGTCGTTTCGTCGCCCAGCACGTTATAGCCATCGAGCAGAAAATCGTCATTGCCGTAAAAACCCAGTGGATTGTTGATGAAAAACGTGCGCGGGCAGTGCGGCGTGACGGTGGTCCGCGTGCGGGGAGCCAGCAGACGTACCAGCGCCTGAATCCCCTCTTCGGTACGCGCAGGCAGGCGCATGATGCCGAGCAGCGCCAGAAAACGCGATATCGGGGTGGCGATATGCTTATCGGTACCCGGCATTCCCAGACCGATAAGGCCCAGCAGGCTCTGCGAGGTGCTGTCCCTGCCCCCCGCTTCAAACGTCGCCGGGTAGGAATATTTTCGCCAGATGCGGTAAAACTGCGTCAGAATGCGGTGGTTAAAGATATCGAGAAACGCCTCCTGCGCTTCGTGCCCTTCCCGCTGCTGGGCGATCTCGTCGAGCCACGCGGTGGGCAGCGGCGAGTCGACGCCGTAGAGCCCCATAAACGTCGTGCGCACCGTCGGCGGCGCATCCGGATGGTCTTCATCATATTCCACCGTTTTCAGCTCGCTGACCGGGAAGCCCATTCCCGGATGCGGGCGAAACCGTACCGGATCGTCCGCCGGATTCAGGGTGCTGCCCAACGGCGATGCGCCCGGACGACGCTTTTCCAGTAACTGGCAGAAGCGGTAGAAGTTGATGCGATAGATTTCCCGCTCAAGCCGGGGGCTTAGCCGGGAATGCGGCGGTTGTGGTTCTCCTGCCATTCGAGGCGCTCTCCCCCAGGTTGTAGTATCAGAATCAGATGGTTGAACAGGTGAATATCGGTATACAGCGCGAAGAAGCGGTTCAGCATCTCGCCGAACAGGCAGATATCGCCGTGCCCGGCGAAGCCGCTGCTGTCGAGGGTCACCTCAATCTGCACGCCGCGCAGAAAATGGCCCTGTGCAAAACGTTCCACCTCGCTATGCCTGACGTCGACAATCGCTTCCAGGCGGCGGCGGTTCATCTCGTTATCGGTCCAGTCATAGAGGGCCAGCGCGCCGCGCAGCACGTCGGCGTTATCCATCATCCACAGGAAACTGCTGCCGAGATGGCTCAGCACCCGCCAGTGGAAACGATCGCGGTCCGGCGGGTAGCACGGCAGCGTCGGGGCGCAGAGGTTACGCACCTGAATGCGCGCGGTGGTGGATTTCACCACCGTGTCCAGCAGCGTACTCTGCAGCGCCCGGCGCGGCAGCTGGCCGTTGGTGCCGGTCAGGCTGAGCGACAGTTTTTCATTCTCCGGTACGGTGTGGTTATCAAACGCCTCGCCGCCGAGCGTCAGCCAGGTGTCGTGCAGCCCTGAAGGACCGGACTTTACCCGCGTATGGTAATAATATTCCGGCGCATCATGGCGCAGCATTCCTCCCTTGTGACGGAAGCTGGTGAACGGCACATACGTCTGGTGACCGGAGTGGCGCGAGGAGGTGACCGAATCCACGGAATAAATCTCGGTATGACCGTCCTGGACACGCATCGGGCGCAGCAGGTATTCGGTCTGTAACGAGTCCAGATGCAGCGGATCGGACTCCAGCGGAAACAGATTAATCACCGGCGTGCAGTGCAGGCGCAGATGTTTCTCCGACAGCGCATATTCATGCGGCCACTGTCTCTCCAGCACGATATCGATTTCAAACCACGCCAGTTCTTCCGGGAAATCCACATTTTCCAGGCCGCGCAGCGTCACCGACATAAACTTTTCACGAAAGGTAAAATACTCCAGCAGCAGCTGATAACCGCTGAAACTGCCGCACTCCGGCAACAGCGCCTCCTCCTTACTGAAACCGCAGACGGCAAAACGGGCGTCCAGCGGTCTGCGGTCAGCATCGCCGGGAAAGCGGATACCCGTTTTCGCCACCCGGAGCGTCAGCGCCTCATGCAAGGCGCAGGCCAGCGGCGCATCGCCATTCAGGTATAGCGGGATGCGGCTTAAGTCGATGCGGCTCCAGTCTGCCAGCGGGCTGCACTCAAAGCGCAGGCGGAGAAGCGAGCGCCCATCCGGTTCCGTCGAGATCCCCGCCCGGGCGAGCGACAGGGGCTGCAGGGTCAGCGGCTGCGTCGTGGTGTAATGGCAGCGGGTGCGCTTTTCACCAATGGGCTGAGAAAGAATTCCAAAGCCTTTTTCAACGCGGACAGGTTCTTTCAGCTCACGCCAGTCCGCGGTGAACTCAACAATGGAGAGCGACGGAATGGTACGCAGGTAGTGTGGCCAGATCATGCTCACCAGCCCGCCGGTCAGCTCCGGCAGATCGTCGTCGAGCTTTTCGCGCAGGCGGCCCATCAGAAAGGCGAAGCCTTCAAACAGGCGCTCGACATAGGGGTCGCGCGCGCCCGATTTGTCGAGATTTAAGGCCGCCGCCCGGTCAGGATGGGCGCGGGCGAATTCTTCGCCCGCTTCACGCAGGTAACGCATTTCGGCGTCAAAATAACGCAGGGTTAAGTCGTCCATAGAAATATGCTTTTAGCCTTAGAGCTACAGGAGGTGCGTTTAAAATGGGGAGAAGATCGCGATAGGTGTTTTCTGCAACCTCAGATCGCATCAGTGTCATTGAACATTGAACATTGAAGCAATAAGTTGCGCGCCCTTACCTCATCACGCATCTTCTTGAAATCATCGTTGCCGGGGGGATCTCCGGCGGTTGGCGAGCAGAATATCAACAGAGGCCATTATTCACTCCCTTCCACAACGTCAGATTCATATTCATCCGTGCGGCCTGGCGCCGGGACACCGACGCTGAATATCTGCGACGGCAGACTGAAGTTTCGCAGCTTCAGCAGCGCCAGCGGTCCGTCGCCCAGTTCCGTACGCAGCAGCCACTGAAGCTGTCGCCTGTCCGGCGCGGTGACGCTCAGCCGGTACAGTCCGTCCCCCGCTTTCTGCCGCTGCATCTGCTCCAGCATCCGGATAACGCCCCACGGGCCACTGTGGTTTGTATACAGACGGGTTCCCGCCGCCGTCGACGTCCAGGTCAGCATCGCCCCCGGTTTATTGATTACCCCCGGCCAGCGGAAGCTCTGCCAGTCGGCAACCTGGTTAAAATAGTGGAGTTTCTGCCCGTCAAGCGTCAGCTGTGTTTCCACCACTTCCGGCATTGCCACCCCCTGCAGTTCAAAGCTGATACCCTGGCTGCCGTCGGTAAACAGGATGTCGGACAGCTGGCTGAGCTGGTTCACCGCGTTCAGGAAGGCCGGGCTGAACGTCAGCCCCTGGCTGCGGGTTCTGTCCGCCACCCAGGTGCTGCCCTCCCGGTGCAGAACGCCGCCCAGCTGCGTGCTGAGGAAACGGTCAATACGTCCGGTATCGCGGCGGATGAACGCCGCCAGCATCGGCAGCGAGGCGTCGCTCTTCGCGGCAGCAAAGGGATAACGCCCTTTAAACGCTGAATTCCAGTTCGCGACAACTGAGCGCTGCCACGCTTCGTTCAGGCTGGCCGCCGATGGCTGAAGCACCGTCTCCCAGGCCTGGGTCAGCGGCTGAACAAACATCGTCTGCCCGAAACCGCTCCACTCTTCACCGAGGCTTGCCGCCACCAGACTGCCGTACTCCTGCGTGTCGGTCAGGTCAACGCTCTTGCCCTGGAAAACCGTCTGCGCCAGCTGCTGCATCATCGCCTGCGGGTCGGCGGCGTTTGCCACCTGCTGGAGCCTGAGGCGCACGCGGGTCAGGCGCGTCAGGTAAGTCTGTAAACTGAGCGAACTGTCCGCCGCCATCACGCTCTGCGCGCTGTTTTTACCCATAAGCTGCAGCAACGGCCCGAAGGTGCTGTCCAGCGGTCCCGCCGGTCCGGCGGCCTGCTGGTCAATCACCGGCCGGTCATCACCGCCCAGCAGGTTTTTCGCCGATTTCACCAGCGATGCGGAAATGGCCTCTTTCTGCTGCCCGGTCTGCCCCTGGTAAGCCAGGGTGTTCATCAGGGCAATCAGCGGCGACTGGCGCACGTCCCCGGCCAGCGTTAACTGGTCGGTGACGTCGGCAATATTGTGCGCCGGGTTCAGCCGGATACTGTTGAGGAAGTTCAGCCAGGCACCGGCAAAATCGGTGAAGTAGCGCGCCGTCAGGCGCTGCTTCAGCGCCTCCGGGGAGACGTCGCCGGACAGCGTTTTACGGCTATCGCTCAGTACCCAGTCGATTTCATCGCGCCGGGACGCCACGGCGTTATCAATGGCTTCCTGAACCCCGCCCTCCCACGCCTGGCGGGTGAACATCCCCGGCACCGACTCCGGCGTGCTGAACAGGCGACCGGCGTCGGTCTGCGGCGTCATGTCCTCCAGCGTCATGTCCGCGTAGCTGCGGCGCACCCGGGTGAGCATGTTCTCATACAGCGTACTTTCCGCGTTGCGCCGGCCAATCTGCTCCAGCAGCACCTGACGTACCCGGGTGACCAGCTGCCTGTCCGGCGTGATTTTCCAGGCAGGCTGCGACGGCAGGCTCTGCATGTAAAAGGCGTGAAGGTCCGGGGCGATACTCTGCCACAGCGCCGGGGAGAGTCCCGGCCGGGATGGCGCGGTGGTTGTCATCACCTGCGCGTACAGGGCAGCGTCGGCTTTGTCCGGGCGCGCCATCATCAGGTATGCTTTCAGCTGGTCGTAGCCCGCCTTAGCTGACGTGGCGCGCTGCGGGCTGCGCGGCGGCAGGTTCGCCAGGACGGTCAGTTTCTGCGTCAGCGCCTGCATGGCCGCATCGCGTATCAGACGGTTACTGGCCTGGCCGTACCAGGGCATCAGGGCGGCTGAAAGCGGCGCATTGTGGTCCAGCCCGAAGCGCTGGTACCAGGGAGCGCCATTCGCCTGTTGAGTCTGCAGGCGCCCGATATCGTTACGCAGGGCCTGCAGCGCCATCAGCTGCGGGTCGTTAACCGCGGGATGATTCACCAGCTGCTGCGCCCGCGCCGCCGCGCTGACGATATGGTGGCGGTTAACGGCAAAGGAGACCACGCTGCCCACCCCCCACAGGGCAATCAGCGTCAGCAGGGTGACGCCCGGCGTTCGCTGCCACGGCATCCCTGCCCGCACGCCCCGCGCCTGAACGCAGTCCGCCGTCACGCCCTGCCAGACCGCCGGAGCGGACCAGCGGTGTTCATGGCCCGCGGCATTATCCTCAGGGGCCAGCGACGGGCTGAACATCAGGCCGCGCAGCGGAACACGCTTCAGGTGCTCCGTCAGCCACGGCGTCAGCAGCGTTTTCCAGTGGGCTATTCCCTGTTTCTCCAGCTGCCGGCCGAAACGTAACAGGAAATCGTGCGACGGCCCGGCGCACAGCTGCTGTATTCCCCTTTCGCGCAGGGATGGCAGGATAGCGCGGAGCTGGCGCTCCACCCCCGCCGGCGTGGCGCGGGCCGGGAAAAGCGCCCCTACCGTCTGGGTGACGCGCGCATCCTGCGACCAGTCGCTGTCAGTCACCTGCCACAGGTACACCGGCGGCTGCCAGCGCAGCGCCTCCCCGACCTGCTCCAGGGTGCGAAGATGGTTGTCCAGCGTACCGGCGGTGGTCTGTCTCTCATCCAGCGCCAGCACGATGCCGTCCAGCGGACGGCTGCGGCGCAGCTTACGCAGGGCGGTCAGGCGCCCGGTGTCCGGCGCCGATGACAGACTGCCGCCATAAATCAGCACTGTGCGGCGGCCTTCGAGCCACTGTTTTTCGGCAAGGCCGGGGGCGATGGCGGCGATATGTTCGGGTTCACCACAGACCAGCAGCAGGCGGACCTGACTGCGCCAGAAAAGGTTGTAGCGACGGCGGAGGTGCTTTTTTAGCGAAGAAAGGGAGATATCTCGTTCCTGTGTACCAGCCCCCTCGCCTGCCGGGCGACTGTACTGCGGAGTCAGCGGGGTGTCGTTTTTTTGGAAAGGGATAAGAAAAAAAATCAGCACGCTCAACAGACTGGTCAGAAAAACCGCACCCAACAGCGAAATCCAGAATACGCGTTCCCCCGTCCATTCAAAAAAAAGATGAGTTGTCTGGGCCAGAATAAACAACAGCGCCAACAAAACAACCAGGACACAGAGACCCGCTCCCAGGATGTATAAAAACCTTTTCATATTGGATTATTCCTTGCGGGCAAGTCCGGCAGCCTGAACAAAGTGGGGGCGTTGCAGAGCAGTGAGGGCGCGGCGCAGCAGGAAAACAGCACCGGGTAGAGTGACTGCCAGCGACAGTAACATACTGAGCACGCCGCACCAGGAGAACAGCCAGTCCGGAAAAAAACGGGCAACGCCCCCAAAAGCCGCCACGTTGAGCAATACGGCAAGGCAGAGTGAACCCGCCGGATAAGGCAACGGGAGTATGTTCACATCTTCATCGCAGATAGCCGGCAGATTATTGCCGACGACCATTGCGCCGGCCCGTTTGTCATCCGCCTGTAGCAGCCAGTGGCTTCCCGGACCGTAATTGACCATCTCTGCTGCTGCAGCTACCATCAGCCATCCCGCCAGATGCCCGTAGTCTGCGCTGATTTTCGCAAAATCGATAATGCCACCGGCTGCGATATCAGTATGCAGGTGCAGAGGTAAATCATTAACCACCCGCCCCAGCGCCTGTGCGGACGACGTAGATAACCCGCTGTGCCAGACCAGATGTTTTACACCAGAAGGCTGCTGCGCCATATCGCGCAATTCAGCCAGCTCGCGGGGCAATGCACCAGTATTCAGCGGCATGGCGCGAAATACTCGCACTGCATCGCGCTGTTCTGACGATTTAAGCATCGCTTCAGGCAACAGCAACAACGCACAGGCAAATTCCGCTAAGGCTTCCTCCGGCTGGCGGTAATGCAGTGCCAGTACAAGCAATGGATAACGAGCAGTAGACAGGAATTTATTCCAATTATTAAAAACTGACGAATTGGATAAGGCATGAATATCTGGCATCCATGGCAATTTTTCATCTTCCCAGAGAAGGGAAAAATACTGAATTTCCTGTTTTTTATCAGGAGCAGATGTCTGTATTATCACCGTTAACGGACCTGAAGGATAGGCCTGAGAAAGTATTGTTTTAATCTGGTTTATTAATAAACGACAAAGTTGTTCAAAGCGTGAAATACCAGGAATAAAAGCTTCTTCGGGAAGCAATGTTAATAAAGATGTTTCGTCGCTGCTTTCAGACGCAACACCCGCTAGTCGAGAAAGCAATTGTGGGTCTGCGGTTAATACCACATGCCTGGTCACGCATAAATGCAGGTGTGCTTGACGCTGCCAGGCCAGGTGCATATTTCGTCGCCAGTTATTCCAGTTACGGACGCGGAAAGTCTGTATTTCCCACCATAACAAATAAAAGGTTACGGTAATTGTAACACCCACCAAAGTATATCCGGTCAGTGGTAGCCAGTAGCCGCTTGCGAGCGTTGGTAAACTACCGGAGGGTGAATGCAGTACCACCCGAACTAACGCGATAAATACACCGGCGAAAGTAATTGATAGGCATACCCAGGGCGACCAGGGTTGCGTATCTGGCCTCGCGGGAACCTCCGGTAATGACCAGCCCATCAACCTATCTCCACATCCGGCAAACTAGCGAAGATCACGGAACCACAGGCGCTCTTACAACCATGCGCCACAATTCCCCTACCGTTTTCCTCATAACTCATATCGCATTCCACTATCGGATTAGAACCGTGTTCCGGACAGGACACCGAATCATTCAGCAGTGCAACATTTTTACCTTCAATTTCAAAAGTAGATGATACAGAGACTACTTTACCTCCATGCGAGGTAGCATCGCCAAGAACAACTATTTTCTTTCCCATATCAATATCCGTATTCTTTGGTCTTCACACGAATCATTTCTTCCAATGCTGTTTCTTTGCTGATTATTTCTGGTTCAGTAACATTGTTTGGAATTCCGGTTTTTAAATATGTATCCAGTCCCTGAGTCCAGTCTGCTCGACGGCGTAGATCAGTGATAAAAGCCCTATCCCAACCCGATTCACAGTAACCAATGGGTAAATCATAAGCAACGACTCGTGCCATAAAATTTAAATTACTGGGTAAGGTACTGTGATCTGTAGGTTGTGCGACATATGAACGTATCCTGCGATCTTTTTCGTCAAACGTCTCCTTACGGGTTACTGGGGTTACGCTACCGTAAGTACCATATTCCGATTGTTTTTTGACACCAATAACGATATCCTGATCGGGATACAAATTAATGAAATTATCGTAAGTATCGTCATTCTTATAACCAGTTTTAGGATCACGCTCCCCCCAACCGTTTTTTTCCTGTGGGCCATGCTCAGCACCAACTCTTGTTTTATCGAAATCACTTAGTTCATTTTCCTTAATTGGCTCAGGGACTTCCTCGGCATTAATAAATACAGTTTGCCAGTGAGGTGGATCTGGGTACACAAAACCACTGCTCTGGTATTCATCTCCTTCATCATCCCAAAAGGGTTTACCATCTGGCAATCGACCAAATGGAGTTTTTGACTCGGGAGCTATACCACAAGGTGTATTTCTGGCAAGCATTCGCTGGAATAAATACCCCTTATGCTGGGTGATAAGTGGATGAGGATTCCCTTTTTCATCATTTGGGAAACCTTGCCACCCTACCGAATGCAGAGGGAGGGAACCCATAACTCTGTCATGTGGATTGAAATAAACATAAGTCCTCCCGTGATTATCTCTTTCCGGGATATTTCTCGTTTCATTTTTGTCAGAAGCTACAAGAGTTATATCTGGCTTCCAGTTTTTATTATCCTGTGATTGACCTACACACAACCCCTCATAGCCTAACGAAGATAAATGTGTTGATTGAAGTGCAACTTTATCAATTATTGCTGACAGAGTACTTTCTCGACCAGATGGAGAAATACATTCTTCAGGAGGCATTGAAAAGGCATTCAATTGACTATTATGAAGGGCATAAGGTGAATTCATTATAAATAGAGCATCAGGTGCTTTATTTGCGAGTGCAGTAGCAGCCATTGAAACCATAGTTCCTTGACTATGTGAAATTATGGTAACTGTATCCTTAGGATATTTCTCTCGAATAAGATCCAATAAATCAGCTAACCGCTTCGCGGCATGAGCATAATAGTTTCGTGGTGGTGCTGTGGTTAGTAAGCGATCTTTGTCTTCATTACCATATTGAACTTTTGCACCAGGTATATTGGCTAAATCTTCATTGAATCCTTTTTTACTCCAAAGTGAATGAAGATTATTCGTGCCATTTTGAAAAGGACCGCCGCCCCATATATAAGGACCTTTTTTCAAAATATCATACAATGGGACGCCATCTCGCTTCATCTGATGATAGTCATCACCCTTAATACTTACCAAAGGAATAACAAACTTATCTTCGTCACCTAATGGTGATGAATAGCCCCAATAAAATCGAATTACAGGTGACCGGCCATTGTCAGTAACTAATTTCCTTTCTACTAATGGAGACATTGGAGTTCTTTTTTCGGCGCCTTTCTCATCTAATTCTATCTTGTCATCCCCACTATATATGTTAGCCTTTAACTCAAAATTAGTGCCTTCAAGTCCAAGGCGTTTATTCAATCCTGCACATAATGCAGACTCTGCTTTTTGATACCATTCACCTGTGGAGTTAACACCATGGACAAGTATTACAAGTCCAGGCAGATGAGGTGGCACATCGCAAGCTCCACGAACCTGAACATTCTTATGCGATGGAAAAGAACACCAAGAAGGATGGCCATTATCATCATATTTAATCTCTAACTCTCTAACTGGCTCAGTCTTATATACCATACTACCTCCTGTTTTGAAAAAATAGCATTATCGTATGAGACCAAATTCAGTAAATTGCAGAGCATACAAAGCAACAAACGCCACACAGATACACACAAACCAAATCAGCAATATGATACGCAAACCATGAACTCTCTTACAACAAAGCCATGCAACTAATGTAAGCAAACTCCCTGCGATTAGCGCATAAATTATTAACAAAGAATAAATCATCAGTAACATTTCGCTCTCCCACAAATAAAGACTGAGATCTTACCTACCTTTAATAAGAGTGATAGTCATATCATCAATGACATCCGAGGCATTTAATGATGTAGAACCATTTAAATCTGTCACCCCTGAAACAATCCTTCCATCCGGCATGGTTATTGAATATGCCTTATTGGCTAAAGGTTCTTTGGTCAGAGAATTTCGAATGACAAACTTCTCATCAAAACTTCCCGACTCAAACGACTTTATTACTCCCTGCATACTACCCGAACCTGCTTTCTTAATACCGGTGTTTTTTATCAGCAACTTTCCAGGACCGCCAATTTCAACATTCCCACCTTTGATTTTGATATATCCGCCCCCGCATATCAGCGTCAGTTCATCCTGTGCTGTTATTACCAGCTTCTTGCCACTCGAAATATGCGTGTCCTGCGTTGACCAAGTGGTGATATGTCCGCCCTGCGCCTGAATATCAATATCTCCCCGCGACGCAAACCACTTCGCCCCATTCTGACTCCAGAGACTGAGTTGTTTACCCGCCGCCAGTGTGAAGTCCTTCTGCGCCCCCATATCCAGCTGCTGACCTGCAATCAGCGTCAGATTCTCCTGCGCCGACAGCAGCATATCGTCACCGCTTGCCAGCGCCACACCCTGCGGGGCCGTTCCCAGCAGTACTTCCTTCTGAAGCTGGTCTATCTTCTGTTGCAGCAACGTCTGCTGACGTCCAACATCCGCAGCCAGCGCCTGTGCCTGCTGTGCGCTGGCAGCCAGTGACTGCATTTCCACTAGTGCCGCTGAAAGCCGCGACAGCGCCGGTTCCATCGCCAGTTGCTGCCCCTGCGCCTTCGATTGTGCATCAGCAGTAATGAATATTCCCTTCCCGGCCCGTATCGCTCCATAGCTGTCCGTCCGCAGCTCAAACCCCTCGCCGCGTGGCTGTTTTTCGCTGTCCACCAGATGCCCCAGGTTCAGCTGGCTCTTGCCGCCGTACTCCGTGCTGACCTTGATGTGCTCTTTGCCACGCGCGTCGTCGAGGCGGATTTTGTTGTTCGCCGGGGTCCGCAGGACGTTGCGCTTATAGTTCCGGATGGTGACAGGATCCGGGTGCACCGAGTCGTGCAGGACACCGGCAATATACGGACGGTCCGGGTCTCCCTGCTCAAAAGCGATGGCCACTTCCGTCCCCGCCAGCAGCGGCAGGTGCAGGCCGTATGTGTCCCCGGCATAGGGGCGCGCCTGACGTACCCACAGACTCTCTTCCCCCGGCGACCAGTGGTCGCGGTCGAACAGCAGGTTGACCTTATAACGGCCGTCGCGGTCGATATGGCCGTAGATATCGTTGGTTTTCGTGCTGGTCACCCGCGCCGGCAGCGTGCCGGCCATGACCGGCCTGTCGCCCGGTTGCGGACGGAAGCCGTAATTTTCCGAGAACGGGATGGCCGTAAACGCCACCTCATAGCTGCGGTCGCGACGGGCGCTGCTGTGGATGCCGGTAATCACCACGCCCTGGCGGAAAACCTCCGTCACCTCAGCGCCTCCGGTGACCTTCAGCTCCCGGCCCGGCGCCAGCGCCGCGCTGCTGGTCCTGCCGCTCAGCCGGGTCTGGTCGTTCAGGTAGCGCTCGTGGCGCAGACGGGCATAAAACGCCCCGCTCTCCGGCTCCGGGTTGCGCTGGCCGTCGCTGCCCGGCGCCAGGTAGTTATCCGCCCAGTGATACGCCTCACCGTAGGTGGTGACGTCGCCGGACGTCACGTCCGCGCTCTGGCTCATCTCCTCCGGCGCGTTGCGGTAGTTGTAGTCCCGGGTGAACACCGACTGCTGCACCACTTTATGCCGACTTTTCAGCTCCCACACCGACTCGGTACCGCCGTCGTGCTGGCCGGAGGGCGGCACCGACGGCAGAACCAGCCCCTGCTCGTAGTGCCGCTGGTCATCGTAAAACTCCACCACGTCAATGTTCAGCCGGGTGTCGGCGGTGAAGCGGAACCAGATACCGACCTCGCCCAGCAGGCGGGTGATAAAGCGCAGGTCGTCCTCGCCGTACTGCATCACCTGCTCGCGACGCGGATACGCCTGTGCCAGGGTGAAAACAAAGTCCTCCCCGCGCATGGCGTGGCGGGTACGCAGGATATGCTCCACGATATCCGGCACCGACATATCCTGGTAAATCCGGTTCTGGTGGCTCCGGGAGAGCAGCGCCAGACGAGGCTGCAGGGTCAGGGAATAGTGCGTTTCGTCGCGGGAAGCGGAAAGGCGCTCAAACGCCGTCACCACGCCCTGAATCGTGCGCACCGGCTGCTGAATGTTAATCCCGAAACCCTGGTCCGCCGGCGCCTGCAGGGTGAAGGTCGCGTCCTGCATCAGCATCTGCTGCGGCGTGATGGTTTTGTCGGCGCTGGTGAACTCAATCACGTATCTGAACGGTTCGCTCAGGGCCTCCTCACCTTCAAAGCTCAGCACGTCCAGAAGAGCGCTGCAGCCGCGCACCGTTAACAGATGGTGGCTGTGGCTGAACAACAGGGATTTTATCTCGCTCATACACCCGCCCCTGCGCCAAACTCCATCACAATCCCCCCCTCTTCATCACGGCCCAGTATCAGGTGCTGCGGCTTCTGCCCCGCCGCCTGATGGCTTAACAGCTGCAGGCTCAACGCCGGCAATATCTGCTGATTGAGCAGGCTGTCCACGTTGCGCGCCCCGGTATCCGGCAGCAGGCAGGCATCCGTCAGAGCGTCGTACAGGCTGTCGCTGATGGTAGTGGTCATGCAGTAGTGGCGACTGAGGCGTTTGCTCACCTGGCTGAGCTTCATACCGACAATCGTGCGCATCGCGTCCCGCGTGAGCGGGCGGTAGATCACCGTCTGGAAGCGCGCCAGCAGCGCGGGCTGGAAGTGGTCGCGCAGCAGCGGACGCAGCAGTTCATGCAGGTCGGACTCCGTGGCCTCCGGCCGTTCGCCCAGCATCTGCATGATGTGGTCGCTGCCGAGGTTAGAGGTCATCAGAATAACCGTGTTGCGAAAGTCGATCTCCCGCCCCTCGCCGTCGCGCATAAAACCCCGGTCAAACACCTGGTAGAACAGGTTCATCACGTCCCGATGGGCCTTCTCCACTTCGTCCAGCAGCACCACGCTGTACGGACGCTTTCTGACCGCTTCGGTGAGGATACCGCCCTGGCCGTAGCCGACGTACCCCGGCGGGGAGCCCTTGAGCTGGCTGACGGTATGCGGCTCCTGGTATTCGGAGAGGTTGATAGTGATTAAGGATTTCTCACCGCCGAACAGCGCGTCAGCAAGGGCAAGCGCGGTTTCAGTCTTGCCGGTGCCGCTCGGCCCGGTCAGCAGGAACACGCCCTGCGGGCCGTTCTCCGACGTCAGCCCGGTTTTGCTGGCACGGAGACGCTGCGCGATGGCGTTCAGCGCCGCGTCCTGGCCCACCACGCGTCTACCGAGCTGCTGTTCCAGGCTCAGCAGCTCCGTCTGCTCATCCTTCATCAGAGACGAGAGCGGCACGCCGGTCCAGTCGGCGATGACCGTGGCAACGGTGCGCGCGTCCACGTCCAGACCCAGCAGCGGGTTCCCCTGCTGCACGGCACTAAGCTGGTTTTGCAGGTCCGCGATTTCCGCCTGGCGGGAGATATCGGCGCGGCAGGCGAGCAGGTTTTCCGTGAGCTTCAGCTCCTGGCCGTACTGCGTTTCCAGCTCATCGAGCTGCAGGATAATACGGACTTCGTCCTGTTCGATGGCCGCCAGGCGTTCGCCGTGGGTGTGGTTGCCCGCCGCGATATCTTCCAGCAGCGCCTGCTTTTCCATCGCCAGGGCGGTGAGCTGCGCCTTCAGTCGGGTCAGCGGCGCCGGCACCGTATCCAGGCTCATGCGGATGCGGGCGGAGGCGGTGTCGAGTAAATCCACCGCCTTGTCCGGCAGCTGGCGTCCGGTCAGATAGCGTCTGGAGAGGATGACGGCGGCGCGCACCGCCTCATCGGTGATGTGCACCCCGTGATGCTCCGCGTAGCGGGACTTCAGGCCCCTGAGCATCAGGCAGGCGGTGTCGTCGTCCGGCTCATCGACTTTGATCATCTGGAAGCGCCGCTCCAGCGCCGCATCGCGCTCAAAATACTGTTTGTACTCGCTCCAGGTTGTGGCGGCGATAGTTCTGAGTTCGCCCCGGGCAAGGGCCGGTTTCAGCAGGTTAGCCGCATCGGCGCCGCCCGCCTGGTTACCCGCGCCGATAAGGGTGTGGGCCTCATCAATAAACAGAAGCACAGGCAGCGGCGACTGCTGCACCGCGTCGATAATGTTTTTCAGCCGCTGCTCGAATTCTCCCTTCACCCCCGCTCCGGCCTGCAGCAGGCCGAGGTCAAGGGTGCGCACGCTTACCGGTTTCAGCGCATCCGGGACGTTGCCCTCGGCGATTCTGATCGCCAGACCTTCCACCAGCGCGGTCTTGCCGACACCCGGCTCGCCCACCAGTATCGGGTTGTTCTTGCGGCGTCGGGAAAGAATGTCCACCATCTGGCGGATTTCATTATCACGGCCGAACACCGGGTCGATTTTGCCGTCCCGGGCGCGGGCGGTCACGTCGAGGGTGAACTTATCCAGCGCATTCTGCAGAGCCGGATTCAGATCCCCTTCTTTTACGCCCGCATTAACCGGACGGCCGACAAACGCCACCTCGTCGCCCTGCGCCAGCTCTGCTTCCTGCTGCACCTCCGGGCGTTCCTCGGACTGCGCGTCCAGCAGCGGACGCAGGCGCGCCAGCTGGCTCTGCGCCAGGGTCAGCAGCGGCCACAGGCCGTCGCAGCGCACCAGACTCTGTTTATCCACCAGCGCCATCAGCAGGTGGATACTACGGATATGCTCCTCCCCGGCCAGCGAAGCGCTCAGCCAGGCCTCCTGCATCAGAGTCTGAATAGCGTCTGAAAGCTGCGGGCGGCCGCGCACCGAACGGGGGAGCTTATCCATAAAGGTCAGCAAATCCTGCCATATCGCGTCCATATCCCATTCGTAGCGCCGCGCCAGCACCGTCAGGTCGCCCTCGCCCTGCTCCAGCAGTTTCAGCAGCCAGTGCTCGGGCAGGATTTCCGCGTGCGCCCGGGTCTGGCACAGGGTGGCAGCGCCTTCCATCGCACGGGCGCAGTAAGGGTTAAGTCGGCGTAACAAAATGGCGGGATTTTCCATGAGCTTTTCTCTTTATCAGTTCCGGACACGCTACCGCCCGTCGCTGTTCCCTGTTATTCAGGAACCCAAAGCGCATCAGGTCAGGCAGGCAGATTGTTTTTTTTGCTGAGCGCCCGTCAGTTCAGGCGCTCAGCAAAAACGGGCAGCGGAAACTGCCCATCAGGGGATGACTCTAAATAGTTCGCGCTGTAGCAAGACGACAAGCGAACGCAGCCAACGCCGCTACAGCGTGAAATATGGCGAGTCATCAGGCGGTGGCGCGTTCGTTCCAGCTGTCGGAATGAATGATGTTGCCGTCCTTGTAGGTCCAGGTGATTTTTTCGTAACGCAGCTCAATCTGCTCGAGGTGGTTATGCTTCTCGTAGGACGGGTCCTTGACGTCGTGCATCAGCGGGTTGACCTTCACCACCTTCACGTTCTCAAGCTTCGTGTTGAAGTACTCCACTTCCTGACCGGCGTCGTTGATTTTGTACCAGCGGAACTCCGCCGACTTCAGCGTCTGGCCGGTTGTTACCGCCTTGTACAGGTACGGGCTGGAGGCGTCGATTTCCTTAGTGAACAGGAACGGCGTGTGGATTCGCGTGCCGGTCAGCTTCCCGGTGTTGTTGTCGGTCGGGATGTACAGGTTATGCTCCTGCGCCACCACCTCGATGCTGCCCTCACGGTCCTTCACGTCCACGGAACCTTTGATGTCCGCGCCGCCGTCGTCCTTCAGCCACAGATAGACTGGAATTGCCATATTACTTCTCCATTTATACACGTCGTCCTTCAGGCTGCCTCTTTGTTGGCTGCCTTCATTTGCCCCGGTCACATAGTGAACTATGCTCCCGGGGACGCATTCAGTTGCCGCCGCGAGGCAGCCCGAATGACTGTGTGTATCATTTTAAAAAGCGCCATCATCCTGCGATGGCGCGGGGGTCATGCCCGGTGGCTGGCAGGCATTCGCCTGCGGCACCAGACTGATTTCGACACGGCGGTTAAGCGCCCGGCCTTCGGCCGTGTCGTTGGGGGCAACGGGTCGGCTCTCGCCGTAGCCCTGCACCGCAAAACAGCTCTCCGGCACGTCGCCGGTGTCGCGCATCCAGTCGCGCACCGATTCGGCACGCTTAAGCGAAAGTATCTGGTTGGATTTATCGTCGCCGGTGCTGTCGGTATGGCCCGCCACCACAATCAGCCAGCCGGGCTTCGCTTTGATGCCCACCAGTGAGTTCACCAGCAGCTTTGTCGAGCCGGGCTTCAGCGCCCACCTGCCGGTGTCGAACAGCGACATGCTGTCGAGGCGGATGATTTTCGGCGCGGTTTTCTCGGCAGGCTTCAGTGGCGGAGGCGCCGGGACATAGGAACGAATGGCGTCCAGCACCGGCATGCGCAAATGCTCCCCGTGATACAGGCCGAGCCCCATTTCCAGCGGTTCACCGTGGCGCGCCCACCGATCCAGCTGCAGCGCATCCCCGCGCAGGATCTGCACGGCGCGGGCTTTCGGGGCGTAGTCATCCATCGCAATCTGCGCGTAATGCTGAATATCGAACCCCACCCGCTGCAGCAGCTGGCGGTTGTTCCACGCGCTGGCGCACAGTGCGATGATGGCGGCAAGGGTGAACAGGCAGAATGCCCGCCGTAAAGTTCTGCTGAGCGGCGTCACGCCGGCGCCCAGTGGCAACAGCGGCAGAATAAAATTCGGCAGCGTGACATCCGCTGATGAGGGGTTGGGCTGCCAGCCGGGCAGCGAATTCAGGGCAGTATGTTGAGACAACCAGCGCTGCCACAGGCTATCAGCCAGAACCGGCGCCCCCGAAGGCGTCATGTGATATACCACCATCGCCGGGTCCGCCGGAGGCATATCGTCCGACGCCGCCGTCAGCGCGGCCATCATTGTTTGTTCAGTCAGGCGAACCAGCGTATTCATCCTCACCTGCGCAGCCAGGCGGTCCGTCCCGTCCTTTTGCGCCAGCCATGTCCCGGTGCTGCACGGCACATCGTCCGCCAGCCATACCTGCATGGCCTCCCCGGCCTGCGCTGTCTGCCACAGCGGTTGTGGAACAGACGCCCCCGCCACCTTACTGTTCAACAGTAAAGGCACCGCCCGGCGGCAATCGCTCCGCACCTGGCTCAGCTGCCAGCGCAGCTCATAAAGCCCGGCCGCCAGCGCCGCCTCATCACGATGCAGCTGCGGACAGACGCTGACCATCACCGCCAGCTGCGATACGAGGTCCGGGCGTTTCCACAGAAGAATACGTACCGTCTGCTGCAGTTCAGCCGTCGGGACGTTTAACCAGCAGCCCCGTGCCGTGCGGTAAATTGGCCCGCTCTCCGGCCACCCGGCGATATCGCCGCAGACCAGCACCACCGGCAGGCGATACGGCGCGTCCGGTATCTCATCCAGCCAGGCGTTATCTACCAGCGGATCTTCCCGCCTGCGCCCGGCGAAAATCAGCCCGGCGATAACGGCGGCCAGTATCAGCGCAGCGGCCAGAATCCGCCCGCCGGAGGCCAGCGGCAGAAACAGCAGGCAGAGCAGCAGCGCCAGGATCCCGCCCCAGAGCCATAACAGGCGCAAATAGCGCACGTTCATTTCCCGGCCCCCGGCAGCAGGGTTGCAATCAGGGAATCAAGCCAGTGGTTCAGACCCCACCACAGCGCGGCGATCGCTACCAGCGACAGCCCGATGCAAACCGGCCAGCGACGTAACCCGTCCGCCAGGCCGCTGCGCCCGGAGATACCCGCCAGTACGGGACGGCTCTGGTCCGTTTCAAACGGCGGCACGCGCTCGGTCAGTACCCGAACAAGCTGGTCACGAGCCGGCTCATTCAGGGCATAACACCCTTTAAAGCCGAGCATCAGCACCCGGTGGAAACAGGTCAGCACCGCCATATCCGGCGCGGGCTCGCGCAGAACCTGACGCATCCGTTCATACAACGCGTCTCCGGCGTCCAGAGCACCAAAGTATTTCGCCTGCAGCGGACGGTCATACCAGACGATGCAGGCATCATCCTCGCCTTCGCGTCCTTTGGCGGTCTCATCCAGCAGCGCACACCAGGCGTAGAGAATATGCCGACGGCTCGCCTCGCTGACGTCCGCAGCCTCAAGCTTCGCCATCACCTGTTCAATATGATCTACACAATGTCGCCACAGGCGGTCGCCCTCCCCGTCGGCCAGTCTTGCGCCGAACCGCAGTTCCGTCACCGTCAGCCACGCGTCCGCCATCAGGGCGTCGATATTTATGTCCTGTTTCATGAGCGCAGCACCGCAAACAGTTCAAGTTCCGGATCGCCCAGCAGACCGGGGACGTAAAAGACACAACTGCCTTCCAGCAGCATCGCCCGCGCCGCCGGATGGGTCATATCAAGGGTGAAATACTGGTTTTCCAGGCGCAGCGGGATAGCCGCAGGGACGTGGCTCATCGCGCGCAAAGGAATGCCGGGCTGCGAACCGTTGACCACCCTGTCGACTTCATCCGGGCTACCCGCTTTGCACTGAAGCGGAAACTGCTCCAGCAGTTGCGCTACCGGCAGCGGCGAGCGTACCGAGAGATAAAAATCCGCCTCTTCACGCAGTCTCGGATCGTGGAGACGGGCGTGCCAGCGCTTGCGCCGTTCATCGCGGACCATGTCAATCGCCACGACCCGCGACGGCAGGCTGGCTTCCAGCAGCACACCCAGCAGGTCAAACAACGGCGGGAAGACCGCCGTTAGCTGCTCATGACGATAGGCCGGAATATCGGCGGTGGTGTGATCAAGAGAAAACGTCAGCAGGCTGCCTGCAAGACCGGCCAGCGCCTGATAAAGCCGCTCCGGGTGTACCTGCGGATAGCGCACCAAATGGCTGAGCACCGGCTCAGCGCTGTTGAGCGCATTCAGCAGCCAGAACAGCGACACGTCCGCCACCGCGAAGTCGGCCATCCGTTCGTTGCTCTCCCGGCGCATAGACATCAGGCGCTGCAGGCGCGCGCGTAGCTGACCCGTCAGATATTCGGTCTGCTCCGTTAGCCAGCGGCTGGCCTGCACGTTCAGCAGCGGCGGGATAAACGACGCGTCCTGCGACCAGTCTCCCTGGCTGTCGCGCTTAAGACGGGCCACGGCGACGGTCTGGTAATTGCCGTTGTCGTTATCGTCTGTACGCAGCGTCAGCTCCGGCTGCATTACCGCAATCTGGCGGCTGTCATCCCCATAGCGGTTACGCACCTCCCGCCAGGCCAGACGCCAGCGCACAGGACGCTCCGCTTTCTGCTCCGGTTGCAGGCAGTTGCCGCCGTTTTCATACTCATGGGGCAGCGCCAAAACCACCGTCAGTTCGTGGCTTTCTGTTTCCGGTAAGGTCATCACGGGCGGCAACGCATCGGCGTTATCGCTATCAGTGAGCGTTCCGTCAGCGAAACGCACGCACAGGTGGTCGGCCTTCAGCTTCCCCTGTTTCAGCAGCGCGGCGTCAAAAGCCGTCCGCGCAACCCCCCAGGGATGTATTGCTCCCAGTCGGGCGACACACTCGGTGTGCCAGGCCGCTTGCGCGGCCTCCTGCTGAAAATGTTGAGGGGAAACCATCTGGCCCCGCCCCCACAGCGGTCGTACTGTTTTCATCCCTGCCCCCGCCTTACGCTTTCGCTTTCGGCATCTGGCTGACCAGAGACAGGTTCACGTCCATCCCTTCCACCTGGAAGTGCGGCACCGCGTACAGCTTCACCCGGAAGAAGCCCGGATTGTCCTCGATATCTTCCACCACCACCTTCGCGTCGCGCAGCGGGTGTGAGGCCTGCAGCTCGTCGCCCGGGTCGGTCATCTCCGTCACCAGACCGCGCACCCAGGTGTTGAGCTCCAGCTCCAGCAGGCGGCGATCCTTGGTGGTGCCGATGTTTTCACGCTGAACGAGCTTCAGGTAGTGCGCAATGCGCGACAGCAGGAAGATATACGGCAGGCGCGCGTTGATGCGGCTGTTGGCGGTGGCGTCGGCGGTGTCGTACAGCGCCGGCTTCTGGGCCGAGTTGGCCGAGAAGAAGCAGGCGTAGTCACGGTTTTTGTAGTACGACAGCGGGATAAAGCCGAAGCTGGCGAACTCAAACTCGCGGGTTTCCGGGATCATCACCTCCGACGGGATCTTCACCTGGTTGCCGGTGCCCAGATCGTAGAGGTGGATCGGCAGATCTTTCACCGCGCCGCCCGCCTGCGGGCCACGGATCTGCACGCACCAGCCATTATTAATAAAGCTTTTCACCATGTTGGACGCGAAAGAGAACGAGGCGCTGGTCCACAGGTATTTCTCGTGGTCCGGGCCTTTCACCTGCTCGACGTAGTTGAAGCTGCGCACCGGCACGGTGTCCGGACCATACGGCAGGCGGCCCAGCACGCGCGGCATCACCAGGCCGATATAGCGCGCGTCGTCGGTGTCGCGAAAGGATTTCCATTTGATGTACTCGGCGCGGTCGAAGTAGTTGCCGATATCCTTGATGGCGGCAACCTCTTCCATGGACTCTTTCAGAAAGAAGGCCGGGCCGACGGCGCCGATAAACGGCATATGCGCCGCGGCGGAGACGCCGGAGATGTTGCGCAGCAGCGCCACGTCCTGCGGGCTGGCGTCGAACTCATACGCGGAGATCACCGAGCCAATCGGCTCGCCGCCCGGGGTGTCGTACTCGGCGGTGTAGGTGTGCCAGTAGAGACCGCTCTGAATCAGCTCCGGCGCGTCTTCGAAGTCCTGGCGCAGATCGTCTTTGGAGACATCCAGAATTTCGGTTTTGACGTTCTGGCGGTAGTCGGTGCTGTCCACCAGCTGCTTCAGGCCGCGCCACAGGGATTCCACCTTCTGGAACTCAGGATGGTGCATCACCGCGTCCAGCTGGCGGCTGATTTGATAGTCCAGTTCAGCGATATGGTGGTCAATCAGGGTCTTGTCGAGCTTCTCCACGGTCTTTCCGGACTGACGGATGCAGTCCATAAACACCTGCATCGCCGCCGTCAGTCGTTCGCCCGCCGGGGCGTCGGACAGCGCGGCATCATCCAGAAAGTCGTTAATATCGCCCAGGCGGGAAGCCGGGGTCAGGTTGATTTTGTCAAACAGGGAGGCGTAAACGCTCTCTTTTTCCAGTACAGCGGTCTGCCCCTGCGCGGGGGCGGTTTCAGTATTTACAGACATCAGCATATTCCCGGTTAATCCATTAAATAACGCACGCCGTTTATTTCGGGGCCAGCGCGCTCATTTCGTCGCGTAATTCCTGCGTCAGTGCCGGGTCTTTCAGGATTTTCTCAAGCTCTTTTCTGAAAGTGGCGTTATCAAGGAGGTTGGATTTGAGGTCGCGTAATAAATTCCGCATCGCCAGCATGGCGCGGAGCTGGGGGATCTGGCGGGCCACCTGCTCCGGTTCGAAATCTTTCATATCGGCGAAGCGGAGCTGAATATTTTCTTCGGCGCTATCGCCGGCCAGCGTGTTCTGTACCGTGAGGCTGATTTCCGGGCTGAATTCCGAAAGTACGCTGTTGAAGTTATTTTTATTGACGTTGATTTTTGCTCTTTCCGATAATGGCCGGTCTTCTTTGCCATTACTGAAATCACCGATGGTGAGGAGTTTCAGCGGCAGCTCGACTTTCTTCTGCGCGCCTCCTGTGTGCAGAGCCAGCTTTAAATTAATGCGTGCCTTGGGCACCTCATTCTGGAACGTATCAGCCATAGCAGTCCCTTCCCGTGAGGAATAATGTGTTAAAGATAACGGTGTGTGAAGACCCGGATATAGTAGAGCAAAGCGCCAAAAAATATCAACCTGCCGGTTGCAAAGTCCATTATAAGACTTTCCTCAGGCATCTTAAGGCAAATGTAAAAATGAAACGCATGAGACAAACAAAGCTGGTATGTAATAACAACTCTTTTCTTACAATAAAGGCAGGATGTATACCTGACAGAGGAATGTGAATTAAATTCATATCTGAACAGGCAGCATTGATTGATGCAAATCAATATGTAACGCAAATACTGGTCGTTCCGGATACTGAAACGCGCGCGAACAGGGGCGTAAGAAATAAATTATTTTTTATCCTTTACCGGCCATAAAAAAGTCCAGTAGTGGATTTTAATATGGCTATAATTAATGGCTGACAGGATTAATATAAAACTTACAAATAATACTTGCCAAATATCCGGTATCGATGGTTAAACCGGACAACGTATAGAGTCGCGCTGAGCGTAAAAGAAATAGCGGCATTTCATTCAGCAGATATATTAAAACAGAGCTTACAATAATACCTCTCGCTCATTAATTCCTGCCTGGCGCCGGGTAAAGCGGGTTTACCGCTTAAAGGCCCGGCCGGCAGAGATTGCCAGCGCCCGTTCGAAAGCGACGCGTCCTGTTCCCGCCAGCCAGGACTCAATGGATTGCAGCTGCGGATTCATTTGCCGCATCGCCGCCAGATCGGCATGCCCCGCCAGCCGTCCCTCATCCACAGGTTCGCATTCCCTCTCCCGCCAGGCTATATCTTAGACACCTTTCTTCATACAGGAGTGAATAAGATGGGCAAAAAGATTCTGATGCTGGTGGGCGATTACGCCGAAGATTACGAAACTATGGTGCCGTTTCAGGCATTACAAATGATCGGTCATCAGGTTGATGCGGTCTGTCCAGATAAAACAAAAGGCGACTTCATTATGACCGCGATCCATGATTTTGACGGCGCCCAGACCTACAGTGAGAAACCCGGGCACCGCTTTGTTCTCAACGCCGATTTTACAACGGTGAAAGAACAGGATTACGACGCGCTGTTAATCCCCGGCGGCCGGGCGCCAGAATATCTGCGCCTGAATGCGCAAGTGATTAAACTGGTGCAGGCATTTGACGCAGCGCGTAAACCGATTGCTGCCGTTTGCCACGGCCCTCAGCTGTTGGCAGCTGCGGGGGTATTAAAAGGCCGCACCTGCAGCGCCTATCCGGCCTGCGCGCCGGAAGTGCGGCTCAGCGGCGGACATTTTGCCGACATCGGTATCGATCAGGCGCATGTGGATGGCAATCTGGTGACCGCCCCCGCCTGGCCCGCTCATCCGCAATGGCTGGCGAAATTTGCCGAATTGTTGCAGTAGCAAACCTGACAAATATAAAAGGCCGGAACGGATCATCGGGGACTACCGTCTGAAGGCGATGCTGGCGCTAAAAATCGCGCCAGCATCGGTTTTAATGGCAGTTAAAAAAGATTATCGGCAATGCTGTAAGCTCAGCTTTTGGGGTAGACGGTGCAGACTTTCGCCGAAGCAGGGCCAGACGCGATCGCTGCCCGTCTGGTCATTCGATATGACCAGAACAACCGGGAACCACGATATGATAAGTTCGGAAATAACCCCTTTGCTTGCTGCAGCCGTTTTCAACCTAAATGGCGTTTAGCCTCCTTACGCACCCGGTGCAGTACATGATGTTTGATCCCACTGTAATCCGGGTGTTCAGACAGATTCTCGATATCACGTTCCCGGCCAAAAGGCAGGGCGATCTCCTCAACAATTTTTCCTGGGTTTGCTGACATAATCAGAATGCGATCGGCGAGGAATAGCGCCTCTTCCACGTCGTGAGTGACAAAAAGCAGAGTGGTGCCGGTATTGAGCCAGGCCTCACGCAGCAGTTCCTGCATCATCAGACGGGTTTGCGCATCGAGCGCGCCGAAGGGTTCATCCAGTAACAGCACATCCGGGCCGGGTAGCCAGGCGCGCGCCAGCGCTACCCGCTGTTTCATACCGCCTGAAAGCTGCCAGGGCGAATGGTGCTCAAAGCCTTGCAGGCCAACGAGTCCAAGCCATTCCATCGCACGGGCGTTAATTTCATCTTTGCGATGCTTACCCAGCCGAGGACCAAAGGTGACGTTATCCAGTACCGATAGCCACGGAAAGAGGTTAGGCTGCTGGAAGATCATTCCGCGATCCGGCCCCGGCTGGCGGACCGGTTTCCCCCCCGCCACCACGCGCCCCCGATCCGGTTTGTTAAACCCGGCGACCAGGTTAAGAATAGTGGACTTACCGCAGCCGGAAGGCCCCAGGAGCACCACAAATTCCCCTTTGTGGAGCGACAGGCTGATATCTTCCAGCACCGTGAACGGCTGTGGCTTCGCCGCAAAGGCGAGCGATACGTTTTCCAGCGTGATAGCACTCATTATTCTTTCCCCGCCCAGGGTACAAACAGGCGCTGCAGCCCCAGCAGCAGTAAATCCAGCGCATAGCCAATGCCACCCAGTAGCAAAATGCCAAGCATGACGATATCGGTGCGTAAATAGGAACTGGCGTTAATGACCATCCAACCCAGCCCCGAACTGGCAGCAACCATCTCCGCCGCGATAAGCGACGTCCAGCCAATGCCAATCGACAGCCTGACGGTGGTGAACAGTTCCGGTAACGTATCCGGTAACACCACGCGCAGAAAGATCTGTTTGCGTGAAGCACCAAGCGTTTGCGCCACACGAATGCGCGAACGACCAATACGCTCTACCGCAGCAGATGCCCCCACTACCACGCTAAGGAAAGTGGCAATAAAGATGAGAAAGAACTTCGAGGCCTCACCAATCCCCAGCCAGACGACCGCCAGCGGAATAAGGGCAATTTTGGGCAGCGGGCGCAAAAACTGCACAAACGGATTCAGCACCGCCGCCAGACCTTCCGACAGCCCCATCAATAATCCCAGAGGAATACCGATGATGATTGCCACAGAAAAAGCGCTTAACGCACGTGCCAGGCTGACGGCAACATGCTCCCACAGCGGCACCTGACGATAACCATCCGCCAGCAACTCTTCGGTCGTCAGGCCTATATCCATTAGCGATGGCAGCAGCAGCGGATCAACCCATTGCCGCGAGGCCGCCACCTGCCAGACGATAAAGAAAACAGTGACCGAAACGACGCTGATGGCAATGTGATAACTCAATCTCATTGCGCGGCTACCGCTGCGTCACGGATATAACGGGAGTTAATGGCGCTGTCCCAGCTGGCCGGGATATCACGTTGGCGAATCTCACCGATATCAGCAAGGAAGTGAGAGGTTTTGGTCAGCGCTTTCCCAATCCCGCTGTCGGTGGTTTGCGTACCGTTACCCAACCATTGCGCCGTACCCTGCTGGCTCAGCGTGGGATATTCCAGCCCACCCAACGTATTGACGGCGGTCGTCACCGGCGCGCCCACCTCTTTCGCAACAATGGCCGCCGCGCGCTCCGGGTCTTTCTTAAACTCATCGACTTTTTGCTGATGAACACGCAGGAACGCGCTGACGGTTTGCGGATACTGCTCAGCAAAAGCTTTACGCACAACGTAGTTGTTATAAATCAGGTAACCATCTTTTTGCAGATCTTTGGTTGCGAACACCTGATGCCCGCCAGAAGTCTCCAGTTCCTGAGCAAACGGCGCCCAGACATAGCCCGCGTCGATATCACCGCGTTTCCATGCTGCGACCATTTCCGCCGGACGCAGCGGCAATAACGTTATTTTACTGCGGTCGAGATGGTTAACGCTGATAGCGGCCTCAAGCGCATATTGCGCCGTCGAGTTTGGCGGATAGGCTACGCGTTTACCCTCAATATCTTTAATGCTGGCAATACCGTCTTTACCAATTAAACGCTCGTAGCTGGCAATCACGCCAGAGACGCCGATAATTTCCACCGGCAGTTTTCTGACAATGCCTGCCGTTGCCGGGCTGGATCCAAAATTAGCAATATCAATCGCATTGCTGGCAAAGTAATTTAACGCATCAGCACCGGACGCAAATTGCACCCATTTCACCTTGCTGTTGAGTGCCTTATCCAAAGAACCATCGGCCTTAGCCAGCATCAGCACCTGAGAACCGCCGCTATATGCCACCCGAACTTCCGCTGGCGTTTCGGCAAAGCTGCTATTAACCCACAGGCCACCCGCTGCAAGTAAGACACAGAGACTTTTATTCATTTAATTTATCCTTTAAATAACAACGTTTTTAATGCCATGTCTCGCGTTGCGCCAGCCATAGCCGGGCACACTGCCGGGCGAGCGCTTCTGCGGGATCAATTGACACGGCCAGATGCGGTGAGGTCACCTCAGCCAGCGCAACCGGCACTTCTGTACAGGCCAGCACCAGCCGCTCTGCGCCACGATCGCGCAATGCCTGGGCCTGTAGACTCAGCAGTTCTCCGCCGGTACGCAGTTCGCCGCGTTTTACCGCATAGCATCCCGGCACAAACCACTGCCGCAGTTCTTCTTGCGTTGGCTGTACGCTTTCGATCCCCATCGCGGTAAATCCGTGCTGAAACCAACCGGCATCCAGCGTGCCCTGGGTAGCGATAATCCCGACCCGCCGGGGTTTCTCTTTCCCGTCGAATACCGCCGGCGTGGCATCCACAATATGCAGCAACGGTGCGTCGCTATGCTGCGCCAGCGCCTCATACCAGTGGTGCGCCGTATTACAAGCAATGGCAATATGACTGACGCCCACGCGGTTCAGCTGTTCCACACCGAACAACAACTGCGGCAGCGGGGATGGCCCCGTTCCCGCCAGCGCCCGCTGGCGATCCGCAATTTGCGGCACATTCCATACCACATGGGGAATTTGCTGTTGGTCGCTGCTGGCGGGCGTTGCCCGCAGCAATTTATGCATCAGATCCAGCGTCGCCAGCGGCCCCATGCCGCCAAGAATTCCCAGCAGAAATGGTGTACTCATGATGGCAAAGAATCGGCGATGACCTGACGGTAGCCAAACAGACCTGCGCTTCCCCCCGTATGGATAAACACCACATTCTCATCCCTGCGGAAATGACCTTTACGGATCAGATCAATCAATCCGGCCATGCCTTTTCCGGAATAGACGGGGTCGAGCAGAATCCCCTCGTGCTGCGCCAGCAACTGCAGCGCCTCAAGCATCCCTTCGGTGGGCAAGCCATAGCCTTCGCCGACATAATCACTGTTCGCCACCACCGCCTCACGCGGCAATTCACCCGGTACACCGAGCAGTTCCCGCGTCTGCTGCGCCAGACGCCAGACGTTGTGTTCCTGTTTTTCGCGCGGAGCGCGGACGCTAATCCCGAGGAGAGGAATACCGCTGTGCGTGGCAGTTAAGCCCGTAATCAGGCCAGCCTGTGTACCTGCGCTACCGGTGGCATGAACGATATGATCGATGCGCAGCCGTAGCTGGCTGGACTGCCAAAGCAGTTCTTCCGCGCAGGAGACGTAGCCCAGCGCGCCGATAGCGTTCGAGCCTCCACCGGGGATGACGTAAGGGGTGTGGCCCCTGGCTCGCAGGCTTTCCGCGTGTTGTTCCATTGCCTGCTGCATATCCGTACCGCCGGGAAGATGAGCGATAATTTTGCCCCCGAGCAAACCGTCCAGCAGCACATTGCCGGATTGCTGATACTCATCACCCAGCGTCGTGACGCGTTGTTCGAGAAAAATATGCGTTTCCAGACCCAGTCTGGCTGCCGCCGCGACGGTCTGACGCACATGGTTAGACTGCGTGGCGCCCTGGGTAATGATAATATCCGCCTGTTTTGCCTGGGCATCGCCCAGCAAAAACTCAAGTTTGCGGGTTTTATTGCCGCCAGTGGCGAGGCCTGTGCAATCGTCTCGTTTTATCCAGATATTTGGCCCCTCCAGCAAGCGTGAAAGCTGCGTGAGAGGCTCCAGAGGGGTCGGGAAGTGGCCAAAATGAAGCCGGGGGAAACGCGCCAGATGCATAATAACTCCTGTAAAAAATGACTACGCAGCAAATTAAAATTTGGCCGCGAGGATAAAAGGTTCATACAATATTAAGTATGACTATATTTATTTTCTCACTGATGACTTACCAAGTTTTTCAGCTATGGTTATGAGAAAAAAAGATAAAATAGTGCTTTTATTTATTTTGTTCATCAGCACTAATTAACCGGACATAATACCAACGCTTCGAACAGATAACCCAAAGACGTATTTAACCAGGCAGACAACCTCAGGTATTTAATGCTTCCAGGGCGACAAACGCCTGCCAGCTCACCTCATCGATCCAGATACCCTCTTGCTGACGGCGGGTATACGCGCGCAATTCCGGCTCTCCGGGGATCTGCACATTGCGCCCTTCCTGCCCGCTACGCACCCAGTCCACCTGCGCTAATAGCGCCTGCTGGTAACTCTCCTGCGCCCCCAGCCGCGCAGGATCAAATAAAATCGACAGCATATTGTTGATGATTCCGGCACGTGGCGGAATTTGCTGGCTTTCGGTTTCGCCGCCGGTCAGCGCAGCGCCGAGTAGACTACAAATCAGCGACAATCCTGCGCCTTTATGCCCGCCAAAAGGCAGCAAGGCACCGAACGGTTCCGTCATTAATACCGCAGGGTCGGTGGTGGGTTGTCCGTTCGCATCTACCGCACATCCTTCAGGGATGGCTCGCCCTTCATTCCATGCGATGCGCGCTTTATTGCCTACTATGGCGCTGGTTGCGAAGTCAAGGATAACCGGGTGCCGGTTCGCGAGCGGTACCCCGACACAAAAAGGATTTGTGCCGAGTCGGGCACCGAGTCCATCGAAAGGCAGTACGACCGACGGCGCTGCCACGTTGGCAAAATGGAGCGAGACCAGTCCGGCGTCCGCCGCCTGTTCCGCCCATGCGCCGATTCGGCCAAGATGGTGGGTATTAGACAATCCGATGATTGCCACCCCAAACTCGCGCGCACGCTCAATACCCACGGCCATGGCCTGTTCGCCCAACGCCTGGCCGAAGCCGTGCCCCCCATCAAAAGAGACGATCGGTCCGGCATCAGACAACATGGTGAGCGTGGCGCCAGGGTTCAAATCCCCTGCCAGAATGGCCCGAATATAGCGCGGTAACAGAGTCACGCCATGAGAGTCGTGGCCTTTTAGTGAGGCTTCGACCAGGTTATCCGCGACCTTTTGAGCGATATCAGGTCCGGTGCCAACCCTTACCAGATGGCGCTGCAAAAGCGAACGTAAGTGATGATCCGAAAATAAAGGCATGATGAGGCTCGCAATGACTGCCCCTACATTGATAAGGGCTATTTAAAAGATGAACCCGACTATACTGAGAATATATTTATGACCTAAACATGAATAATGACTAAGCTTTTCCGCCTGGTAAATAACAAGCCACAAATATCGTTATTCATTTCTCTGATATTCATTTTCATTTAAATCACTTCCTTTCCCGCTCGCCTCTGCCCATGATTTTTGGCTGAGAAACACCTTTCTGGGAAACTGAAATGAATAAAACAAGCAGAATACTCGCCTGTACGCTGGCGCTTTCCGCCCTGGGCGGGATAAGCCAGCCGGCATTAGCGGAAGGAAACATTAGTATCGCGCAGCAATTTGGCATCGGCTATTTAATTCTTGATGTGGTACGTGACCAACGGCTTATCGAAAAAGAGGGTCAGAAAGAGGGGCTGGATATAAAAGTAGAGTGGCGCACCATTTCCGGAGTAACCGGGATGAATGAGGCCCTGCTCTCTGGCGCTCTGGACGTTGCGTCAGCCGGGGTTCCTCCCGTACTCACCCTATGGGATCGCACCAAAGGTAAGCAAAATGTGAAAGCGATTGCCTCGCTGGGGTCGATGCCCAATTATTTGTTGAGTAATAATCCGGCGGTAAAAAGCATTAAAGATCTGTCCGCAAAAGATCGGATTGCCGTACCGGCAGCAGGCGTCGGTTTTCAGTCTCGTACATTACAAATCGAGACCGCGAAATTATATGGTGACGGGGACTTCAAACGCTTCGATAAAATTAGCGTCAGTTTACCGCATCCGGACGCCAGCGCGGCATTAATTGCCGGCGGCTCGGAGATTACCACCCATTTCTCCAGCCCGCCCTTCCAGTATCAGGCGCTGGAACATAAAAACGTGCATAAAGTGCTCAGCTCCTATGACGTACTGGGGGGACAGGCAACCTTTAATGTTCTCTATACCACCCAGAAATTCCATGATGAAAACCCCAGAACCTATAAAGCGTTTTATCGCGCGCTCAGCGAAGCCGCAAGTATTATTAACCGTGACAAAAATGCCGCTGCCGAAACTTACATTCGCGTTGAGAAATCGCGGCTGCCTTTACCGCTGGTACAAAAAATTGTTAACGATCCCGAAATAAGCTTTACGGTTTCCCCTGAACGTACTGGCGTATATGCCGAAAAACTCCATGAGCTTGGGATACTGAAAAATAAGGCCGGCTCGTGGAAAGATTATTTTTTTAACGAAGCATGGGAAAACCCCGGCAGCTAAACCGCGATACTGGAGGCTATGATGGTCAATCAGCAAATTGATGGCCCGCTGCTGCAGGTCAGCCATGTCGATATTGAATACCGCACGCGTGAACGCCGGGTACGCGCGACGCACGATGTCAGTTTTGATGTCTGGCCTGGGGACCGCTTTATTCTGCTTGGCCCCTCAGGCTGCGGAAAATCGAGCCTGTTGAAAGCCGCAGGCGGTTTTATTGCCCCGCGCAGCGGTCAAATTTCGCTTGCAGGGACGCCAGTTAGCGCCCCCGCCCCGGACCGTATGATGGTATTCCAGGAGTTCGACCAACTGCCGCCGTGGAAAACGGTGCTGGAAAACGTCATGTTTCCTCTGCTCGCCAGCCGCAAAGCCAGCCGTTCACAGGCAAAAGAGACGGCGCTGCATTTCCTTCACAAAGTCGGTCTGGCGGAATTTGCTGACGCGATGCCCCATACGCTCTCCGGCGGCATGAAGCAGCGCGTCGCCATCGCCCGTGCGCTGGCGATGAAACCGCGCATCCTGCTGATGGACGAACCCTTCGCCGCCCTGGATGCGCTGACGCGGCGCACGATGCAGGAAGAGTTGCTGACGCTCTGGGAAGAAGAGCGCTTTACGCTGCTTTTCGTCACCCACTCGATTGAAGAGGCGCTGGTCGTGGGCAGCCGTATTCTGGTGCTTTCGCCGCATCCAGGACGCGTCCGGGCAGAGCTTAATTGTCATCAGTTCACGCTTAATGATTTCGGCAGCGAGGCGTTTCAACACGCGGCTCGTCATATTCACCATCTGTTATTCCCGACGACCGGCAACGGTCCGTCTCACTCATCCGGCGAGGAGCCAGCGTATGTCCCAGCCACCGTACATTCGTCCTGAATTCGAACGCGAATTACCGCCGCTACGTAATCTGCCGGTAGAAACGCCGCTACCCTTAAGCCAGCGCCTGTGGAATCAGGCATGGCTGCGTAAGTCTGTGATTGTCGCCCTGGTGCTGGCGCTATGGGAGATCGCCGCGCGAATACAGCAAAACGATCTGATGCTGCCCGGGGTATTTCAGACGCTGCAGGCGTTCAGTGAAGACCTGCGCAATGGCGAACTGCCGGAAAAAATCGTCAATTCACTCAGTACCCTGCTGAAAGGATATCTGGCCGGCAGCGCGCTGGCGCTGATTGCCAGCGCCCTGGCAGTGACCACGCAGTTTGGTCGCGATCTGCTCAGCACATTAACCGCGATGCTCAATCCACTGCCGGCAATTGCGCTGCTGCCGCTGGCTCTGCTGTGGTTTGGTCTGGGAAATGCCAGCCTGATATTTGTACTGATACATTCCGTCATGTGGCCCATCGCTCTGAATACCTGGTCCGGATTTAGCAGCGTGCCGGAAACGCTGCGCATGGCCGGGCGCAACTATGGCCTGCGTGGGCCACGCTATGTGATCACGATTCTTATTCCGGCATCGTTGCCCGCCATCCTTTCCGGTTTGAAAATAGGCTGGGCTTTCGCCTGGCGAACGCTGATTGCCGCCGAACTGGTATTCGGCGCCTCCAGCGGCGAAGGGGGGCTGGGCTGGTATATATTCCAGAATCGCAATGAGCTGTTCACCGACCGGGTATTTGCAGGGCTGTTAACGGTCATCGCGATTGGTCTGCTGGTGGAAGGCATCGTATTCGCCAGTCTGGAAAAGATCACAATTAAGCGCTGGGGGATGCAGCGTTAACCCCACATTCATTCAGGCAGCTACTGCGCCCCCCCATTAAAACGTCCGCTGGCACCTTTCAGGCTGGCTCGCCGTGTTGCCGAAGTCGCGGCAACGCGCCTTATCCTTACCACGATATGATAAAAGCCCGCGGGGAAATAAGCGGGCTTGTGGGATTGTCGTCATGGTCCATCCCTGGCGTGCTTGACACCGCTACCGCGAAGCAAACCTTGCGACATGCTCTGCGAGAAAATCAATTTCCTGCGGCGTATTATAAAAGGCCAGCGAAGGCCGGACGGTACTCTCATAACCAAAATGGCGCAGGATCGGTTGCGCGCAGTGATGTCCGGATCGCACGGCAATGCCGACCTGACTGAGATAGCGCCCCACGGCTGCATTTTCATGACCCGCCAGCACGAAAGATAAGACGCTGGTTTTGTTCGCCGCGGTACCGACCAGCGTCAGGCCCGGAATAGCCGACAGCTTCTCGATGCCATACTCCAGTAAGGCGTGCTCGTACTGCGCAATGTTTTCTATCCCCAGCGAGGTGACATAATCGATAGCCGCCCCCAGCCCGACGGCATCAGCTATATTGCCCGTCCCCGCCTCAAACTTATTCGGCGAGGGCTGATAGCGCGTCAGTTCAAAGGTCACGTCGGCAATCATATTCCCGCCGCCCTGATAAGGGCGCGCCTCTTCCAGCACCTCCTGCTTGCCATAGACCACGCCGATCCCGGTCGGCCCAAAAATTTTATGGCCGGAGAAGACGAAGAAATCGGCATCCAGCGCCGTCACGTTGGTCGGGATATGCGAAATAGACTGCGCGCCGTCGATGGCAATGCGCACCCCAAAACGATGGGCGATCTGCACCAGCTCCTGAACCGGCGTGACGGTACCCAGCGCGTTAGAAACGTGGGTCGCGGAGACAAAGCGGGTTTTATCGTTGAACAACCGGATATATTCCTCAACGATCAGCTGACCGTGCTCATCAACCGGCGCAACGCGGATCGTCGCGCCCGTTTCCTGGGCAATAAGCTGCCACGGTACAATATTGGCGTGATGCTCAAGCAACGTCAGGATAATTTCATCCCCCGGTCGTAATAGCGGCTTCACGTAGCTGTGCGCTATCAGATTGAGCCCTTCCGTGGTACCGCGCACGAAGATGATATTTTCCGGGCCGCGGGCGCCGATAAAGCGCGACACTTTCTCACGCGCGGCTTCATAAGCATCGGTGGAACGAGCGGCAAGCGTATGCGCCGCCCGATGAACGTTCGAATTCTCATGTAAATAATAGTGGCTGATACGATCGATAACCTGCTTCGGGCGCTGGGTCGTCGCGGCATTATCCAGCCACACCAGCGGATGTCCGTCCACCTGTTCGCTAAGGATCGGGAAATCAGCGCGGATGCGTTCTACCGGGATCTGTCCAACCCGCGCCGGCGGCGCCGTTTTTACGCTGGAAGGGGGTAACGGCGCGAATCCGCGAGGCGCGATATCCGCCCTGCTCTCCTGGCCCAATGGCAGCACCCGCGGCGCGTAAGCCGCTTCGGTCGCACGCGGACGTGCGGACGCGTCGTCAGGCAGCCCCTGCAGATCGCGCGCGTCGGGCAGACCATAATCACGCGCGGAGGGCGCGTCGCCCGCCCATCCGCCGGGCGCATAGGGAAGCGTGAATAAATTACTCGTAGTCATAATATTCACCCACTTCAACATCCTCCAGCACGGCAATGGCGTCATCGGCCAGGATCGCAGCGGAGCAATAAAGTGAGAGTAAATAGGAAGCCACGCCGTTATCGTCGATCCCCCGGAAGCGCACCGACAAACCGCGAGACTGTTCGTTTGGCAGCCCTTCCTGATAAAGTCCCAGCACGCCGCGTTTGCTTTCACCGGAACGAATCAACAGGATATTGGTTTTTCCGCCCTGGCCTTTCGGGTTTTTCAGACCATCGACAAACAGCTTGTCGGAAGGGATCAGCGGAATACCGCGCCACAGGATAAACGTGCCCCCATGCAAATTCACGGTGACCGGCGGCACGCCGCGTCGCGTGGCCTCACGCTGAAATGCGGCAATCGCGCGCGGATGGGCCAGAAAGAAGGAGGGCTCCTTCCAGACTTTGGACAACAGCTCATCCAGGTCATCCGGCGTTGGACGGCCATTGCGGGTCTGAATACGCTGCGAGTCGTCGATATTTTTCAGCAATCCATATTCATCGTTATTGATCAGCTGACTTTCCTGGCGCTCGCGCAGGCTTTCAATCGCCAGCGCGATTTGCTCTGAGGCCTGGTCGTAGGGCGAGCTGTAGAGATCGGCGATTTTGGTATCGACGTTTATAATGGTCGTAATCGAATCCAGCTGGTATTCACGCGGCGTGGTCTGATACTCGATATAGCCCTGGGGTATTTCAATGCGCGACGGATCCTGGCTGCATAATACATCCAGCGGCGTCTCCCCCTCCACGACCTTGTTCACCCGGTAAATTCCCGATTCCAGGCCCTTATAATCGAGAAAACGGCTGACCCAGCGCGGGGTGATTGCCGCAAATTGCGGTGCCGTTTTGGTCACGTTCGCTAACTGATACGCGGCTTCACGCCCCAGTGCATCAATGCCTTTTTGTTCTGCCATAATGATTCCTTAGTGTTTGAAAGAGTGGAGCTGAAGGTTAGTACTGCGGCAAACGGGTATCGACATCCCGTGCCCAGGCGTTTAGGCCATCTTTTAAATTCATCACGCGCCCCTGATAACCTGCGCGCTGGAGTGCCCGAATGGCGAAAATACTGCGCTGCCCTATCTTGCACAGAAATACCGCATCGACCGTCGGGTCGAATTCACCGATACGTCTGACTATCTGGCCCAGCGGTATCACCTTTGCCTGCGGAAATTTTGCAATCGCCCTTTCGTGGGGTTCACGAATGTCGATCAGCTGCAGGGGTCTTCCCTCCTCTATCCAGGCGTGAAGCTCAAGCGCCGTGACGCTTTCAACCGGAACTTCTGCTTCATCAGGTTTCAGCCCGCAAAACTCCTCGTAGTCGATGAGCGCATGAATCGAGGGATGCTCACCGCATACCGGGCAGTCGGGAGCCCTCTCCAGCCGCAGCTCGCGTTGCTTCATCTGCCACACATCGAAGAGCAACAGGCGGCCAATCAGGCTCTCGCTGCCGCCGACGATAAGTTTGATCGCTTCCGCCGCCTGAATGGTGCCGATAATCCCCGGCAGCACGCCGACAACGCCGCCTTCGGCACAGGAAGGTACCAACCCCGGCGGCGGGGGCTCGGGATAAAGACACCGGTAGCACGGTCCTTCCCCGGCATAAAAGACGCTGGCCTGCCCTTCGAACTGAAAAATGGAGCCATAGACCAGCGGTTTACCCAGCAAAACGCAGGCGTCGTTGATCAGATAACGGGTGGGATAATTATCCGTACCGTCGACGACGAGGTCATATTCCCCAATAATTTCGAGCGCGTTTTTGCTGCTCAGGGTGGTGTTATAGGTCACCACCTGTATCTCGGGGTTGATGGCTTTAATCTTGTCTTTCGCCGAAGCCACTTTGGGTCGGTTGATATCTTTGGTGCTGTGAATGATCTGCCTTTGCAGGTTGGAGACGTCGACAAAATCAAAATCGACAATCCCCAGCTTACCGACCCCCGCCGCAGCCAGATAAAGCGCCACCGGCGCCCCCAACCCGCCGGTGCCGATAAGCAATACGCGGGCAGCCTTCAGCCGCTTTTGCCCCTCAAGCCCGACTTCCGGCAGCAGCAGATGGCGGCTATAGCGGGCAATTTCCGCATGCGTCAGCTCCGTCAGACGGTCATCCGGGATAATGCTCGGTCTGCTCATATCGCCTTCCCGACGCCGCCGGCAATGGCGGGAACCAGCAGCACTTCCGCCCCATCGCTAACCGGAGTCTCCAGCCCGCCGGTGGTTTTAATGTTGTTCTCTCCCACGTACAGATTGATGAAACTGCGCAGCGCGCCCGTATCGTCATACAGATGCGGCTGAATGTCAGGAAATCGCTCCGCCAGCGCTGCGACCAGCTGCCCAACGGTGTGGCCTTCGAGGATCACTTTCCCCTGACCGTCGGTGAAGGCGCGTAGCGCAGTGGGAATCAGTAATGTCGATGCCATAGTGGTAATCTCTCCGTGTTTTGTTCTGGTTTCCGGCAACGTTGTGCCCGTTATTCACGTCATAAAACGATCTGCACATCCTCCTGCAAAAAGCGCTGGCGGTCCTGGGTCAGCCGCCAGCTGGTCAGCGCCCCCGCCTCGCGCTGCGCGACCGCCACGATGATATAGGCGTAAAACGGCAGCGCATGTTCGCGATCAAATTCAGATGGAATGGCCGGGTGATCGGGGTGCGAATGGTAATAGCCGATCACGTCCACATCCTGAGCCAGCGCAGCGCGTTCCGCCCGCAGGGAGTCGTCGGCGGTGATGACAAAACGGTGGTACTGCTCCTCCGACTCGCGAGCATTAACAATGGGGAAAATCGCCGTCACGCGGGCATCGCCCTGCGCGGAAAAGTGGCCAAAGAGCGCACCGCAGCATTCGTTGGGATAGGCCTTTTCCCCTTCAGCGCCAATCAGCCTGGTGATTTCTTGAGTCAATTCAATCATGGGTTTCATTCCAGAAAGCGTCAGTCAGATAACGCGAGCCGACATCACACAGCAGCGTGACCACCACCGATCCCGCCGGCAGCGTGCGGGCCAGCCGCGCGGCGGCGGCGACATTAGCGCCAGAGGAAATGCCGACAAAAATGCCGTCCCGCCGGGCGAGGCGCCGCGTGCTCGCATAGGCTTCCTCGGTGGTGACGGGAATAACGTCGTCGAACAGGGTTTCGTCGAGAATGCCCGGTTTAATGCTGCTCCCCATATGCTTGGTCCCTTCAATGCCGTGGAATGGCGAAGCGGGCTGTACGGCGAGCGTTTTCACGCGCGGATTTTCATATTTAAGCCGCCGCGCGATGCCGACGAAGCTGCCGGAGGTGCCCATACCGGCGACAAAATGGGTGATCTGTTGCCCGCTCTGCTCCCAGATCTCTTTTCCGGTCGTCGCGAAATGCGTATTCGGGTTGACGGGGTTGTTATATTGGTCCGGATAAAAATAACGTTCCGGATGCGCAGCAACTTGTGCCTGAACTTCAATATAGGCGCCGTCAGAACCTTCCAGCGGATCGGTCTCCACAATCGTGGCGCCATAATGACGAATAATACGTTTGCGCTCCGGGCTGGTATTCTGCGGCAGATATAGCCGGACGTGATATCCCAGCGCCGCGCCAATCATCGCGTAGGCAATGCCGGTATTACCGCTGGTCGCATCAATAATCGTTTTACCCGGCGTTAATAACCCTCGAGCAATCCCGTCCAGCACCATCGCTTTCGCCGCGCGGTCTTTCACCGAGCCGCTGGGGTTCATAAACTCTGCTTTTGCCAGCAGCGTTACGCCAGGTAGCTCGGCGGCAAAAGAGGGTAACGTGATTAACGGCGTAGCGCCGATCGTTTCAAGTAAATTCATAATAATTATCACGCTGTTATTTTATTTATTCCGATGCGCTGGCCATTTCATTTTATTATCGGCGGAATTAAATTCCGTCACCGTCGCTGAAATGTTTTTGCTGTACCCGGGCCTGCTGCACATGACTATCCGGCGGAACATCACGGGTCAGCCATATATTTCCGCCAATGCTGGAACGCGCGCCGATAGTAATTCGTCCTAATATTGTTGCACCGGCGTAAATAACGACATCATCTTCAATGATTGGATGGCGAGGATAGTTTTTTTGCAACTGCCCGTCATCGCCGGCAATAAATCGTTTGGCCCCAAGGGTAACCGCCTGGTAAATACGCACGCGTTTACCGACGATGGCCGTTTCACCAATCACCACGCCGGTTCCGTGATCGATAAAGAATCCGTCATCAATCTGCGCGCCGGGATGAATATCTATTCCCGTCTGGCTGTGCGCTTTTTCAGATATCATTCGCGCCAGCAGAGGCAGACCGAGCTGATGCAGCTCGTGGGCAAGACGATAGTGCATCACGGCATGAATTCCCGGATAGCAGAGCAGCACCTCATCCATGCTGCGCGCGGAAGGATCTCCCTGATACGCCGCGAGGATATCGCGATCGAGACGCTGGCGGATGACCGGCAAACGGTTGGCAAACTGCTGAACCCGCCTGACCGCCTCCTGCGACAGCGTGTGACTCGCATCCTGCTCATCTGACTGATAATAAAGTTCCAGGACCGCTTCTTCAGTCAATCTGTCAAGCGAGGTGCCTAGCAAATGACCGACGTAATAATCTTCGCCCTCTTTGCGTAATTCAATATCACCTAATCGCATCGGATAAAGCACTTTTATCAAGGTATCGGTGACTGAATTAACGCTTTCCCGGGAAGGTAAACTACGTTTATTACGATAATTATTTTTCGCATGTTCATCGCGCCACGCCTGACGAACGCGACGGAGTTCATCGACGACATTATTTAAATGCCAGTTATTTTCTCTTTTCGGCATGAGATACAATTCACCCGCTTCTGGCATAATAATATCCTTCTTAAAATCGCATCGATAAATCTTTTTTTGCGTCACCTCACTTTTATGCATTACCCACATTAAAAACAAATAACCATATAGACTTTGAATAGCTAAAAAGAGTAAATACTTTTAAATCAACACATTCGACAATCAACCGTACCCGGCGAATACGATCGATGCGTCCCTCCTTCGCCAGAGCGACTCGTTCGCGATGGTACGAAAATGTGGCGGGGTGAAAAATGGAGTCATTAACGCCACCGTTCAGTTGGACAATGAGGGAAAAGTTATAGCGAATTTATTGCAAAGCATAACTGATTTTTAGCTATTGATTATGAGAAATTAACGTAACATTTCCGTTATTAAATCATGATGTTTAAGGTTCCCTATGCGCGCTTTATCCGATGCTCCCGCTAATGAATTCGAGCCAGTACGTTTTGTCCTCACCGATATGGATGAAACGCTCACCTGGCAGGGCCGTTTGTCGGCCGCCGCCTATACCTCGCTTGAACAATTGCAGTCCGCCGGGATACGGGTGATCCCGGTCACCGCCGCGCCGGCGGGCTGGTGCGATCAGATGGCGCGGATGTGGCCTGTTGACGGCGTCATTGGCGAAAACGGCGGGCTTTTTTTCCGCCGCACCGCGGACGGGCATGGCATCGAGCATCATTACTGGCACGCGGACGACGCCACGGCATCCGTCGCCGCCCGGCTGCGGACCATCGCCGACCGGGTCCTGGCAGCGCTACCGGAAGCCCGTCTGGCGGACGATCAGCCCTTCCGCCTGACCAGCCTGGCCTTCGCGCGGCCTGCCGACCCGGTACTGGAGCGCCGCATCGTCAACACGCTGCGGCAGGCGGGTGCCGACGCTACCGTCAACAACTTGTGGGTGCTGGGCTGGCTGGGTGGCTACGACAAGCTGACCATGACGCGCCGTACTCTGGCTCAGCACTACGGCGTCGATATCGATCGGGAGCGGGAAGCTATTCTCTACAGCGGCGATTCAACCAACGACGCGCCGATGTTGGCTTTTTTCAAACACACGGTAGGCGTCAGCACCGTCCGGCAGTATCTGGATCAACTCCCCGTAGCCCCCCGCTGGGTAACGCTCGGCCCCGGCGGCGCGGGGTTCGTGGAGATGGCGCAGGCGGTATTCGGCCAAAAATCCCTCTGAAAGCAGCAATTTACCCACCAGCTTAACGATTCCCCGGCGCCCTGGTTTTTCTCTCTGGCTTTCAGAAAATGTTGCAGCGGTTGCCTGACGTTCGCAGGCAGCCGGTTCCCATCAGTGCTTCGTTATGTACACATCCCATAACACCATGTCTTATATTAGTTTTTTCTTACTGATAAAAACCAATACCGTCATTTTTACCGTATGCAAAAAAGTTTTCCGTTTGGTGATCTCCCGACGTTTCCAACGAAACACTATTGTTCATATAAATAGCGTCTGGAGGTTTCCATTTCCGGACAAATCGATTAAAAATGGTGCATTAATGGCGAAATTTCACGCAAATGATGCCATAAAACGGCAGGTAACGACGGCGGGTTTGCATCAAAAAAGAATGGCTTAGCTTTTTTCTATATAACGTTATTCGTATATATTTGTTTTCGCACACGGCGCAAAGAATATAATTCTCACTAATCCGGCCCCCAAATAATTAAGCCGGGCTAATAAAATATTCCGCCAGCAATTTCTGGCAAGATGCTATGTCCGGAAGGTGTGCAGTGCCAACATGGTTACCCTTAGCGATTGATTCTTTCTGGCCAATGCTTTCCGCGGGGCTGAAATTCACCATTCCCTTAACGCTGATCTCTTTTATTCTTGGGCTGTCGCTCGGGTTTGCGGTGGCACTTTTGCGTCTGTACGGCCCGGCCTTTTTAAAGCCGGTGATACGGTTTTACGTCTGGCTGATTCGCGGTACACCGCTGCTGGTGCAGCTATTTTTGATTTTCTACGCGTTGCCGAGCGCTGGGCTAACCATTGATGCCTTCCCTGCGGCGGTGATTGGCTTTACCGTCAATATTGGTGCGTATACCTCAGAAGTGATCAGGGCAACGCTGCTGGCCGTGCCGAAAGGGCAATGGGAAGCCGCCCATTCCATCAGCATGACATGGGCGCAGTCGCTGCGTCGTATTATTCTGCCGCAGGCCGCGCGCATCGCCGTGCCGCCGCTCTCTAACACCTTTATTTCGCTGGTAAAAGACACTTCGCTGGCGTCGGTGATCACCGTACCGGAGATGTTTCTTGCCGCGCAGCAAATTGCGGCAGTGACCTATGAACCGCTGATTCTGTACAGCGAAGCGGCGATTATTTATCTGTTCTTCAGTTCGGTGTTATCGCATTTGCAAGAGAAGCTGGAGCGGAAATTAGCGGGTACGACAGTAAAAGGTCAGGTCAATGATAACGCTCTCCAGCATTGAAAAAAGTTTCGACGGCAGCCGGGTGCTGAAGAACATCAATTTAACGATTGAAGAAGGCACGGTAACCACGCTGATTGGCCCTTCAGGCAGCGGGAAAAGCACCTTATTGCGCTGCATTAATTTGCTGGAAATTCCTCAGTCCGGGGAGCTGACCATCGGCAAAGAGCGCATCGCATTCGCGCCGGACACGCGGATAAAAGGCCAGGATATTCGTCGCATCAGCCGCCAGACCGGCATGGTATTTCAGAACTTCGCGCTGTTTCCGCATATGACCGCCCTCGACAACATCACCGAAGGGCTGATTACGGTGCATAAATGGGATCGCGAACGCGCCCGCCGCCGTGGTGAAGAACTGCTGGATAAAGTCGGCATGCTGCACAAATGCAACGCCCTGCCGAATACGCTCTCTGGCGGCCAGCAGCAGCGCGTGGCGATTGCCCGCGCGCTGGCGCCGTCACCGGCGGTGCTGCTGTGCGATGAACCGACTTCCGCACTCGATCCTGAGCTCTCCGGCGAAGTGGTGGCCGTGCTGCGCCAGCTGGCGCTGGAAGGAACAACCATGATCATGGCGACCCATGATTTACGTCTGGCGGCGAATATCGCCAGCCAGGTGGTGTTTCTGGAAGCCGGGGAAATTGTTGAGTCCGGCTCCGCTAACGATTTGTTTTTACACGCGAAGAGACCCCGAACTGCGGAGTTTATCGCCTCTTTAAGCACCGCGCTCCCGTAATCCGGGGCGAGTTAATAAAAACAACATAGGGTAATGCAGATGAAAGCACTCGCAACATTAGTCGTCGCCGGGATTATGCAGCTTGGTTTTGCCCACGCAGCGCTGGCGCAGGATGATTTGGCAAAGATTCAGTCCGCTGGCGTACTGAAAATCGGTACTGAAGGCACCTATCCGCCGTTCACTTTCCACAATGCTTCCGGCACGCTGGAGGGTTTTGACGTAGAGATTGGCCGTGAAATCGCCAAACGCCTGAAAGTGAGCCCGCAGTTCGTAGAAGGGAAATGGGACGGCCTGATCGCCGGTGTCGATGCGAGCCGTTACGACGTGGTGATTAACCAGGTCGGCATTACGCCAGAACGCCAGAAGAAATTCGACTTCTCCGAGCCGTATATCGCGTCTAAAGCGGTGCTGATCGTCAATGACAAAAGCAGCATTAAAAGTTTTGAAGATCTGAAAGGCAAAAAATCGGCCCACACGCTGACCAGTAACTATGCGCAGATCGCGCGTAAATACGGGGCGGATATTGTGCCGACCGATGGCTTTAACCAATCTGTGGATTTAGTGGTGCAGGGCCGTGCCGATGCGACCATCAACGACAACCTGTCGTTCCTCGACTTCAAAAAACATAAACCGGATGCGCCAGTGAAAATTGTCGCAACCCAGTCTGACGCGGAGAAATCCGGCGTGTTGCTGCGCAAAAACAACCCGCAGCTGAAAGCGGCGATTGATAAAGCGCTGGAAGAGATCAAGGCCGACGGCACCTACGAACGTATTTCCCAGAAATACTTCGGTGCGGACGTGTCGAAGTAATTTTTTAACCCCGCTGTAAAAGAGAACCGTAAGCCCGGATCGGATTTACGGTTTTTTTATCATCACAAGACTGTAAAATGCGCTAGCTACGCTTTCTGCGAAATGTTTCTTCAACTGACCGGGAACGCTTTTACAGACTTCCTGTTTATCGACGTCGGAGATTTATGATGCCGTACAAGCTCTATACAGCCGTGTTGCTTCTCGCTGCCGCAAGTTTCTCTGCAACGGCAATTTCTGCTTCAACCCCTTCGATTGGCAATTTGATCAATGAACATTTGTCCTTGATGAAAGATGTTGCCGGATATAAAGCGCAACATCACCAGGCGATTGAAGATCTACAGCAAGAGAAGAAGGTTCTGGAGAGCGCCACTGCTGATGCTGATTCGCTGGGATTAAAAGGCGAGAGCGTAAGGCCATTTATTCAGGCGCAGATGGACGCCGCCAAGGCGATTCAGTACCGCTATCGCGCCGACTGGTTGGCGGCGCCGGAAACTGACTGGCAGCCTCGCCCGCTTCAGGATGTCCGGACGCAAATCGGCCAACTTAGCCATCGTATTCTACAAAGTGTGGCGGCACGATTAAAGTCCGGGCAACCTCTGACGGAACAGGGCCAGGAGGCATTTATGCACGCCGTGCAGCAGAAGAATTTACACGAGCAGGATAAGCATAGAATCTGGGAAACAATGAAAGGGATTTCGTTGAAAGATTAAGTAAAAAGCCCCGCTGAAGCACTGAGGAATCCCCATTCATGGGCGGGTGAAAAAGACAAGCATAGCGTTTTGTGATCTACTGATTGTGCAACCAATTCAATGAGATCACCCCTATGCTTGCAGTATCAGGGGGAAGAGAGCCCAGCCTGATTCAGCTATAGCGCAGCACTCCTCCCCTTCAACCTGGCAGCATCACACGCTAACACTGTTCAGCCCGTTGCGCAGACTTTCCACTGAGTATTGCGCCGGTGGGCGCAGTATCGGCCGCGCGGATTGCCGAAGTGAGATGCTCTGGAACAGCCTGACGGACAATATGTTAACAGTGCCCTGTTGACTCGCATGTGGGCCTGACAAGAAACATGCCTTCACTTTCCGGGGGGACGTTCCTGAAACCAAATTCTTAAACGCGTATGCAGAATCCATGTATCCCCCTGTCAGCGCTCATTCAATAGTAGCTACGATGATTTACGAAGAAGATTAAGGGCTAATGACATTCACCGCATATACTGATAACAGAATGATGAACATCATCCAGATCGCGAGGTTCATGACCGGATTGCCAATACTCTGAATACCCAGTCAAATTAAATCACCGGTGAGAATCAGAGCCCCTACTTCAGCTGTTGCTCAAAATAAACTCGTAGCGTTCCGGACGAATGAAAAAGCGAGAGTTCTCAGCGCACTGCCCGTTTTCAAACCAGGATGTTCGCTCCAGTAGAAAAAGCGGCGCGTTTTTATCGGTTCCCAGCACGTCAAAGAGTCCCTTATCCGCGAAGGCCAGCCGGATGGCAATATCGGAGCGACTGATGTGATGTTGCGTGGCTTTTTCTAACAGGACCCAGGTCGGTTCCTTCTCGGTCTCTTCCCAGCTCAGCTCATGAGGAAATGCCGGGAAATGACTGTAACCCACCGCAATGGGATCATTATCCACCAGATGCAGCCGTGAAATAAACGTCAGCGACCGGGACATTTGAAACAGCGATTGCAGCGACTCTGGCGTTGGCACCTCCTCTTTGACCAGCAAACGCATTGTGGCATTCAGCCCCTGCTGCTTTAGCGACTCATGAAAGCTACGCATGACGTTGATGCCATGTGCAACCTTCTTGCCCGATATGTAGGTTCCCTTTCCCTGCTTGCGCTCGACAATCCCCTGCTCTGTCAGATGCTTCAGCGCGAGCCGTACCGTCACCCTGCTGACCGCAAATCGCTGTTCAAGCGCAGCTTCAGAGGGCAGTTTTCCGCCAGGTTGAAAATGCCCGGCGGCAATTTCCTGCCGCAGGGTATCGGCAATCTGCCGGTAGAGCGATGTAATGTTTTCACGCACCAGTGTCATTCAGGTTCCGTCTCTCGTATTCCGTTCGGATCTAGTTTAGTCAGAAGCGATCTTAGATCAACTTGTATTAATACGTATTATAACCACATCTCATTATTTCTTATACGTGACGCTCAGCATGACGAATTCTCAACCATACGCACTGGCGGTAGACAATATCACTTTTCGCTATCCCGGCGGCGCGCCGGTATTCAGCCATTTCAGTTTTCATGCCCGCCAGGGAGAGTTTGTGGTGTTGCTGGGCCCCTCGGGGTGCGGTAAGAGCACGTTACTCAATCTGCTGGCCGGTTTCACAGAGCCAGAGCGGGGAGCCGTGCGGATTGGCGGTGAGCGTACCACGCCGGAAAACCATCGGCTTGGCTATGTTTTTCAGCAGCCACAGCTCTTTGGCTGGCTGACCGCGCTGGAGAATGTCCGGTTCGGATTGCGGATGCAAAGGCGCGAGGACGTGGCCTCTCAGCGCCGACGCGCTATGACATATCTGCAACGTGTGGGCCTGGTACATGCCGCACATCAGTTGCCGCACCAGATGTCCGGGGGCATGCAGCAGCGCGTGTCACTGGCTCGCGCGCTGGCGCTGGAGCCGGATGTTCTGTTAATGGACGAACCATTTGCTGCGCTCGATGCCATCACCCGTGGGGACATGAACGAGGAGACACTACGTCTCTGGTCCGCCATTGGGCAGACAACGGTCTTCATCACCCACGATATTGAAGAGGCTGTGTTTCTTGCTGACCGCGTCATCGTTCTGAATCGTGCACCCGGCGGCGTACACAGCGAATTGTCCATCGCCTTACCGCGCCCGCGAAGCAATCTGGAGACGCGACAGCTTCCGGCTTTTGCCATGTATCGTAATGAATTACTGAAGCGCATTACCGATGTGATGCAGCAGTCCGACAACCACTCACTCTAACAAAACGGAACATCAATCAAATGGGTAAATCATTTCTTGCTGTGCTGATATCAGGGGTTTTATTCAATGCTGCTGACGCTGCGGATTCCCAGCCGCTGCGTATTGGCTGGGTCTATGCGCTGGCCAACGCGCCTGCACTTATCGCCGAGAAAGAGGGTTTTTATCAGCAGGAAGGGCTGACCGTCGAGCTTAAATCCTTTGGTGATGGTCCCGTCATCAGTCAGGCGCTGGCGGCGCATGAACTTGATGCAGCCTATATGGGTGCGACACCGGTATTCCAGTGGTTTTCGCGCGGGCTCAAGGGGCAAATTATCGCTAAGGTGAACAGCGGACAGGCCGCGCTGATCGTTCCCGCACAGAGTGCTATTTCCCGGTTGGCTGACCTAAAAGGCAAACGCATCGCTGGCGTCAAAAAAGGGAGCGGAATGGATGTTCTGCTGCGCGGTGTGGTGCTGCAACAGCAGGCAGGTCTGGTTGCTGACAAAGATGCTCAGATCCTGAGTATGCCCGCCGGTAACATGCCCGCTGCGCTGCAGCAGGGCGTTGTGGATGCAGCCTTCACCTGGGAGCCCTTTGTCAGCGAAGCACTGCTGCGCGGCGACGCCAGACTGCTGCTGGATGTAAACAAAGTCCAACCGGGTTATCCGTGGTATGTACTGATGGCGTTACCGGAGACCCTGAAGGACCGCCCGGACGATGTTGTGAAGCTTATCCGTGCGCATCAGAAAGCAGTGGATTTTATCAATCAGCATCCTGCAGAAGCCGATCGGATCATGGCCGATGCGTTTAAGCTGCGGGCCATTAAAACCGCTGACGGTAAAACGCTGCCGCCGGAGGCGCTGGTTCAGGAAACCCGTAAACGTATTGAGTGGTCTGTGTCACTGACGAAGAAAGATGGCGCCTTTTTTGAGCAGCTGATGAAGGACTCACAGACGCTGGGCTACATGCAAAAGGCGCCAGAGCTGAATGAATTTGTTGATACGCAGTGGCTGACAAAAGCAGGGATAACGCAGTGAAGTTCAAACCAAACTGGGGCTGGGCTTCCCTGCCCGCGTTACTCATGGTCTGGGTTATCGTTGCGAGTCACTATCCCTCTTATGTGTTGCCGCAACCCTGGGACGTATGGCGGGAAGCCATACGCTGGTTCAGTGATGGTTCCATCTGGGGTCAGCTACAGGCCAGCCTGCTGGAAGAATTCACCGGCTTTATGACTGCCGTGCTGCTGGCACTGATTCTTGGCGTCAGCGCCGGACTTTCCGATCGCGTCAGGGAGTTCCTTACGCCACTGAACAGCCTGTTTATGGCTATCCCGCCCATCGCATGGGCACCGCTGATGCTGCTGATCTTCGGCCTGGGATTCGTTTCCATCGTGGTGGTGATTGTCATCGCTGCGCTGTTCCCGATGTGTCTGGCCATTCAGGAGGGGATCCGCGGCATCCGTGGCGGTGAAGTGCGTGCAGCACGCACGCTGGGAGCTCGACCGTTTCAACTGCTTCTTCATGTCTATCTGCCCAGTTCCCTGCCATTTATCACCGCCGCACTGCGCATCGGATTCAGCCAGGCGTGGCGTGCGCTGGTGGCAGCGGAAATGCTCGGCGCCTCTCAGGGCATAGGCTGGATGGTTGCCATGGGCGGACAGACGGGTAACAGCAGTCAGGTACTACTGGGAATTTGCCTTATCGGGCTTATCGCCTGGTTAATGGAAAATCTTGTTTTTCGCCGCATTGAACAGCGCTATCAGCGCTGGCGCGCCCAATAATTGTGAGGTTAATGTGAGTCAGTTCGATATCCGTGATGCAGGCGATTACATCGCTCCGAAGGGCTTGTATGAGCAGAATAAAGCCCGGCCGTTTCTGGGCAGTGTGGCCTGCTCGCATACTCAGTTGACTGCCGGTGCGTGGGAAGAGATCCAACTGGTATATACCGTGGGCGCCAGCGGGCTTGCTGACGGCGCATGGCTGAAGCTCGCCTTTAAATTTTACTCGGACTGGGCGCTGTTTCAGACCAGCGATCCCTCGGCAGCCAACTATGTCAGCGCCGAGTATCAGGCAGGCCCGCTAGTGCCAGGACAGAGCCCTGCCACGGTCCAGCATTTGAAGGTGCGTTTTGATCAGAAGGGGCACGAGCGTCCGTTCCAGAAAGCCATTCTGATCGACATTATTGATGGCTACATCAATCCGGGAGACAAAATCATTATCCGCCTGGGCGATCGGCGCCATGGCGGGGGCGGTACGCGTGTACAGAGTTTCGTTGAGAAAGATTTCCGCTTCCGCCTGTTTGTTGATCCGCTGGGGAGCTCAAAATTTGCTGAGGTGCCCGGCGATACGCTGCTGGATATCGTGCCCGGTGAGCCCGCTTCTCTTGCCGCGATCGCGCCAAGGTTACTGGCACCTGAAACGCCTTTCTCCGTTATCGTCCGGCTGGATGACCGCTGGGGGAATACCTGCCGGAGCCTGCCGCTGGCAGGACGCCTGACGCTGACCTCATCGGGAGGTGAAACAGAGCATCATGATTTCCGGCTGGCCGAAGAGGGCTGGGCGATTGCGCGTATCAGCGATTTGCATCTCTGCGCAGGAGAATGGTCGATCAGCGCCGCACTGGGCACGCTGCCCTTGCTGGAAGGCAAAGGATGGATAACGGTGGAGGAAACCGCCACAGGTCTGCGCCCGCTCTATGCCGATCTTCATGTGCATTCTGATGACACGGTTGGTACCAACGACACGCTGTATAACCTCAGCTACGGGCGTGATGTCGCCGGTCTCGATATTCTAGGCTATACCGCCAACGATTTTAATGTGACTGAAGCGCGCTGGAAGCAGGCGGTAAAGCTGATTAATGCGCTGAACCAGCCAGACAGTTTTGTCTGCTATTCCGGTACCGAGTGGTGCGGTAATACCTGCGCCGGTGGCGATCATAATGTGGTGTTCCTTGAAGATGATGAACCTCAGTTCCCGTTTGATAATCTGGGGCGGCTGGTGCGTTCATTCGAGTGGAATGAGTTCACTGCCGGAACCATCAAACCGGGTGCATGGCCACTTGATGAACTTTATGCGGCCTACGCACGCGAACCGCACAAACATCTGTTAATCCCGCATGTTGGCGGGCGCCGCTGCAACCTGGACTGGCATCACCCGGAGCTGGAGCGCTTGATAGAAGTCGGTTCCGCCTGGGGGCAGTTTCACTGGGTCTATGCCGAGGCGCTCGAACGGGGCTATCGTCTGGGCGCGACCGCCAACAGCGATGAACATCAGGGGCGATGTGGTGGTGGCGTGCCTGCGACAGCCGTCTTCGGATCCCGTGGAGGCCTGACTGGCGTACTTGCTGAACGATTCGACAGAAAAGGTGTGGCTGCAGCGCTTCGTGCCCGCCACACCTATGCCACAACAGGTGAACGAAGCTATGCCGAGTTGCGTGCGGGCGATGCGCTGATGGGAGATGTAGCGGAATTCAGTTCAGCAGATGTACTGCGTTATCGTCTGTTAGGCGATGCGGGCTGGGAAGCGGTAACGCTTTACGATGGAGAAAGAGAGGTATGGCATCGCGATTTGCACGCGGAATTTGGGCGCTCTAAATATCAGTTCCGGGTGCGTCTGGGGGGGGCACGCATTAAGGACCGCTATCGGGGTGCTTACTGGACGGGACATATTGAGGTCACAGGGACACCAATCAATGCGTTTTCCCTCTCGGGCGCAGATCACCCGGAGCAGACCGTCTGGCGTAAAAGTCATACACAGATTGGCTTGCGGACCGACACCAATGGTGACAGCGACACAGTTACTGTCAGTACCGGTGGGCTGGCCGGAGCAAAAATACACGTTCATCTGGACATCAGTAGCTATATCAAAGTGGGCGATCCGCTTTTGCCACAACCACATGCCTGGGCGCCGGTTTTTGAAACGGATATTGATGGTCAAACGCTTCTGATTGCAGGCAAAGAGACTTTTACGCTTCCAGGCACCGAACTTGAGGTAGATATTGAACTGGTTACCGAACAGCCGCTTCCACGTGATATCAGCGGCGAAATTCCACTTTCTGAACTTATCCTGTCAGAAAAACGGGAACATCCGTTCTTCATCAGTGCCAGGCAAAAGGACCAGTCCCGGATTTGGACCTCAGCCATATTCTTAACGCGTTAAAGAGTGACATGCGGCAGTTTCTTGCCGCATTTTCGGTAGCTATTTGTTGTTTAAGAGTCAGACCGTATTGCAATATCTGCGAAAAGGTCGCCGTCCTGCACCAGCGTCTCCAGCCCACCGCTGCCCTGATGTCGTTTTCCCTTACGTACAATGTTGATGAAGGAAGTGTAGCCCCGTTACTTTATCCGTACCCAATATACTGGGGTGTTAGCCAGCCAGACCCGACACGATCGCTGCCCCCAGTCGTCCATGATCCGGGGGATGCTCCCCCGCTCAATCGTGATGGGGGTGCCAACGATCCTTACGGAGAGGCTCCTTCGCCGTGTTTCTCAGCCCTGCGATTTCTCGCCGTCGCCAATCTGCCAGATAAAGGTTGGCGCTTCGCCGTTAACCAACCAGTTACCGATATTTCGCGCCTTATAAATCACCGGATTGTGCGATGCCACGGTGCGCGCGTTGCGCCAGTGCCGATCCAGGGCCTTACTCACTCGCGTATCCGACGCGCCGAGGGCGTTGAACAGCTCGGTGGCCGCACGCGGGATCCAGTCGCTGGCAATCACCTGCGCCTGCGCCGCTTCGACTTCAGCCAGGCGATTGCGCTGTTCAATGAGCGCTTCGTCGCCGCTGGCATGCGCAAGGTAGGCCTGATGCAACGATTCCGCCGCCTGCAATACCGCCGCCCGCGTCGCCCAACTCCAGCTACTGATTTGTCCCACAACCTGGAGTACCTGCGCATCGTCGCGCGGCACGGCGGCATTGCCGTGGCTGTACATCCGGGTCCGCTTTTTCACGCCTTCGGCGACGTCACGCTCAACCGCCAGGCCAATTCCCGCCAGCGTCGCCAGCAGGATATGCTGATAAAACGCGGTCTGATAACGAAAGCGCTGCGCAAAGTCGTAGACGTGCTCCTGCTCCACCTGCGCCTGTTTGAAGCGGGTCGTACCGCTGCCGGTCAGACGCTGACCGAAGCCGTCCCAGTCATCCTCGCGTTCAACGCCGGCCTGGCTCGTGCTGACCAGCGCAATCACATCGCCCTGGTTGTCGCTGCGCCGGGCGAAAACATCTATCCAGTCGGCAAACAGCGTACCTGTGCTATAGAATTTCTCACCGTCCAGCCGCCAGCCGCCTTCAACGGGCGTTACGCGGGTGAAAACCTCCCCCAGCCTGACCGCGCCGATTTCGGTCCAGCCGCTGCCCACCAGCTCGCCGTCGAGGAAGCGACGGAACCAGCGATCGCGCGCTGGCGAGTCAGGTTGATTGAGGCGGTCTTCAACGAAGGCGAAATGCGCCCGCAGCGCCTGCGGCAGGTTGGAGTCGGCCTGAGCCAGCTCAATAAGCAGCGCAATTAATTGCGGCAACGACGCGCCCCAGCCGCCCTTTTCCCGCGGAATGCGTACCGTGCCAAATCCGGCCTCTTTCAGCCAGCGGATCTGCTCATCGGGCAGGATGCGGTTTTGTTCGCGCGCCGCCGCCCCCTGCGCGATACGGGCAAAAATCGGTCGGAAGGTCGCCGCCAGCTGTTCATAGTCAGTGCCGGTAGAGAATAAAGTCATTTTCTGTTCCTCAATGGTGGCTGTCGTCAATGTCATATTGGGTAGGCTCATGGCGTACCGCGAGCAGGAAGAAAATTGGGATAATGGCGGCCAGCGATACGACCCAGAACATTTGCGTACCGAGCGATGCCTGCAGCAGCGGCAGCACAAACAGCGCCAGCGCGCTGCCAATACCGGAAAGTGCGCGGCTAAAGCCGACCCCGGTGGCGCGAATCGCGGTTGGGTATGAAAGCGCCGGATAGATCATCAACTGCGCGCCGGGACCAAAGCCCTCGGCAAACAGCCACAGCCCCAGCATCGCAATCGCCAGCGCTACACCCAGCGCGGCCTGCGGCTGCCCCACCAGCGCGAGGACGATCAGGGCGATAAACTGCAGTGCGAACCCGGCGATCGCGACGTGTCGCGACGGGTATTTCCATGCCAGGTGCATCCCCAGCAGCCCACCGGTAAAGGCGAACAGCGCATTGAGTCCCAGCGAGGCGGAGATGGTTTCGAACACGCCAGCGCCAAGGAATTGGGCGAGAATGGACGGCAGGAAAAAGGCGATCGCCGTATACTCAAATGAGATACAGACGTTCATCACCCCGGCGACAATAGTGCGTTCGCGGTACGGTTTTGCAAATAGCACGCGAAAGCTCACTTTAGGCGGTGGAGCAGGACGTTCTGGCGGTGCTTCGTGAGCGTTGATCCCGTAAGAGTCGCGCAGAATACGCACAGCCGAGGTCAAATCGCCCTGGTTGGCCGCCCATAACGGCGATTCATTCATGAATTTACTGCGCACGGCAATAATCAGCAGCGCCGGAACCGCGCCGAACAGCAGCGATGCGCGCCACAGCCAGTCCAGATGTTCTTTTGGCAACAGGAAATAGAGCCCAAAGATGATTAAAAAACAGACCGTCGAGGCGGCGTACCACATCGGACACCAGGCCGCGAGCCGCGCGGCCTTATTACCCTTCCCGCTAAAGCGGGAAAACTCGGCCAGATAAGACATGGCGACCGGGAGATCGATCCCGACGCCAATCCCCATCAGGAACCGCGCGCCGATTAATACCCAGACATTCGGCGCCAGTCCTGCCGCAATCGCCGATACCACAAAAAATAGCATATCGGCCATAAACACCGAATAACGGCCATATTTATCCGTCAGCCAGCCGCCGATTAAATTACCGATAATCGTGCCGACCATTATTGACGAGGTGACAATGCCGGTTAAAAGCGGCGAGAGCTGGAATTCCCGCACCACATCATCAATACCGTAAGAGAGCGTGGTTAAATCATAAGCGTCGAGGAATACACCGCCGAGCGCGAGGAATACAATCATCCGCGCATATTTACTCTGCTCCCTGCCGGAATTAATTAATCGCGCCACATCCCCGACGCTACTCACCGGTGCCGAAACGGCGCCAGCATTATCAACAGACAGAGTACTCATATTATTTACCTTATATAATTGTGCAGGTGACTCTGGTTATAAGCCGGGCTTTAGCATATTAAAAACAATAAATAATCATATAATTATCAATATATTCAATAAGTTAATAAATAATGACGCCAGTAACCGGGCGAGCAAATGCCCGTCCGGTTATTATCGTTTCATCAATGATGTCTTAGTTTGCTGAGACCGGAACCAGTACGTCTTTGACCAGCGGATCGTCAGTGGTCTTTAACCACGTCTGAATACGCGGATCGGAAAAAGCCTGTTTTAATTTGACAATATTCTCCTGCGATAAATACGGTGTACCGATGACTAATTGCGAGGCAAACGTTTTAGGCGCAGGCGGGAATAATATGCCTTTTTCTCGCGGGACTTTTCCGGCATCAAATTGTGAGACATAACCAATAGCGGCATCCACCGAATTCAGCGCACGCGGCATGGTTAATAAATCCAGCTCTTTAAAATTGAACTTGTGCGGGTTGCCGACAATATTTTTCAGTTTCGCCGTGCGCGGCTCAACCGCCGGATCGAGTGAGATTAACCCTATCCTTTGCAGCAACCATAATGCCTGCCCCTGGTTAGCGCCATCATCCGGTACGACGAGGGTCGCCCCGACGGGCAAATCCTGTACCGATTTATAGCGGTCGGAATAGATCCCGAAGGCCCACTGAAAAACCGGCACGGTCGTCGAAAGCGCAAAGCCGTTGGCGTCCACCACCTGCTTAAGCCACCACTGATGTTGATAGATAGTGCCGGCATACTGCCCCTCCGCCACGGCTCTGTCCGCCTGTACCGGATCCTGTACGCCCACCGCCTCCAGCTTCAGGCCATAATCGGGCGCAATATGCTGACTGATGTACTCAATAATTCGCTGCTCGCCCGCCATCGCCGGTTCGTAGTGAATTTTTAACGTCGTACCGAAAACGACCTGCGGCGCCTGCGCGTATCCGCGCCACCACCAGAACGCGACGGCCAGCGCCGCGATCGCTGCCAGCGCCGCCAGCCATGGCCAGCGGCGGGCTTTACGGAGTTCAAACTGTTCTGTTGTCATGAAGAAATCCCCTGAGTGTGGCGAAGCTTATTGACCAGACGGTCGCCAAAGAATTGAATGATCTGAATCGTGGCGATCAGCACGACAATGGTGGCGATCATGATGTGATTGTCGAAACGCTGATAGCCGTACACGACCGCCAGATAGCCGATTCCGCCCGCACCGATAGTGCCGGCAATCGCCGAATATTCGATCATCGACACCAGGTTAAGCGTGACCGCCGCCACCAGCGCAGGCAGCGCCTCGCTGAGCTGCGCGTGGCGGATTATCTGCCAGCGCGAACCGCCGCACACCAGCCCCACCGCGGTAACCTCCTCCGGGAGTTCGCGCAGGGCGTTTTCCACCAGACGGCCAAAAAATGGCACGCCAGCGGCAATCATCGGTACCACCGCGGCAGGGATGCCGATAGTGGTGCCCGTAAGCCAGAACGTAAACGGGATAATCGCCGCCATTAACACCAGAAAGGGCAGAGAGCGTCCCATGTTGACGCCCCAGTTAAGCACCTGGTAAAGCGCGGGATGCGGAAATAATCCTCGCGGCGAGGCGTTGAATAACACCACGCCCACCACGCCGCCAAGGGTCACCACAAACAGCATCACAATGGCAACCATCAGCCAGGTTTCCCCATAAGCAGGCAGCAGCAATGTATGGATTTCATGCCACGGCGTATCCTGGCTTATCACTGTCGGTTTCATACCGCCTCCTGTAGCTCGGGGGCGTGTGCAAGGATTTCCGCCGCAATGCCCAGCTGCGCTAAAAGCGCGATCGTTCGATCCACTGACAGTCGTTGTCCCTGAAATCGGACGCCGACCTGTAAACGCCCCGCCAGTTGACCGTTGATCACTTCCACATGGCCGCCGAGCAAATCTATCTGTAGCGCATGCTGGTGGCTCAGACGGCTGATCCAGTCAGTCGCCACCGGCACATCCCAGCGATAACTCAGGCGCAGCAGCAGATCGCTGTTAACAGCGATGGGCGACAGCGGCAATAGCTGCTGACCAAGCAGGGAATCCGGACGGGCCAGCAGCTCTTTCACCTGCCCGTACTGGACTATCGCGCCATCGCGGATTTCCGCCACCGCATCCGCCGCGGCGCGTACCGCATCCATTTCATGAGTAATCAGGACTATCGCCAGCCGGTACTCATCACGTAGCTGTCGGAGCAAACCCAGCACCGTGGCGGTCGCCTGGGGATCCAGCCCAGATGTGGCCTCGTCCGCCAGCAGTACCGACGGACGTAATGCCAGCGCGCGAGCGATACCAATGCGCTGACGCTGTCCGCCGGAAAGCTGGGACGGATAGGCCTCCGCTTTGTGACTCAGCCCTACGCTCTCCAGTAGTTCACCGACCCGCGCCTTAATGTCGCGTTCCACCACGCCCAGATACTCCAGCGGCACCGCGATGTTTTGCCACGCCGTTTTGCGATTCAGCAGCGCTGAGGATTGAAAAACGGTGCCGATCGCGCGCCGTTCACGCCGCAGCGCCTCCCCTGACAGTAATGACAAATCTTTGCCGTTAACCTTGATACTGCCGCTATCGGGGCGTTCCAGCAGGCTGATGCAGCGCGCCAGGGTCGATTTCCCCGCACCGCTCGGACCTACCACCGCAGTGATGGAGCTGGCGGGCACCCTGAGCGATAATCCCTTCAGAACCTCGCTGACGCGGCCATCCGCCGTGCGGTAGCGTTTATGCAGATTATCGATATCAATCATGCCGCCGTCTCCTTCGCCCCGACATCGTTTCGCACGCCGCGACGGTAGTCTGCCCCCGGATGCGGCGCGGTCAGGCGCGGCCCGGCGCCGAACAGTTTTTCGCGCAGCGTGCCTTGCCGGTAATCCTGCTTAAAGACGCCGCGTTTTTGCAGCTCTGGTATTAATAGCTCCACCACGTCGCGGAAGGTTTCATGCGTCACGGCGTAGGCCAGATTGAAGCCATCGACATCGGTTTCCTCGACCCAGGATTGCAGTTCATCGGCCACCGTTTCCGCACTGCCGACGAGCAGCGGGCCAAAGCCGCCGATGCCCACCCAGTCCGCCAGCGCTTCCACCGTCCATTGACGATTCGGGTCGGCGGTGGAAAACGCCTCAACCGCCGACTGAATGGCATTGGTATGCAGGTATTTCAGCACCTGGTCCGGCCGATACTGACTGAAGTCAATACCGGTCCAGCCGGAGATCAGCGCCAGCGCGCCCTCATAGCTAACGTATGATTTGTATTCCTGCCATTTGGCCTGCGCCTCGCGATCGGTTTCGCCCACGATCGCCGTTTGCAGATTGAAAATCAGAATGCTGCGCGGATCGCGCCCGGCTTCCGCGGCGCGACGACGAATATCCGCGACCGTCTTCTTCAACAGAACTTTCGACGGCGCAGCGACAAAAACGCACTCGGCATGCGTGGCGGCAAACTGTTTTCCGCGGCTGGAGGCCCCCGCCTGATAGAGAACCGGCGTGCGCTGCGGCGACGGCTCGCACAGATGGATGCCCGGAACGGAGAAAAAGTTGCCCTGATGGTTAATCGGATGGATTTTCTGCGGATCGCTAAAAATTCCCCGTTCACGATCGCGCAAAACCGCGCCGTCTTCCCAACTGCCTTCCAGCAGTTTATACACGACGTCGAGGTATTCATCGGCGTAGTCGTAGCGCGCATCATGGTCGGTCTGCGCCTGATACCCAATATTGCGGGCGCCGCTTTCCAGATACGAGGTAACAATATTCCAGCCCACCCGTCCTTTGGTCAGATGATCGAGCGTCGACAGCCGACGGGCAAATGGATAGGGATGCTCAAATGACAGCGATGCGGTCAGACCAAAGCCAAGGTGTTCCGTCACCAGCGCCATCGGGGTTATCAGCGCCAGCGGATCGTTTACCGGCACCTGCGTCGCCTGACGAATCGCCGCATCGCCGTTGCCGTTAAATACATCGTAAACGCCAAGCACATCGGCAATAAACAAGCCGTCAAATTTGCCGCGCTCCAGAAGGCGCGCCAGATCGACCCAATATTCCAGATCTTTATATTGCCAGGAGCGGTCGCGCGGATGGGCCCACAGGCCCGGCGACTGGTGACCGACACAGTTCATATCAAACGCGTTAAGGCGAATTTCTCGTTGCGATGGCATAGCGCTCTCCACGGTGTGTCCAGGTACTGGCACACGCTTATTAATGAAAAGGATAAAAGGGGAAAAAATCAGGACTCAGGACATCGGGCGGACAGGCTGAAACCCAGCGTCGCCAGCGTTTCTCCGGCAATGGCGGCAGCACGATCGGCCACCTGCGGCGCTTTCCAATAACGATGCACATCCCAGTAGCTACGTAGATGATGCAGGAAGCGCTGGCGCAGCGTTCCCTGCCGATAGTCGCCCGGCCATTCCTCGCTTTCTCCGCTAAGGTTGCTCTGCGAGAACAACCTACGGTGAGAGAACGCCAATATGTTGATATTATCGTCAGCTTTCTGCGTCATTATCCATTTCCTATATAACCATATTCGATATTTATCGAAGAGTTATTTTAATTTTGTTATATAGGTGTTAGCGATAATCATGCCAAAGGCTGCGCATTATTTAATTCATGTTAATCAATGGTTTTAAAAAATAGGCTTGCGCAAGAGCTGTTGCGAATGCGCCAACTGATGCACACAGCCTGTTGTATTAGCAACAGCCGGGCAAGGCGTGCCTCTGGTTGCTGGTGCCAGTACTATTACGTTGCGACGCCTGCAACGCGTGCGAGCTAAAGTTGTTCACTGAGTTGACGGCACTGCTTTAATCCTGAACGAATAACAGCATCGGAAAGTGGGAGTTTGGGGCTGAAACGACCTGGATGAAGATACTCAGAATGCGAAAGGAGACACTGGCGCTGTAAGCCGCGCCAGTTGTGGGTTTAGCGATGGTTGTCTGATGTTAGCAGGAGGTCAGTACGCATCAGTGCTTCACGATATACATTGTGCGGCTATAGGCCACGTCCTCCGGATTGGCTATCGGATACCCTTTCAGCCACGGTTTAATCAGACGCCCGTTGGTGTACTGATAAATCGGCGCGATGGGCGCTTTCGCCATAATGATTTTTTCCGCCGCGTTGTAATCGTCATTGCGCGCCTTTTCCGACGTTTCCAGCGCCGCCTGGGTCAGAATTTTGTCGTAGGCCGGATCGTTGAAACGGGAGATATTACCGCTGTGGGTCGAGGTGAGCAGCGACAGGAACGTCGACGGCTCGTTGTAATCCCCGACCCATGAGGCGCGAATCACATCGAAGTTGCCGGTATTGCGGCTGTCGATATAGGTTTTCCACTCCTGATTTTGCAGCTTCACGTCGACGCCCAGATTTTTCTTCCACATGGAAGCCACCGCAATCGCGATTTTCTGGTGGTTCTCCGAGGTGTTGTACAGCAGCGTCAGCTTCAGCGGACGGTTCGGACCGTAGCCCGCCGCCTGCAGCAGCGCTTTGGCCTGGGCATTCAGCTCGGCCTGGCTCATGCTCTCGATTTGCGTCGGCTGCGGGGTAAAACCTGCGGTCACGTCCGGGGTGAAGCGCCAGGCCGGTTTCTCGCCGGTACCCAGAATTTTCTCCGCCATCAGACGGCGATCGATAGTCATGCTGAGCGCCAGGCGGACGCGCTCATCGGCGGTTGGCCCTTTCTGCGTGTTAAACGCGTAATAATAAGTACCCAGCTGCGGCGGGGTATAGACCTGCCCCGGAATATCCTTCAGCAGCTTCTGGTACAGATTTTTCGGGAACGACTCGGTGATATCGATATCGCCGGCCAGATAACGTTTGGTGGCCGCCGATTCCTGGTTAATGGGCGTAAATGTGACCTGCTGGATCACCGTTTTGCCGTTATCCCAGTAGTGCGTATTGGGAACCACCACCAGCTTTTCATTCACCACGCGATCTTTTAAGACATACGCGCCGTTGCCAATCAGGCTTCCCGGACGCGTCCAGTTGTCGCCGCTCTCCACGTTAGCCTTCTGCACCGGATAGAAAGCAAAGCTCGCCGTCAGATTGCTGAACCACGGCAGCGGTTTATCCAGCTGCACGCGCAAGGTACGCGCGTCCACGGCGGTGACGCCGAGGGTATCCGGCGCGGCTTTACCATCAATAATATTTTGCGCATTGGCGATTCCGGCCAGCGCAGCAAACCAGGCAAACGGGGAGGTGGTTTTAGGATCAACCAGCCGCCGCCAGCTATAGACGAAATCCTCCGCCGTTACCGGCGTTCCGTCGGACCAGCGGGCGTTATCGCGCAGGGTAAATGTCCAGACGCGATTATCATTGCTCTGCCAGCGAGTCGCCACGCCTGGAATCAGATTGCCTTTCTCGTCCTGATTGACTAAACCTTCAAAAAGATCGCGGATAACCTGAATTTCAGGCAGACCGACGGCTTTGGCGGGATCTAAGGAGGCGGGTTCATCTTTAATGTGCCGCACCAGCACCTGTTTTTCGGCTAATACGGTGCCCGGCGGGACATCGGCCGCCCAGGCAAGAGAAGAGACGCTGGCTAACCACAGCGCGCCGCATGTCAATGTGACAGGATACTTCATAAGATCCCCTTTAAAATAAAAAAACCAGAGCTGGCAGTGCGATAATTATTTGTTTCATCACCTGAAATTGCAAACGGCTTGTGAAAGAAAGTTGACATATATGCTGATTTCGTCCTCGCTGGAAACTATTTGATTCCGGGACGGTTTTACACAACACTGCTGAAAAATAACCTGACAACAGGATGCCCTATGCCCGTTTCTCGTCCTCGCCCTCAGCGCGGTGATTTTCCGCCCGGCACACAACGCTATGGCCAGTCTCACCTCGGCGCGCCGCTGCTGTGGTTCCCTGCACCGCTGGCCGATAGCCGCAGCGGCCTGATCCTTGCCGGTACCCACGGCGATGAAAACGCATCGATTGTCACCCTCTCCTGCGCGCTACGTACGCTCAAACCCGAGCTGCGCCGCCATCATGTCGTGCTGGCGGTCAACCCGGACGGTTGCCAGCTGGGGCTGCGCGCCAACGCGCGCGGCATCGACCTGAACCGGAATTTTCCGGCGGCAAACTGGAAAGAAGGCGAAACGGTCTATCGCTGGAACAGCGCGGCGGAACAGCGCGATGTGGTTCTGCTCACCGGCGAAAAACCCGGTTCAGAACCGGAAACCCAGGCGCTGTGCCAGCTGATCCACCAGATCCATCCCGCATGGGTGGTTTCGTTTCACGATCCGCTGGCCTGTATTGAAGACCCCGGCCACAGCGCGCTGGGGCAGTGGCTTGCCGGGGCGTTCAGCCTGCCGCTGGTAGGCAGCGTCGGCTATGAAACGCCCGGCTCCTTTGGCAGCTGGTGCGCGGATATCGGCCTGCCCTGCATCACCGCCGAATTCCCGCCGATATCCGCCGACGAGGCGACGGATAAATACCTTCAGGCGATGACGGACCTGCTGCACTGGCATCCTCAAAGATGAAGCACGCCGGTGCTGAAATGCAGCGCCGGCTCAACGTCCACCGCCAGCCAGGTCGGGCCATCGAGGTCGGCAAATCGGGCCAGCGGCGCCAGCGGCAGCGCCGCGCTGATGGCTCTTGAGGTACACAGCATGCAGCCCAGCATCCGCGCAAATCCCAGGCGCTCCGCCTCCTCAGCCAATAGCAGCGCTTCGGTCAGACCGCCGGTCTTATCCAGTTTGATATTGACCATCTCATAGCGGCCGCGCAGCGCCGCCAGGCTGTCGCGCGTATGACAGCTCTCATCGGCGCAAATGGGCAGCGGGTGGATAAAATTCTCCAGCGCTTCATCGGCCCCAGCCGGAAGCGGCTGTTCCAGCATCGCCACGCCAATATCCGCCAGCAGCTGACAGCGCTCGGCCAGGCCATCGCTGCGCCAGGCTTCGTTGGCATCCACGATGAGCGTTGCCTGCGGAACCGCTTCACGAATGGCAATCAACCGCTCGCTAATCAGATGATCGTCGAGCTTCACTTTCAGCAACGTGGCCCCTTTTTCCCACAGCGCCGCCGCGCTCGCCGCCATCTGGTCCGGCGTGCCGATAACCACCGTTTGCGCCGTAACCACCCGGTTGGGCAGCGTCACGCCCAACAGCTGCGCGATGCTCTTACCCGCGCTGCGCGCCTGACAGTCCCAGAGCGCGCAGTCCACGGCGTTACGCGCGGCCCCGGGGGGCAGCAGGTGCTGAATCTGCTCACGAGAGACGCCGCGTTCAATCTGTTCGCCAATCGCCATAATCTGCGCCATCACCGAGGCTATACTCTCTCCGTAACGAGGATAGGGCGTGCACTCACCTGTCCCCTTGACGCCATTCTCTTCAATCTCCACCACCACGACTTTTGCCTCGCTGCGGCTGCCGCGGGCGATCACAAACGGAGTATGTAACGGCCAGGCTTCTTCATAGACTCGCAGATTTCGCATTCCCTGAACCTCGCAGGTAAGTATTAAAAGGATTTGCCGTGCTGATGACGGATGTCATACACTAGCCGCGACGTTAACTATATGTAAACAGGAAGATAACCATGTCACAAACCGTGCATTTCCAGGGCAACCCCGTTTCTGTTCAAGGCACCATTCCGCAGGCAGGCGCTAAAGCGCAGCCGTTTACGCTGGTGGCCAAAGATCTCTCTGACGTCGCGCTGAGCCAGTTCGCCGGCTCCCGTAAAGTGCTGAACATTTTCCCAAGCATCGATACCGGCGTTTGCGCGGCATCGGTACGTAAATTTAACCAGCTGGCGTCTGAACTGGACAACACCGTCGTGCTGTGCATTTCCGCTGACCTGCCGTTCGCGCAGTCTCGCTTCTGCGGCGCTGAAGGCCTGAACAACGTTGTCACTCTGTCTACCCTGCGCGGCGCGCAGTTCCTGGCCGACTACGGCGTCGCTATCTCCGCGGGCCCGCTCGCCGGTCTGGCGGCGCGTGCTGTGGTCGTCATTGATGAAAATGACCAGGTTGTTTACAGCCAGCTGGTGAATGAAATCACCGAAGAGCCGGACTACGACGCAGCCCTGGCCGCGCTGAAAGCGTAATATCCCCGCCAGGTAATATAAGCCCTCGTTAAACGGGGGCTTTTTTTATTGCCGCGCCGCATAGCGGGAGATGAAGCGCGCAATCGCCGGGCCGGTCAATAAGATGGTGAACAGGCGCAGCGTCTGCATTGCCATAATAAACGACATATCCGCCCGCGTACCGGCGGCGATAATCGCCACCGTGTCCAGTCCGCCCGGACTGGTTGCCAGATAGGCGGTCATAAAGTCCAGCGGCAAAATCTGCGTCAGCCCATAAGCCATCAGCGCGCACAGCAGGATCAGGCCGATAATCGATGCCAGGATCTGCGGCAGGGTTTTCAGCGCCAGCAGGAAAATCTGTTTATTAAACTTTAGACCAACGCTCCAGCCGACGGCGGCATAGGCCAGCGCCAGCAGCCATTCGGGAAGTTCGAGCAGCAGCCAGCCTTCTCCCTGCACCAGCGCGCCAATCAGCATCGGGAAGAGCATCGCCCCGGAAGGAAAGCGCAGCCGCAGCCCAAGCCACCCCGCCGCCGCCGTCAACAGAAGCGTAAGCGGCAGCTGCCGGCTGATCGGCGGAAACCAGGCGACCTGCTGAGTCATCTCCTGCGCTTCACCGCCGAGCGCGACGCGCACCACCAGCGCCGCGGCGCCGGCAACAAACAGCACCCGCAGATACTGCATCAGCGCGACCAGCCGGACATCGGCGCCGTACTCCTGGGCCATAATCACCATCGCCGAGGCGCCGCCCGGCGAACTCCCCCACGCCCCGGTGGCGCCGGGCAGGTCGCTGTAGCGCACCAGCAGCCATCCCGCCAGCGCGCTGATAGCGAGCGTGGAAAAGAGAATCAGCAGCACCAGCGCCCAGTTTGCCAGCAGAACGCCGAAAATGGAGGGCGTCAGGCTGCGGGCAATCATGCAGCCGATAATCGCCTGGGCGGCAATAAAAAAGGGACGGGGTACGCGAATTGCCGCACCGCGCAGGCTCAGGGTGATGCCGGCAATCATCGGCCCCAGCAGCAGCGCGGCGGGAAGGTGAAACCAGAACAGCACAAAAGAGATCGCGCTGGAGAGCGCCAGCAGTTTCATCCATTGAAAAAAATGACTACGCCAGATCCACATGCGTATGCCTGCCATAAAGAGGGTAAAAACGCAGTATATACCGATTCATTTGACGCCAGCCCCCCTCCCTTTTCTGGAAATGCCGGCCGGCGGCGCAGGCAGCCGGCCGACGGGCATTACTCATCGCCCTTTTTCTGGCTCAGGCCATATTCACGCAGCTTGTTGGCGATGGCGGTATGCGAGACGCCAAGACGCTTGGCCAGCTTACGCGTGCTGGGGAAGCTGCGATAAAGCTGGGTGAGCACCGAGCGTTCGAAACGGCGGGTAATATCATCCAGCGAGCCTTCCATCGCTTCTTCGCCTACCGCCAGCGAGGAGACGTCATGATCCGGCAGCAGAATATCCTGAGGGCGCAGCTCGAAACCGTCCAGCTGCGTCAGCGCGCGATAGATCGCATTTTTGAGCTGGCGCACGTTGCCCGGCCAGCTGTAGCGCATCAAAACGCTGTTCAAATCAGCGGAGAGTTTCGGCCGCGGGATGCCCTGCTCATCGGCAAAACGCGCCACGAACAGCTCGGTCAGCGGCATGATGTCCTGCGGGCAATCGCGCAGCGGCGGCAGATACAGGGTCAGGACGTTAAGACGATAGTAGAGGTCCTCGCGGAACAGCCCTTTTTGCACCAGCTCCACCAGGTTTTTCTGGGTAGCGCAGATCACCCGGACATCAACGTGGACTTCATGATCTTCACCAACGCGGCGGAAAGTTCCATCGTTGAGGAAACGCAGCAGCTTGGTCTGCATGCGCGGCGACATTTCGCCAATTTCATCCAGCAAAACCGAGCCGCCGTTAGCCTGCTCGAAGAAGCCTTTCTTACCCTGAACGGCGTCGCCGAACAGCTCGCTTTCCACCGCGTCTTCCGGGATGGAGCCGCAGTTCAGCGCCAGATAAGGTTTCCCCGCGCGCGGGCTGGCCAGATGGCAGGCGTGGGCCAGCAAATCTTTCCCTGTGCCGGTATCACCGACGATCAGCAGCGGCGCGCTGAGCATGGCCAGCTTACGGGCCTGCTCGACAACGTGGCGCATTTTCGGGCCTACGGCGAGGATCTGGCTAAAGGCGCTGGTGTCCTGAATGGTCATCGTTTGCAGCTGGCGCCCCATACGGACCGTTGAACGCAGCATCGCTACCGCGCCGGTCAGTACCTTCTCGCCGTGTTCGCCTTCGAGATAAACCGGGGTGATCTCCAGCAGGAAGTTCTGCCCGTTGACCACCACGTGCTCGGCGTGGGACTCCTGCGGACTGTTTTCCAGCCAGCGCTGGACGTTAAAATCGGTAATCAGCTGCGCGACCGGGTGGCTGCGTAGCTTCTCCTGGCTCTGGCCAAACAGCTGGCAGCTGGCCGGGTTAGCCAGTTCGACTTTTCCTTTGGTGTCGAGAGACAGCACCGGCTCAGGCATCGCCACCAGCAGCGCGCTGAGCGCCAGATGTTCGCGCTCTGACGGCATCCACGCCACGGTGCGCACGTCGGTGACGCCGGCGATACGACGAATTTCCGCCATCAGGCTGCTGAAGCTGGCGAAATCCAGCTCGGCGAAGTTGAGATAAATTCGGCCGATAGGGTCAATATCGATGCCCCGCAGGTCGATACCGCGCAGCACCAGTAAATCGAGCAATTCACGAGTCAGACCAAGACGGTCTTCACAAAAGACTTCAAGACGCATAGGCGTTTTCACCCTAAAGAGGCCAATAACCGATGAATGATAGGACAGTTATTTGCTGGCGTGAAGATAGCTGTCAACAATTATTGACAGTATGGCGGAAAAATGGCCTTTCTGCCGTAAAGTTATGCGCTCAGAGGAAAAATGACGATGAGAGAAGCGGCTATCATCGCTTCTGCTTTTCTCCCCGGCTTGCGCTGCGCGTAGCCGGGCTACAGGTTACAGCCTTCTGTGAAACGGTAGCCCGGCTAAGGCGTTCACGCCGCAAGCCGGGAATGCTTAAGCGACTTATTTTTCCGCGCCGCTTTTGCTCTTCTGCAACGTCTCTTTTAGCTGGCCGATCAGCTCGCGGCGAAAATCCCCCAGCCGCGGTTTATCGTCGGCGATCCACGGCAGCGGACGGCACAGCTCCATCGCCTTAATACCCAGCCGCGCCGTCAGCAGACCGGCGCCAATTCCCTGCGCCGCGCGCGCCGATAGCCTGGCCGCGAGATCCTGCGACATCCAGTCCATCCCGACTTCCCGCACCAGCTCGCTGGCGCCGGCAAAAGCGATATTCAGCAGCACCAGGCGGAACAGGCGCAGGCGGCTGTAGTAGCCCAGTTCAATACCGTACAGAGTGGCGATGCGGTTGATCAGACGTAAATTACGCCAGGCGATAAACGCCATATCCACCAGCGCCAGCGGGCTGACGGCAATCATCAGCGTCGATTCCGCCGCCGAACGGCTAATCTCACGCCGCGCCTGCGCATCCAATACCGGCTGCACGATCTGCGCGTACAGGCTCACCACTTCACGATCGTTCTGCGTTTCATGGATCGCCGCATACCAGCGCTGCAGCGCCGGGTGCGAGTGATCCAGCCCCGCCTGCTGGGCCAGCTTTTCGCAAAAGGCGCGCCCTTTGCCGACCGCATGGCTGTGCATCAGGTCCCGCGCCTCATCGCGCTCGTGGGCGCGCTGGCGTAGCCGCCACAGCCGGCGCCATTCGGTCGCCACCGAACCGACGCCCGCCCCGACGATCAGCGCGCCGGCAGCGCAGCCGCCGAGGGCGATCCAGTCCTGCGTTTGCCAGGCGGTCATCGTCCACTGCACGCCCTGCGCCACGACGCTGACGCCAAAAATAGCCAGCCCGGCGCTGACCATCTTTCGCCACAGGCTGCGCTTAGGTCGCAGCACCGATTCCACCACCGCTTCCGCCGCGCCCTCTTCTTCTTCCGGCGCGTCGAACCGCGCAGGAGCGAACTTCTCCGCATCGGCACCGTCAAAAGCGCGCGCGGATTTCAGAATTTGCGCCTTTTCCACCTCCAGCGGGCCATCGAAATCGATACGCGGTTTTAAAGGTTCGGTCATCGCAATTTATCTCCGATCAAAAATTCCAGCGCCGCGTCAAGGCGAATATGCGGCAGCGGTTTATCAACGTCCATTACCTGCGGGCGAAAGTTTTCAAACTGAAAGCCCTGCTGCTCCCAGAAGGCCTGACCCGGCAGGCGCGCGGGCACTTCTCCGGGATAGACGGTCAGCGGCTGTCCGTCGCTTAGCCGATGCCCCCGCAGCGCAGGGATCTTCTCACCGTTCACCTCGATAAGGCCGCTCTGCGTCGCCTGAATCGACGCCAGCCCCAGACAATCCATGCTGATGCCTTCAAACGCCGCGTTCTGCCAGGCATCCTGAATCAGCTGCTGCAGCAGCGACACCATGTTGCTGTGCTGATCGACGGTGACGTGATCGGCTTTGGTCGCGGCGAACAGCAGCTTATCGATAACCGGTGAGAACAGGCGACGAAACAGCGTGCGCTGCCCGTAGTGGAAGCTTTGCATCAGCTGCGTCAGCGCGAGACGCATGTCGTTAAACGCCTGCGGCCCGCTATTAAGCGGCTGCAGGCAATCCACCAGCACGATCTGCCGATCGAAGCGCAGGAAATGATCTTTGTAGAAGCCCTTAACCACTTTCTCGCAATAGTATTTAAAACGCTCGCGCAGCATTCCGGCATTGGTCTGTTTGTCCGCCTGCGCCAGCTTAGCTTCACCGGCGGCATCAACGTCCGGCCAGGGGAAGAACTGCAGCGCCGGCGCGCCGGCCATTTCGCCGGGCAGCACAAAGCGCCCCGGCTGAATGAAGTGCATCCCTTCGCGCTTACAGGTATGCAGATAGTCGGTCCACGCCGCGGCGATCTCCGCCAGACGGGTTTCATCGGCGGGCGCCAGCGGATCCAGTCCTTCGCATAGCTGCCGCCAGCGCGCTGACCACTCCGCCCTCTGCCCCTGCAGTAATCCGGTCATCTGCCGTGACCAGGTCAGATAGTCCTGGGCCAGCATCGGCAGATCCAGCAGCCACTCGCCGGGATAGTCGACAATCTCCAGGTAGAGGGTCGAGGTCTCTTTAAAATGGCGCAGCAGCGAATCGTTGGAGCGATAGCGCAGAGCGAGGCGGATTTCGCTGACGCCGCGGGTGGGCGTTGGCCAGACCGGCGGCTGACCGTACAGCTGGGCCAGCCCTTCGTCATAGGTAAAACGCGGAATGCCGAAATCCCGCTGCGGGACGCGCTTGACGCCCAGCAGGCGTTCTTCACGCGCTGCGCTGAGCAGCGGCAGCCGCGCCCCGGCGTGAATATTGAGCAGTTGATTTACCAGCGCGGTGATAAAGGCGGTCTTGCCGCTGCGGCTAAGGCCGGTGACGGCCAGGCGAAGATGCCGGTCAACCCCACGATTCACCAGCGCATTAAATTCTGTTTTGAGTCGCTTCATCGCCATCCTGTTGAGCCTGAAGAACGAGGGAAATAGACATGAGGGCTAATCATAAAGTGCAATAGCCCCGCTGCGACGGGGCTGAAGATTATTTGCTGGCGCTTTTCGGCCTGGCGATCTGACTGAGGCCGCCGGCATTCACCACCTGCGTGTAGCCCATTTCGCTCAGCATCTGCTGAGCCTGGCCAGATTGCCGGCCAACGTTGCAATAGACGTGAATGGTATCGTTTTTATCCGGTACTTCAGCCGCAATCCGCGTTTTTAAATCCGCCAGCGGGATATTCACCGCCCCGTCGACATGTTCTTTTTGATACTGCTGCGGAACGCGGACGTCAATCCAGTGCTCCGCCGCGAAGACGGGTAAGGCCATGGCCAGCGCTAAACCCAGAAGCAGTTTTCGCATTTTATCATCCTGATAGAGAGAGTTTTTAGGCACTCATAACATACGCCATCCGCGACGTTTAGAAAACCGCTGCGCCGCCCGGCTGAGCATCGGTTCCAGAACAAGCATCAGCAGCATTTTCAGCGGCCGACGCGCGACGGATTTTACCGCCCAGCCTGCGACGCCCGCCGGGCCGTAGCGCAGCGCGGTGAGCAGCACCAGCTTGCCTGCGATTTTCAGACCCGGTTTGACTTTTTGCCCGGCCTGCTGCCATTTCATGTTCATTATTAACCTCAACTTTCAGTTATAGCTGGCGAAAACGACTGCGTAGCGAAAAGGTGTCGGAAGTGACGTAGCGTTCCATTTCACGCAGACGACGCTCCCCTGCTGCCAGCTCCTTATCCGCGGCGGCCAACAGCTCTCCGCTGCTCGGCGTTTTTTCACCATACAGCTCGCTTTCCGGCATAGGATCCAGCGCAAACGAAAGAATGATGTAGGCCACCACCACAAACAGGAACAGGCCAAAAATCATTGCCAGTACGGTAATCAGGCGCACCAGCTTAACCGGCACGTCCAGGTACTGCGCGATGCCGGCGCAAACCCCTTTCACCATGCCCTGCTGCGGAATGCGCCACAGTTTTTTACTCAGATCCAGTCCGCTCATTATTTCTCTCTCCAGTTCGGATGCTCAGCGTCAAGAATCGCCTCCAGCGCCTGAATACGCTCGCGCATACGCTTCGCGTCATCGGTCAGCTGCAGCAGGCGCTGCTGTTCGTTCTGCGATAGGCTGCCGCTGGCGGTGCGGTTGTTGTAATGCAGCCAGAGCCAGACCGGCAAAACAAACAGCACAAACAACGTCAAAGGGATGGCGAGAAAAAGCATGCTCATGTGAACTCCTTGCTGATGGCGGCGGCACGTCTTGGTGCCGCCCGAAGATATTACTGGTTATTTTGATTCATTTTGGCTTTCAACGCCGCCAGCTGCTCGCTGATTTCATCGTCCGCTTTCAGATCGGCGAACTGCTGATCCAGCGATTTATCTTTACCGAAGCGGTGGCTTTCGGCTTCGGCTTCCATATGATCGATGCGGCGTTCAAACGATTCAAAACGCGCCATCGCCTCGTCAATCTTACCGCTGTCCAGCTGACGGCGAACGTCGCGGGAGGAGCTTGCAGCCTGATGACGCAGCATCAGCGCCTGCTGACGGGCGCGGGTTTCGCTGAGTTTGTTTTCCAGCTCGCCAATCTCTTTTTTCATCCGCGCCAGCGTTTCATCAACCAGCTGCGCTTCGTTTTCCAGGCTGCCGATAAGGTCGGTCAGCTTCTGCTTTTCGATCAGCGCCGCACGGGCCAGATCCTCTTTCTCTTTACGCAGCGCCAGTTCGGCTTTTTCCTGCCATTCCGCCTGCTGGGCAACGGCCTGTTCAATACGACGGCTCAGCTGTTTCTTTTCAGCCAACGCCCGCGCCGAGGTCGAACGGACTTCAACCAGCGTGTCTTCCATCTCCTGGATCATCAGCCGAACCAGCTTCTGCGGATCTTCCGCTTTCTCCAGCAGAGAGTTAATGTTGGCGTTCACGATGTCGGCAAAACGAGAAAAAATACCCATAATTTCAATCCTCATAGTTCTGGTATCAGGCACCGGCCTGTGCCATGACTAATACAAATGCCGTGCCAAGTTTTTATCTTATTGATTTTAATGGAAGTGGTTGTTATCCGGCCAGCGCATTGCTAAAGTGACCTGGTGAATCACACTACTAAATGGCGAAATTCATCATGGCGGATTACAAGGACAACCTGCTCGGCGAGGCCAATAGCTTTCTTGAGGTGCTGGAGCAGGTCTCAAGACTGGCGCCGCTCGATAAACCGGTGCTGGTTATTGGCGAGCGCGGAACCGGCAAGGAGCTGATTGCCAGCCGTCTGCACTTCCTCTCTTCCCGCTGGCAGGGGCCGTTTATCTCCCTGAACTGCGCGGCGCTCAATGAAAATCTGCTCGATTCGGAGCTGTTCGGGCATGAGGCCGGCGCCTTTACGGGGGCCAGTAAACGTCACCCGGGGCGCTTCGAGCGCGCCGACGGCGGTACCCTGTTTCTCGATGAGCTGGCCACCGCGCCGATGCTGGTACAGGAAAAACTGCTGCGCGTGATTGAGTATGGCGAACTGGAGCGCGTCGGCGGCAGCCAACCGCTGCAGGTTAACGTCCGCCTGGTGTGCGCGACCAACGCCGACCTGCCACAAATGGTGGAAGACGGACTTTTTCGCGCCGACCTTCTCGACCGTCTGGCCTTTGATGTGGTGCAGCTGCCGCCGCTGCGTGAGCGCCAGAGCGACATCATGCTGCTCGCCACCCAGTTTGCTATCCAGATGTGCCGCGAGCTCGGACTGCCGCTGTTTCCCGGCTTTAGCGAACGCGCCGCCATGACGCTGCAGAACTACCGCTGGCCGGGGAATATCCGTGAATTAAAAAACGTGGTTGAACGCTCGGTCTACCGCCACGGCAGCAGCGAGCGCGAGCTGGATAATATTATTATTAACCCCTTCCGCCAGCAGCACGCGGCGACGCCCGTCGAAGTGGAGAAGACGCCTGGCCCCACGCTGCCGCTCGATTTACGCGCTTTCCAGCAGGAGCAAGAAAAAAGCCTGCTCGAGAGAAGCCTCGAACAGGCGAAGTACAATCAAAAGCAGGCGGCCGAACTGCTGGGGCTAACCTACCACCAGCTGCGGGCGCTGCTGAAAAAACATCAGCTTTGACCTGTACGCGGAAGCAGCAGCGCGCTCACCGCCATTGAACCCAGGCAGAGCGCGGCGTTAAACCACAGCGCATACTGCGCCGCGCTGGCCATGCCGAGCGGTAAAAACAGCGCAAAAAGTGACGCTGTCACCGCAATGCCCATCGCTCCGCCGAGCGAACTGCCCATCTTATAGATCCCCGAGGCCACGCCTACCTTATTCTCAGGAGCGTTAACCACCGCGGTGTCCGTTGACGGGGTGGCGTAGCAGCCCAGGCCGAAGCCAAACAGCACGTTGCTGAAAAAGACCGTGACGATATAGGTCGATTTATCGAGGAAGGTGCAGGAGATAAGAAGAATACCGACCGCGGTAAAGACCGGGCCGCTCATCATCGGCAAACGCGCGCCGTAGCGTTGCAGCAGCTTCTCGCCCACCCGAATCATCGCCAGCACGGTAACCAGATAGCCGAGCGTCATCATTCCGCTCTCCAGCGGGCTCAGATGATGCCCCTGCTGGAGCCAGATGCTGGCAATCATCATCGTACCGATGGCGCCGTTGAGCATAAAGTTCGACAACACCGCGGCGCTGTAGGCCCGGTTGCGAAACAGCGCGAAATCAATCAGCGCCGCGTCGCCCTTACGCTGGCCGCTGCGGATAAAAAACAGCCCCGATGCCAGCGCGCCGGCCAGCATCGCCAGCGAGGTTGCGCTGGTCCAGCCCCAGCCGTGGCCTTTGCTGATAAACAGATTTAGCAGCACCAGCGCAAGGATCAGGCTGAGCAGGCCGCTGATGTCCAGCTTATGCTGCTGCGCGCTGGCGCTGCGGCTTTCCGGCGTACCGCGCAGCAAAAACAGCGCCGCCAGCGCTACCGCGATGGAGAAAACAAAGATCCAGCGCCAGCCCAGACCGGTGGCGATCGCCCCGCCGACAAACGAACACAGACCGCTGCCGCCCCACGAGCCGATGACCCAGAAGCTGACCGCCCGCTGGCGCGCTTTGCCTTCATACCAGGTTTTAATTAATGCCAGCGTCGCCGGCATGATGCAGGCGGCCGACAGCCCCTGTAAAACGCGCCCGGCCAGGAACAGCGCGGGTCCCTGAGAGAGCACCAGCATTGCGCTACCGACAATGCTGAGGATCAGGCCCAGGGTAGTCATGCGCATGCGGCCGAATTTATCCGCCAGCCCGCCGCTGGCGACCACGAAGCAGCCGCTGAATAACGCGCTCAGGCTCACCGCCAGGGTCAGGGTTTCCAGCGAAATATCGAGGCTGCTCTTCATCGCCGGAACCACGTTAATCACCGACTGGGCAAACAGCCAGAAGGTCAGAACGCTCAATACAATACCCGCCAGCAGACGATCGGTGCCGACGAACTGCGCTTCGCTTAGCGATACAGAACTCATAGCAGGGTCCTCTTCGTTGCGGACATTAACGCAAATAGTGTTCCGTCAGGGCGCACCACAGCGCGGCGCCTTTCAGCAAAAGCGCATCGTTGAAGTCGTATCCCGGGTTATGCACCATGCAGCGATCCGCTTCGTCCCCGGCCCCGATGGTGAAATAGCAGCCGTTCGGATTGCGCTCGAGCATAAAAGCAAAATCTTCGCTGCCCATAAACGGCTTCACCTCGCCGACCTGCGCCTCGCCAAACAGCGCGGTCGCCACCGTGCGGACCATCTCATTGACAGCCGGATCGTTCCTTAAAACCGGGCTGCCGTTAACGTGGGTTAAGGCGGCGCTGGCGTTAAAGCTCTCGGCCTGAGCAACGGCGATATCGTGAATGCGCTGCAGGACGGTCTCGCGAACCTGTTCGTTTAAGGTGCGCACCGTGAGCTTCATTAGCACCTTGTCGTTGATAATGTTCGGGGCGTGCCCGGCCTGAATACTGCCCACGGTCACGACCGCTGGTTCAAACGGCGTGATGTTTCGGGAAACAATGGATTGCAGCGCCAGGGTGATATGACAGGCAACCAGCGTGGCGTCGACGGTATGCTCCGGTACCGCGCCGTGTCCGCCCACCCCTTTGACTTCAATATGGAGAGTATCCGAGGAGGCCATCATCGCCCCATCGCGCAGGCCGATTCTGCCTAACGGCTGCCCCGGCATATTATGCAGGCCAAAAATGGCATCGCAGGGGAACTGGTCAAACAGGCCGTCTTCCAGCATGACCCGACCGCCGTAGAGTAATTCCTCAGCAGGCTGAAAAATAAGCTGCAGGGTGCCGTTAAACTGCCGGGTGCGCGCCAGATATTCCGCGGCGTACAATAGCGTGGTGGTATGGCCATCGTGGCCGCAGCCGTGAAAACGACCGTCGACCCGGCTGGCCCACGCTTTGCCGCTCATCTCCTGCATCGGCAGGGCGTCCATATCCGCCCGTAGCCCCAACCGTTTTTTACCCTCGCCGACGCGTAAAGTACCGACCACGCCGGTGCCCGCCAGACCGCGGTGAACCTGATAGCCCCATTCGCCGAGCAGGCGGGCAACCTCTTCGCTGGTTTTATGCTCTTCAAAACCAATTTCCGGCTGCTGATGGAAACGGCGGCGAAGCGCGACAAACTGCGCCTCGTTAACCTGTAATGCCTCAATAATCGGGTGTGTCATTTTTATTATTCCTGTGTTGTGTTTGCACGACACTTTCGAGTTTATGCATCCCTGTTGGCTTTAAAATGCGCTTTTTTGTTTTATAGTGACGGATTATTAATGAGTGTTTTTCATACAAAACGGTTATGACAAAAAATAACGTGCTGTTTTTTGTCTTCAGGAGGCGACGGTGGAGCATCATTCAGGCGACTTTCAGGTTGTGGTTCGCGATATCCGGCAGCTGAGCCAGCAGGAAAACGATGCTCTGACGCTGCTATGGCTGCTTGAGGGCAGCGTCGAACTCCGCGATGGCGAGACGGGTCGGTACCTGCAGGCCGATGAACTGGCGATAGTGAATCGTCATCGCCGCTGGAGCCTGCACAGCAAGACGGCGAACGTCGTGATGGCGCTGTCGCTGAACGCCGGATGGCTGACCCGCCTCGACGGCGATTTTTTTGCCTCCGCCTACCAGAGCAGCAGCGAAACCCGCGATGCCGAAGACACCCTGCGCTACCTGATGCGCCAGCTGCTGGTCCTCGGTCTGGTCAATCCGCAGGCCCACTACCGGCTGGAGGCCAACCGCTGGCTTAGCGAAATTGCTCTCCTGCTGGCGTCACGCTTCAGCCGTCCCCTCACCGCCCAGGCGTCTCGCGGAGCCGAACGCTGGAGCCAGCGAATTAACAGAGTGGTGGCGCGAATCGACGCCAACTATCAACGGCGCCTGTCGCTGCAGGAGATAGCCGCCGCGGAGTTTGTTTCTGAGGCCTGGCTCTCGCGTCTGTTCCGCAAAGAGGTGGGCGTCAGCTTTATGCAGTACATCACCGGGTTGCGCCTGCGCAAAGCCGCGGAGCAGCTGACGACGACGCGTCAATAGATACAGCAGATCGCTCAGCAGCAGGGCTTTGCCAGCAGCCGGGTGATGAGCGACCTGTTTAAACGCGAGCACGGCCTGACGCCGCGCCAGTTCCGCCAGCAGCACCCGCAGACGGCGGTCGAATCTCTCCGCCCGCACCTACAGCAGACCGAGCGATGGCAGCCGGTGTCAATCGATCGGCTGTACGCCCGGCTCAACGCGCCGCAAACCTACGGTCTGGATAGCCCGCCGCTGCGGCTCAGCCCCCAACAAACCCGCCATCTCGATGTTCGCGAACTCCCGGCGCGCGGCGCGCCGCTGCGTCACACCCGAATGGTGATTACCGTTCGCGAACTGGACGATCTGCTGCGCGAGGATGTCCGCCGCGAACTGGAACAGCTGCACGACGCGCTGCCGATATTCGCCATCGATATTCACGATCCGTTTCTCAGCAGCCGCCTGTTCGGCACCGGCTGGGACGATCCGCAAATGGCCGGGTATGCCTGCTGGTATAACCTGCAGCGCATTTTTAGCTGGCTGGCGACCCAGGGCTTGGCGGTGATACTGCATACCGGGCTCACCACCCGCGGCGACCTGCTGCAACGTTTCCTCTCTCTGTCCGCTAACCATTTTCCGCCGGCAACCCTCGCCAGCTGGCACTTCGTCTGGCACTGGTCCCCTCAGGCCAGCGACGAGGCCCGCCAGCACGCCTGGCGGCAACAAAAGACGATCCTGCAGAGGCTATCGCCGCAGTCGGCGCTGGGGATCTGGCACCGTTTTCCTCAACAGGTGGAGGACGATCCCCTTCTGCGTTCACCGCTGCTGGTCGAGGCGGATTTTCTGGCCTGCCAGGCCGATGCTAATGAACTGCTGGATCTCGCGCAGGTGGATAGCCAGAAACTGGCCGCCAGCGAAAACTATCCGGTACACAAATTGCGCAAACTTCATAGCGCGCTGCGCCAGCGGCAGCTCCTGCTGCCGCTTTGGCTGCTCTCGTGGAATACCCTCACCGGCGATACCCGCGATACCAACGGCCGTTTCTTTCGCGGCGCGCTGCTGATGGATAATCTGCTGGGACTGGCGGATCAGGTTTGGCTCGCGGGGTTCTGGCTGAATTCAGGGCTGCAGGGGGAAGCCCGCGCCAACGGCAAGCTGGATACTTCCAGCCTGGCGCTGCACTATCTCCACGGTCTGCCGCGACCGGTCTACTGGGTGCTATGGCTGTGGCGCAGGCTGCGGGGCGAGGTGGTGATCAACGACAAGAACTTGCTGCTGCTGCGCCATAACGGCCATTATCAGCTACTGCTGCGCAACACGGTAGTTTTCAATCCCTGGCTTTCCAGCGAGGAGGCGTTTATCCAGCGCTTTAGTCAGCCCTGGAGCGTGCGCCTGCTCGGCCTTGAAGGACGCTGGCGAATCAAACATCATCTGTTCGATCGGCACCATGGCGCGCTCTTCCCGCTGTTTGAGGCCTTTCGCAGCCAAAGCGGCCCGGACGATGAGGACTATCGCTGGTTGATGCACAGAGCGCGTCCGGCGCTGCGCGTCAGTGAAGAGACGCCGGATAGCGACCGCTGGCAGCTTGTCGATTCGCTGGAGAGCAATGCGCTGGCGCTTTATGAATTCACGCCGCTCGGCGATTGAAAAGTGACAGCGTCACTACCCTGCTTCTTTCTGCAAGCGGCCTGTGCCGTGAAAAATAGCTTTTGCTTGCGCGGCAGCCCGTTCGCATGGGGTTAAAAAATTGTAACTAGCAAGATATCCTCATGTGAACTATCATCAGCGCATCATGACTCAATGGACTGAAAATAAAGATGATTCCGGTTAATCCTTCAACGCTCGGCCGCTATGCGGCGCACGTCAGCCTGGTCCATACCATGAAAAGCCACCGCGCGCCGGCGCTCTCGGTCATGATGATCTTTTCGGACCTGCTTATCCGCTCAACCGAAGATGCATATCGTCAACAGGGCTGGACAATTACGCCGCAAAACAGCGGCCTGGTACTGCGTACTTATGTTGCCCACCATCACGATGGCGAAAAGCTGGAAATTAATCCCAAAGATTACATCGCCCGCTATAACCGACTCCTTCCCCTGTAGCGCCTCGACCGCCAGCCAGCCGTACAGCCACGGCTGGCTGGAGAAACCGCCAATAAAAAGATACCATGTGGCGGATATCGGGGCTTCGACGCAAATAAGCGCCATGCTCAATACCCATAGCTTCCTCAAGCCGTGCGGCAGATGAATCGAAAATACGCTTTGCTCAACCCCTCGCTTGCCTGATGACAAACGTCGGATGATTTACGAGGTATACTCGAAGTTAATAAGCAGTATGAATTTGAATCAGTTGGTCAAATAACCGACGCAGCCCTCGCTTATATTATCTCCATGAGCAATAAGGTGGTGGTAAATGTTATTTAATATTAATAAGATAGAGCCTTGCTCTATAATCAAAAAGAAACTATGCGCCTGAAATTGTCTTCTCTCCTGGCAGCGGTATGTATGCTGTACGGGCAAGCTTTTGCCGCGCCAGCGCTGCCTGCGCACGCGGATATTCGCGATAGCGGCTTCGTTTATTGCGTGAGCGGACAGGTCAACACCTTCAACCCGCAAAAGGTCAGCAGCGGCCTGATTGTCGATACCCTGGCCGCCCAGCTCTATGACCGGTTGCTTGACGTCGACCCCTATACTTATCGCCTGGTTCCCGAACTGGCAGAAAGCTGGGAGGTGCTGGACAACGGCGCAACCTACCGCTTCCACCTGCGCAACAACGTGCCTTTTCAGACCACCGCCTGGTTCAAACCGACCCGTAATTTTAATGCCGATGACGTCATTTTCACCTTTGGCCGCATTTTTAATCGCGACCACCCGTGGCACAACGTTAACGGCAGCAGCTTTCCCTATTTCGATAGCTTACAGTTTGCCGACAGCGTGGAAAGCGTGCGTAAGCTGGATAGTCATACCGTCGAGTTTCGCCTCAAACGCCCGGACGCCTCGTTCCTGTGGCATCTGGCCACCCACTACGCCTCGGTGATGTCGGCAGAGTATGCCGCGAAGCTGGCGCAGAACGATCGCCAGGAACTGATCGACCGGCAACCGGTCGGCACCGGTCCGTTCCAGTTGGAGGAGTATCGCAGCGGTCAGTACATTCGCCTGCAGCGCCATCCGGCCTACTGGCGCGGTAAACCGCTGATGCCGCAGGTGGTGGTCGACCTCGGCTCCGGCGGCACCGGCCGCTTGTCAAAACTGCTGACCGGCGAGTGCGACGTGCTGGCCTGGCCCGCCGCAAGCCAGCTCTCTATTTTGCGTGACGACCCGCGTCTGCGCCTGACCCTGCGCCCGGGAATGAACATCGCCTGGCTGGCGTTTAACACCGCTAAGCCGCCGCTCGATAATCCTGAGGTGCGCCATGCGCTGGCGCTGGCCATCAATAATCAGCGCCTGATGCAGTCGATCTACTACGGCACCGCGGAAACCGCCGCGTCTATGCTGCCTCGCGCCTCCTGGGCCTACGATAACGACGCCAGGATCACCGAATATAACCCCGCGGAAGCCCGAGCCCGGCTGAAAGCCCTGGGGCTGGAAAATCTAACGCTTAAGCTGTGGGTGCCAACCAGCTCGCAGGCCTGGAACCCCAGCCCGCTGAAAACCGCCGAGCTTATTCAGGCGGATATGGCGCAAATTGGCGTGAAGGTGATTATTGTGCCGGTAGAAGGTCGCTTCCAGGAGGCCAGATTAATGGATATGAGTCATGACCTGACGCTGTCCGGCTGGGCAACGGACAGTAACGATCCGGACAGCTTTTTCCGTCCGCTTTTGAGCTGCGCGGCGATTACCTCACAAACCAACTATGCTCACTGGTGTCATCGCGAATTCGACGAGGTGCTGCAAAAGGCGCTCACTTCACAGCAGCTGGCCTCGCGCATTGAGGCCTATAAAGAGGCGCAGCGTATTCTTGCCAATGAACTGCCGGTGCTGCCGCTGGCCTCCTCCCTGCGTTTGCAGGCCTATCGTTACGACATGAAAGGCCTGGTGCTGAGCCCGTTTGGCAACGCCTCTTTCGCAGGCGTCTCGCGGGAAAAAGAAGACGAGGTGAAAAAACCATGATTATTTTTACTCTGCGTCGCCTGCTGCTGTTGCTGATTACCCTCTTCCTGCTGACCTTTGTCGGTTTTAGCCTGAGCTATTTTACGCCCCACGCGCCGCTGCAGGGCGCCTCGCTGTGGAACGCCTGGCTATTCTGGTTTGAGGGCGTGCTGCACTGGGATTTCGGCGTTTCCAGCATCAACGGTCAGCTGATTTCCGAGCAGCTTAAAGAGGTCTTTCCCGCCACCATGGAGCTCTGTATCCTCGCCTTCGGCTTCGCGCTGGTGGTCGGGATCCCCGTCGGTATGCTGGCGGGCATTATGCGCAACAAATGGCAAGATACCCTGATCAGCGCCCTGGCGCTGCTGGGCTTTTCGATTCCCATCTTCTGGCTGGCGCTGCTGCTGACCCTGTTTTTCTCCCTTACCCTGGGCTGGTTTCCGGTCTCCGGGCGCTTCGATCTGCTGTATGAAGTGAAATCGGTCACCGGCTTTGCGCTGATCGACGCATGGCTATCCGACTCCCCGTGGCGCCATGAAATGATCGTCAGCGCGGCGCGCCACATGGTGCTGCCGGTGCTAACCCTGGCGGTAGCGCCGACGACGGAAGTGATCCGTTTGATGCGTATCAGCACCAGCGAAGTATACGACACCAACTATGTCAAAGCCGCCGCCACCCGCGGCGTATCGCGGCGGACGATTTTACACCGCCACGTCCTGCACAACGCCCTGCCGCCGGTGATCCCGCGCCTGGGACTCCAGTTTTCCACCATGCTAACGCTGGCGATGATTACCGAAATGGTCTTTAGCTGGCCGGGGCTGGGCCGCTGGCTGATTAACGCGATTCGCCAACAGGACTACGCCGCGATTTCCGCGGGCGTGATGGTCATCGGCGCGCTGGTAATTATTGTGAACGTGATATCCGATATTCTGGGTGCTATGGCTAACCCACTGAAACATAAGGAATGGTATGCCCTACGATAGCGTCTATCTGGAGAAGCGCCCGCCGGGTGCGCTGCGCACCGTATGGCGAAAATTCTACGGCGATACGACCGCCATGATCGGCCTGTACGGCTGTGCGGCGCTGGCGCTGCTGTGCGTTTTCGGCGGCTGGTTCGCTCCTTACGGCATCGACCAGCAGTTTCTCGGCTACCAGCTGCTGCCGCCGTCCTGGTCGCGGTACGGCGAAGTGTCGTTCTTTCTCGGTACCGACGATCTCGGTCGCGACGTCCTGAGCCGCCTGCTGAGCGGCGCGGCGCCGACGGTCGGCGGCGCGTTTGTGGTGACGCTGGGCGCCGCCCTGCTGGGACTGGTGCTTGGCGTGATTGCCGGTTCTACCCACGGCCTGCGGTCTGCGGTGATGAACCATATTCTTGACACGCTGCTGTCGATCCCGTCGCTGCTGCTGGCCATTATCGTGGTCGCCTTCGCCGGGCCGCACCTCAGCCACGCGATGTTCGCCGTCTGGCTGGCGCTTCTGCCGCGGATGGTGCGTTCGGTCTACAGCATGGTGCATGACGAACTGGAAAAAGAGTACGTTATCGCCGCCCGCCTTGACGGGGCCTCGACGCTGAATATTTTATGGTTCGCGGTGCTGCCGAATATTACCTCAGGCCTGGTCACCGAGATCACCCGCGCGCTGTCGATGGCGATCCTGGATATCGCTGCGCTGGGCTTCCTCGATCTCGGCGCTCAACTGCCTTCCCCCGAATGGGGAGCGATGCTCGGCGACGCGCTGGAGCTGATTTACGTGGCGCCGTGGACGGTGATGCTGCCGGGTGCGGCAATCATGATAAGCGTCCTGCTGGTTAATCTGCTGGGCGACGGGATCCGCCGCGCCATCATCGCCGGGGTGGAATAATGCCATTACTCGACATCCGTAATTTAACCATTGAATTCAAGACCAACGAAGGCTGGGTGAAAGCCGTCGATCGCGTCAGCCTGACTCTCGCCGAGGGGGAAATACGCGGCCTCGTCGGGGAGTCCGGCTCCGGCAAAAGCTTAATAGCTAAAGCGATATGCGGCGTCACCAAGGACAACTGGCGGGTAACCGCCGACCGCATGCGCTTCGACGACATCGATCTGCTGCGTCTCTCGGTGCGCGAGCGGCGTAAGCTGGTGGGCCACAACGTCTCAATGATTTTTCAGGAGCCGCAATCCTGTCTCGACCCTTCCGAACGGATCGGCCAGCAATTAACGCAGAATATTCCCGGCTGGACCTTTAAAGGCCGCTGGTGGCAGCGTTTTGGCTGGCGCAAGCGGCGCGCCATTGAGCTCCTGCACCGCGTGGGGATCAAAGACCATAAAGATGCGATGCGCAGCTTCCCCTACGAGCTGACGGACGGAGAGTGCCAGAAGGTCATGATCGCCATCGCGCTGGCTAACCAGCCGCGGCTGCTGATCGCCGATGAGCCGACTAACGCCATGGAGCCGACAACGCAGGCGCAAATCATCCGCCTGCTGACGCGGCTGAACCAAAACAACAACACCACCATTTTGCTGATCAGTCATGATATGCAGATGCTCAGTAAATGGGCGGACAAAATCAACGTGATGTACTGCGGGCAGACGGTGGAAACCGCGCCGAGCGAAGAGCTGGTGACAATTCCGCACCATCCCTATACCCAGGCGCTGATTCGGGCGATTCCCGATTTCGGCAGCGCCATGCCGCACAAGAGTCGGCTCAACACCTTGCCGGGGGCGATCCCCTTGCTCGAACAGCTGCCCATCGGCTGCCGGCTCGGGCCGCGCTGCCCCTATGCCCAGCGCGAATGTATCGAAACGCCCCGGCTGGTGGGCGCCCGTAACCACCTCTATGCCTGTCATTTCCCGCTGAACATGGAGAAAGAGTGAAATGGTCGAAACATTGCTTGAAGTGCGCAATCTGAGTAAGACCTTTCGCTACCGCACCGGCTGGTTTCATCGGCAAACGGTGGAGGCGGTTAAGCCGTTAAGCTTTACCCTGCGCGAGCGCCAGACGCTGGCGATTATCGGCGAGAATGGCTCCGGCAAGTCAACGCTGGCAAAAATGCTCGCCGGAATGGTCGAACCCAGTACCGGCGAACTGCTGATTGACGATCGCCCGCTGGCGTTTGGCGATTACTCTTTCCGCAGCCAGAAGATTCGCATGATCTTTCAGGATCCGTCGACCTCGCTCAATCCTCGGCAGCGTATTTCGCAAATCCTCGATTTTCCGCTGCGCCTGAATACCGACCTCGAACCCGAAGCGCGGCAGAAGCAGATTATCGAAACGTTGCGAATGGTTGGCCTGCTGCCGGACCACGTCAGCTACTACCCGCATATGCTGGCGCCGGGACAGAAACAGCGTCTGGGCCTGGCGCGCGCGCTGATCCTGCGTCCGAAGGTCATCGTCTGCGATGAAGCGCTGGCATCGCTGGATATGTCAATGCGCTCGCAGCTGATAAACCTGATGCTGGAGCTGCAGGAAAAACAGGGTATCTCCTACATTTACGTGACTCAGCATCTGGGTATGATGAAGCACATCAGCGATCAGGTGCTGGTGATGCATCAGGGCGAAGTGGTCGAACGCGGCAGCACCGCCGACGTTCTGGCGTCTCCGCTGCACGAGCTGACAAAACGCCTGATTGCCGGTCATTTCGGCGAGGCGCTGACTGCCGATGCCTGGCGTAAAGACGGTAAATAAACCGAGGCGTAATTTGCACGGCGCTAGCGCCAGGTCGCCGTCATATCCGATGGTATACTCTTGTATACGCGGTAGCCAAAGCGCGATATGACGTGGCGAATGGCAGAAAAATATCGTGACACAAGGGGTCGTCAGTGGGATATAATTCCCGGCTAAATTTGAGTTATTTTGAAATAACAATGCTAACCAAATGATTGTTAAAGTAAAAATACGCAATAACGATAAGGATTAAAAGCTATGGGTTTTCTTTCCGGTAAGCGCATTCTGTTGACTGGCCTTGCCAGCAAACTGTCCATCGCCTACGGCATCGCGCAAGCCATGCACCGTGAAGGGGCTGAACTGGCGTTCACCTATCAGAACGAAAAACTGAAAGGTCGTGTGGAAGAATTTGCCGCCGCGCTGGGCTCTAATATCGTCCTGCCGTGCGATGTCGCGGAAGATGAGAGCATCGAGTCTCTGTTCACCGAGCTGGCAAAAGTGTGGCCGAAGTTCGACGGTTTCGTCCACTCTATCGGCTTTGCGCCGGCAGACCAGCTGGACGGCGACTACGTTAACGCGGTGACTCGTGAAGGTTTCAAAATTGCTCACGATATCAGCGCCTACAGCTTTGTGGCGATGGCGAAAGCCTGCCGCGGTATGCTGAACCCGGGCTCCGCCCTGCTGACGCTCTCCTACCTGGGCGCAGAGCGCGCCATCCCGAACTACAACGTGATGGGTCTGGCGAAAGCCTCTCTTGAAGCTAACGTGCGCTATATGGCGAACGCCATGGGCCCGGAAGGCGTTCGCGTTAACGCCATCTCTGCCGGTCCGATCCGTACCCTGGCGGCTTCCGGTATTAAAGATTTCCGTAAGATGCTGGCGCACTGCGAAGCGGTCACCCCGATCCGTCGCACCGTCACCACTGAAGACGTGGGCAACAGCGCAGCATTCCTGTGCTCCGACCTGTCTGCCGGCATCTCCGGCGAAGTCGTTCACGTTGACGGCGGCTTCAGCATCGCCGCCATGAACGAGCTGGAACTGAAATAAGTTCGTTACCCTCCTCGTGCCCGCGAGGAGGAGTATTTCCCCCGCGCTTTCCTTCTGTTATTCCAATCCGCTATTTGTTAGCACGGATCAATATTTTCTCCCGCTCCAGGGTTAAGCCAGGATAGTTCCGCATAGCATGACCGCGAAACGGCGGTTTGCCACATACCGAACAAGGAACGCCCATGGAGCAACGCCGCGTTAACGGCAAAAACCACTGGTATCATGAGACCCAGTCAACAATCTGCCCGGTGGATGTATTGCCGCTCGTCCCTGAAGCCGCCCATGTCGAAGATCGTTTTCTACTCGATCTGACTCTCCCCCGGGAGCTGCTCGAGGCGCATGCGCGCTGGCTTACGCCCGCCCGTCGGCTGGCAGATGCCCTCTTTCCCGCGTCAGTGACGGTTAACCGTCTACAGACATTTAGCGCCTATGACCGGCTAAGTACGGCGCTGACCGTCGCCCAGGTTTATGGCGTACAGCGCCTGTGTAATCACTACGCCGCTCGCCTGGCGCCGCTTCCCGGCCCGGACTCCTCGCGTGAGAGCAACCGTCGTCTGGCGCAAATTACCCAGTACGCGCGTCAGCTCGCGAGCTCTCCTTCGCTGATCAACGCGCTCGCCCGCAGCCAGCTGGACGAAGTCGGCCTGACCAGTCGCGATATTATCCTTATCAATCAGATTATTGGCTTTATCAGCTTCCAGGCCCGCGCTATCGCCGCCTTCCATGCCGCGCTGGGTTACCCGGTGCGCTGGATCCCCGGCATGCCGCAGCAGGAAGATGCCCCGGAAGCGCTTTTCGTCGCGAGGGAGAGTGACTGGCAGCCAGGACTTGACGACGCGGACTTACGCTATGCCGACGATGAGCGCCAGTCTCTTTTAGCGAACTGGCGAAAACATCCGGGCCTGTTTGAACTGGCCCCGCTGCTGGCGGCTCAGGAACCTCCTCTGGCTCTGCAGGAGCAGCTCCTGTTCCACCTCAGCGATCGGCAACCGTTCGCCGCGCAGGTGGCGCTGATCGCTGCGCGGATTAATGGCAGCATCAGCTGCTTTAACGCGTGGGCCTCGCGATGTCCAGATTTAGCCGATCTCACGGACGCTTTGCGTGGTAATGAATCCGGCGTCCAGCCATGGGGAGACAACCCGTCAATGGAACGCCAGCTTCTACAATCCGTACAGCTTTTGACCCGCGCGCCCGACCGCTTCAGCGCCGCCCAGCTAACTCCCCTCACTGATTACGGGCTTTCCCGTAGCGCGGCTATCGATCTACTCGCCTGGTGCGGGCTGTGCGGTTGGATGAATCGGCTGAAAATCGCCCTCGGGAATGTACGTCAGGAGACGTAAAATGCTGAAACAGCGCTTGCTGCGGCAGGCATATTCGCGTAAAAATGTCAGCCGCTCTTTTAGCCACGAAAATACGAAATTATGTTTCAGGACAACCCGCTGCTAGCGCAGCTTAAACAGCAACTGCATTCCCAGACTCCGCGCGTTGAAGGGGTCGTTAAGGGGACGGAAAAAGGATTTGGCTTCCTCGAAGTCGACTCGCAGAAAAGCTATTTCATTCCGCCGCCGCAAATGAAAAAAGTGATGCATGGCGATCGTATTATCGCCGTGGTCAATACTGAAAAGGAACGCGAAAGCGCTGAGCCTGAAGAACTGGTTGAGCCGTTCCTGACGCGTTTTGTCGGCAAAGTTCATAAGAAAGACGATCGTCTTTCCATCGTTCCTGACCATCCGCTGCTGAAAGATGCCATTCCTTGCCGCGCCGCGCGCGGCGTAGAGCATGATTTTAAAGAGGGTGACTGGGCCGTTGCCGAAATGCGCCGTCATCCGCTGAAAGGCGACCGCGGTTTCTACGCTGAGCTCACCCAGTACATTACCTACGGCGACGATCATTTCGTTCCATGGTGGGTCACCCTGGCGCGTCATAATCTGGAAAAAGAAGCGCCGGACGGCGTGGCGACCGAGATGCTTGATGAAGGTCTGGAACGCCGTGATTTAACGGCCCTGGCTTTCGTGACCATCGACAGCGCCAGCACCGAAGATATGGACGATGCGCTGTACGTTGAGCAAACCGCTGACGGCAAGCTGCATCTGACCGTCGCTATCGCCGATCCGACCGCGTGGATTGCCGAAGGCAGCAAGCTGGACAACACGGCGAAAATTCGCGCCTTTACCAACTATCTGCCGGGCTTCAACATTCCGATGCTGCCGCGCGAGCTCTCGGACGACCTCTGCTCTCTGCGCCCCAACGAGGTTCGCCCGGTTCTGGCCTGCCGCATGATCCTCGCGGATGACGGCACCATCGAAGATGATATTCAGTTCTTCGCGGCGACCATCGAGTCGAAAGCGAAGCTGGCCTACGATGATGTTTCCGACTGGCTGGAAAATAACGGTGGCTGGCAGCCGGGAAGCGAGACTATCGCCCAGCAAATTAAGCTGCTGCAGGAGGCCTGCCTGCGTCGTAGCGAATGGCGTAAAAACCACGCGCTGGTATTCAAGGACCGCCCGGATTACCGCTTTGTGCTTGGCGACAAGGGCGAAGTGCTGGATATCGTCGCCGAACCGCGTCGTATCGCCAACCGCATCGTTGAAGAGTCAATGATTGCCGCCAACATCTGTGCCGCCCGCGTGCTGCGCGACAAACTCGGTTTCGGCGTTTATAACGTCCACACCGGTTTCGATCCGGCCAACACCGAGCAGCTCGCGGCCTTACTGAAGACTCACGATGTGCACGTTGACCCGGTGGAAGTGCTGACGCTGGAAGGCTTCTGCAAGCTGCGTCGCGAGCTGGACGCGCAGCCGTCTGGTTTCCTCGATAGCCGTATTCGTCGCTTCCAGTCGTTTGCGGAAATCAGCACCGAGCCGGGCCCGCACTTCGGCCTGGGTCTTGAGGCCTATGCGACCTGGACTTCCCCGATCCGTAAGTACGGCGATATGATTAACCATCGTCTGCTGAAAGCAATTATCAAAGGGGAAGCGATCTCCCGTCCGCAGGATGACGTTGCGATCCAAATGGCTGAACGCCGTCGCCTCAACCGCATGGCGGAGCGCGATGTTGGAGACTGGCTGTACGCCCGCTATCTGAATCCGCAGGCCGGCACCACTACCCGGTTTGCAGCTGAGATTATCGATGTCAGCCGCGGCGGCATGCGCGTGCGTCTGGTTGATAACGGCGCGGTTGCCTTTATCCCGGCGCCGTTCCTTCACGCCGTGCGCGATGAACTGGTGTGCAGCCAGGAAAACGGCACCGTGCAGATCAAAGGCGAAGTCGTCTACAAAGTCACGGATGTTATCGACGTCACGATTGCCGAAGTGCGCATGGAAACCCGTAGCGTGATTGCGCGTCCAGCCGCCTGATAGTTCACCTGTGCGGCTCCCTTATATGGAGCCGCATTTTAGCCCTTCCCGTTGTTTTTCTGCGCGTTGCCCACGAATCATTGTAGATGAGTTAGTTTGTGCGTTTTTTTCGCTTCTCTTTTTCATCCGTTTTTAGCATCATTGATTTTATTCACATTTGTAACCAGGATAACGCCATGTCAGATCTGAATGCCCGCCTGCTCGCCCAACGAATCGATACCGTGCTGGATATTCTGGTTGCCGGGGATTATCACTCCGCAATCCATAATCTGGAAATTCTGAAAGCTGAACTGCAGGCGCTTTCCAGCGACGAGCAGGAAAATAAACCCGGTCAGCCTAAAGCGCCGTGGGAAATTTGATAATCTTCATCGTCGCCATCGGCCATCCAGGGCCGATCGCGCCCAAATAGCCCTTAACTGCGAAGTTGCTATGAACGCCCGACAACAAAGTATTTTGCAAATGGTCATCGATAAAGGCCGTATGAGCGTGGCCGATCTCGCGAAGATGACCGGTGTCTCTGAAGTCACCATTCGCCAGGATCTGAATTCACTCGAGAAACAGAGCTACCTGCGGCGTACCCACGGCTTCGCCGTTCCGCTGGATAGTGAAGATGTGGAAACCCGCATGATGACCAACTTCGCCATTAAGCGAGAGCTGGCTGCGCGGGCCGCTACGCTCGTTTCGTCCGGGGAAACGGTGTTTATCGAAAACGGGAGCTGCAACGCCCTGCTCGCCCGTACACTTGCCGAACGCGGCGATATCACTATCATCACCGTCAGCAGCTATATTGCGCATCTGCTGAAAGAGACGCCCGGAGAAGTCATCCTGCTGGGCGGAATCTATCAAAAGCGCAGTGAAAGCATGGTGGGTCCGCTAACCCGCCAGTTTATTCAGCAGGTCCACTTCAGCAAGGCCTTTATTGGCATTGACGGCTGGCAGGCTGAAACCGGATTTACCGGACGGGATATGATGCGTGCTGACGTGGTCAACGCGGTGCTTGAAAAGGGCTGTGAAGCGATTGTGCTCAGCGATAGCTCGAAATTCAACGTGGTTCATCCCTATCCGCTCGGCCCGATAGGGCGCTTCAATCGCATTATCACCGATGATAATCTCAATGATGCAGTGCGCAACCAGTTAACCCAGTGCGGTTTAGCCGTCGATATCGTTAACCATCCCTGATCCTTATTTCTGCCTTACCGCCGCTTTGCCGGGCTCTCCCCGGCATCGCCCTGGTCTGAGACTTTTCTGACACCTGAATTCAGACTTTTTACCTGCCTGAAAAATTTATAGAAAGTAGAATTAATGTTAGCGATATAACAGGAAGTAACTATCACCTGCGTGAATAGAGCAACACCTGCGCAACTAAAGCTTCATGGAATACCCCCCGGGCTGGCGTAACAAGCTATGCTTAAGGGAAGTTGTATCCATGAATAGATTATTCAGGAGAAAAAAATGATGACTTCAATGAACAAAAAAATGGCCGCTGTGGTTCTGGCCGTCACTGTTGCAATGTCTCTGAGCGCTTGTTCTAACTGGTCTAAACGCGACCGTAACACCGCTATCGGCGCAGGTGCCGGTGCACTGGGCGGTGCGGTATTAACGGACGGCAGCACCCTGGGTACCCTCGGCGGCGCGGCAGTCGGCGGGATTATCGGCCACCAGGTGGGTAAATAATATTAACCACGAACAATAAAATGAAAGTTTATATTTGCTGACCAGTACACCAGCACAAAAATAAAGGCCACGATATTTATCGTGGCCTTATTATTAATCAACCGCCAGCCAGCTTAACCTTCATGCCTTTGGCTTCCAGAAGCGATTTGAGCAAGTCACGCTTATCGCCCTGAATCTCAATCACGCCATCTTTTACCGCCCCGCCGCAGCCGCATTTCTTTTTCAGCTCGGCAGCCAGCTTAGCCAGCGCGTCGTCACTTTCATCTATTCCGCTAATCAGACACACGCCCTTCCCCTTGCGTCCGCTGGTCTGGCGCTGGATACGTACGATACCGTCCCCTTTCGGACGCGCCTGTACCGCTTTGGGCTCATCAATACGACCGCTGTCCGTTGAATAAACCAGACGACTGTTGGAATCGCTCATCATACCCCCTTATTCAACGATGCGTTGATACCGCGCAGAGTGGCGGCCGGATCGGCAGACTGCGTTACCGGACGACCAATCACCATGTAATCTACCCCCGCCGCCTGCGCCTGTTCCGGCGTCATAATGCGCCGCTGGTCACCCGCGTCGCTACCTTGCGGACGAATGCCAGGCGTCACCAGCTTGAACGCCTGGCCCAGCTCTTGTTTAAAGCGAACCGCCTCCTGCGCCGAACAGACAACGCCATCCAGCCCGCAGCGCTGGGTCAGCGCCGCCAGCTTCGCGGCGTGGTCCGCCGGAGAAAGCGTAATGCCCAGATCCTGCAGATCGCTGGCTTCCATGCTGGTTAACACCGTTACCGCAATTAATAGCGGCGCATCTTTTCCGAAGGGCAGCAGGGCCTCACGTGCGGCGGTCATCATACGCGCGCCGCCGGAGGCATGAACGTTAACCATCCAGACGCCAAGCTCTGCCGCTGCGGCGACCGCACGCGCCGTGGTATTCGGGATATCGTGAAACTTTAGATCGAGGAAAATCTCAAAACCGCGTTGGTGCAGGTCGCGAACAAACTGCGGCCCCAGCAGGGTGAACATCTCTTTACCAACCTTGAGCCGGCAGTCGCGCGGGTCGATACGGTCGACAAACGCCAGCGCTTTATCACGGTTATCATAATCGAGAGCAACGACGATGGGAGAGGATGTGACAACGCGGGAAGAAGATGTAGCAGTAGACGTCATGACCGGACCTTAATTGTTGATGAGCGCCGGTTCGGCGCAAAAAAGGTAAACGGGCAGCATTCTACCTGCGATAAGCCGAAAATAACAGGCTGCATTTCCCTCCCTGCCGGACGCCTTAATAGCCGTAGCCGGAGGAGACGGACATAATAATCCATAAGTATGTTGTAACTAAAGTGCGGCTTTTTTTTAAAATTACTGCCCGTCGAGTCCGCGAATGGGCTTAATGGTTGACCACGACCGGCAGGATGGACAGTGCCAGTACAGCGTATGGGCGGTAAAGCCGCATTTCTGGCAGCGGTAGCGCGGCTTGCTGCGGACCTGCTCGCCCACCATGTGGCGCAGCACGCCCAGGCTCTCCTTCGCGCGCCCCTCTTCGGCTTCATTGATGTGGTAATCAATTAGCTTATGGAAAACGCGCATCGTCGGATGACGCTCCAGCTGGCGAGTCACGTAGTTTTGCGCGGCGTCAACCCCTTCCCGCTGTTCGAGGATCTGCGCCAGCATCAGATCGGCCGTCGCGCCGGTATTTTCCTCCGCGCAGCGGCGCAAAAATGCTTCCCACTCGTCGGTTTTCCCTAACTGCTGGTAACAGGTTTGCAGCATCTCCAGGGTTTCACCCACCAGTTCTTTATCCTGCTCAATCACCCGCTCCAGGCTCTCTACCGCTTTGGCATAGTCGCCCTTCTCCATCCATACCCGACCCATCATGATGGAGACGCGAGCGCTGTTGCGATCCGCCGCGGCGCCTTTTTTCAGCAGCGCCATCGCCTTATCCAGATCGTTGCCCGCCATTTGCTGCAGCGCCAGTTCACACCAGAAATTGGCGATTTCGCCGCGATGTTTCTCTTTCCCCAGCTTAACCAGACGCTCGGCCACTTCTATCGCCGACTGCCAGTCGCTGGTTGCCTGATAAATTTGCAGCAGCTGCTGTAGGGCGCTCAGGCGAAAATCCGTTTCATCCACCAGCTGTTTGAACATTCCCTCCGCCCGATCGTAGAGCCCGGCGGCCATATAATCGCGCCCCAGCTGCTGAACCGCCAGCAGGCGCTGGTCGTAAGTCAGCGAGGCGCTTTCCATTAAGCTCTGGTGGATGCGGATAGCGCGGTCAACTTCACCGCGCGAGCGGAACAGGTTGCCCAACGTCAGATGGGCTTCGACGGTGCCGGTATCCTCTTTCAGCATATCGAGGAACAGATCGACGGCTTTATCCTGCTGATTGCTCAGCAGGAAGTTGACCCCTGTAACGTAGTCACGCGACAGACGGCTCGCATCGTCCTGTTTGGACTGTTGTGCACTTCTGCGCCCCATGTACCAGCCATACGCTGCGGCAACGGGCAAAAGCAGAAACAACAACTCCAGCATAAATGATTATTCCTTCACCGCAGGAACACCGGCTTCCGCAGGCGTAGCGCTGGCTGGCGCGATCTGATGCTCCAGACGCTTAATTTTACGCTCAGCGCGCGCCAGAGAGACGCGAACGCGTAGCCAGAAAAGACCGCAGATCAGCCAGCCGATAGCAAAACCGGCAGCAAAAAGCACGGCCAGCAGCGTCGAAATACGGAACTCACCCTGCGCGAGGAGATAGTTGAACGTGACCACCTGGTCATTCTGCGCGCCCAGCGTCACTGAAATGACGAAGATGGCTAACACCAGTAAGAAAATAAGAAAATATTTCACATGACTTCCCGTTCTGTGGGTTGCGCGAAAAAATCCCGCGTTCAGCCCTATAAAGTACCATTTTCGCCGCAGCGGTGAAATGGAAATGCATGACACCAGTACAGGATATGCGGCCTGACAGGGGTAATATCAACATTATTCCGGCGCTGCCGCCCTTTTTTTAATATCCTGCGCCTCTTCTCCCGGCGGCGATAGCGGGCCGCAGAACCGCTGGGCAAGCCAGGTCGCCAGGGTCACCAGCAGCCAGGAAATCAGCGTTGCGACGATCAGATCCTGCGGCCAGTGCATGCCCAGCGCCAGGCGGCTGCCCATCACCGCCGTCGCCCACGTTAGCAGCAGCGCCAGGGTGACCCAGCGACGCCGCGGCCACAGCAAACCAACGCCGAGCAGCGCCCAGCTGGCAGCGAACATCGTATGGCCAGATGGGAAAGCGAAGCCGGTCTCTTTTTGCCAGTGCTTGCGCAAAAATCCGGGGATTTGCTGCTCTTGCGCCAGCTGCTCATGCACCAGTTTAGCGCGTTCTTTGCGTTTCAACGCGTAGAATTGCGTGACCGGCACCTGCTGCGTCTGCTCCAGCCAGATGACAAAGGGACGAGGCTCCTGAACGCGGCCTTTAATCCACGTCTTCATTCCCTGCCCAACCAGTATCGCTGCGGCCAGAATGAGAAACAGCATTATCGCCGCTCGCAGACGAAAACGCAGGCACCACAGAAACCAGGCGCATAAGATAACGTGCGTAATGATGCCCCATGGCTGCGTCACCGTTTCGGTCACCCAGTACAGCAGCTTCATCGTCCCTGCCGACAGCCCGGGATGCCATTTCCAGCCCGAAATCCAGATCGCAGCAGGCATGATTAATAACAGGGCCGCGCCAACGGCGGTTCGTCTGGCAATCAACAGCATCTCGTCTCCTTATTCATTAACCTCAATATCATAACGGAAAGTAGTTCGTTTGTGCGCTTTGCGCGCAGGTAACCCTACGCAATTAGGAGAACGTCGCGCCATTGTGGCAAAATAGCGGCAAACAGAAGCACAGTCAGGTGCTGATAGAATCTGGAGAATCACATGCAGCTTAAACGTGTGGCAGAAGCCAAACTGCCAACCCCATGGGGCGATTTTCTCATGGTGGGTTTTGAAGAACTGGCAACCGGGCAGGATCACGTCGCGCTGGTATTTGGCGATATTTCGGGGCAATCCCCGGTTCTGGCTCGCGTACACTCTGAGTGTTTAACGGGCGACGCCCTTTTTAGCCTGCGCTGTGATTGCGGATTTCAACTGGAAGCGGCGTTGTCGCATATTGCCGAAGAGGGGCGCGGCATTCTGCTGTATCACCGCCAGGAAGGGCGCAATATCGGTCTGCTGAACAAAATCCGCGCCTACGCGTTACAGGATCAAGGCTATGACACCGTGGAAGCCAACCATCAGCTGGGCTTTGCCGCCGATGAACGCGACTTCACGCTGTGCGCAGATATGTTTAAGCTGCTCAACGTCGACCAGGTACGCCTGTTGACCAACAACCCGAAGAAGGTCGAAATTCTGACTGAAGCGGGAATTAACATTGTGGAACGCGTGCCGCTGATTGTGGGACGCAACCCGAAAAATGCCCACTATCTGGATACTAAGGCTGCCAAAATGGGGCACCTGCTGAGCAAGTAATTCCGTTGAAAAATGAAGGGCCAGCCTGTGCTGGCCCCTTTTATATCAGACGCGGGTTTACAGCATATTGCGGATCACATAGTGCAAAATACCGTCGTTCTGATAGTAGGTCAGCTCAGTCGCGGTATCGATGCGGCAGCGGCATTCAATCACTTCCTGCCGGCCATCCGCACGCGTCAGCGTGACCGGCACCGTCATACCGGGCTGCAGAGCCTGCAGGTTGCTGATATCTATCCGCTCCTCGCCGCTCAGTCCCAGCGTTTTACGCGTCACCCCCTGCGGGAATTCCAGCGGTAAAATCCCCATTCCAATCAGGTTGGAGCGGTGGATACGCTCGAAAGACTCGGCAATCACCACCCTAACGCCGAGCAAACGCGGTCCTTTAGCCGCCCAGTCGCGGCTGGAGCCGGAACCGTACTCTTTGCCTGCGATCACCGCCAGCGGCGTGCCCTCCGCTTTGTAGAGCATAGCGGCATCGTAAATAGCGATAGGTTGGCTATCAGGAAGATGACGGGTCATCCCCCCTTCCACGCCGGGGACCATTTCGTTACGAATACGAATATTGGCAAACGTCCCGCGCATCATCACCTCATGGTTGCCGCGACGGGAGCCGTAGGAGTTAAAATCAATGCGTTCGACGCCGTGATTTTGCAGATAACGGCCCGCGGGGCTGTCGGCTTTAATGCTGCCCGCCGGGGAGATATGGTCGGTGGTAACCGAGTCGCCCAACATGGCCAGAATGCGCGCGCCGTGAATATCCTCTACCGGTTTAGGCTCAACGCCCATCTCATCAAAGAACGGCGACAGGCGAATGTAGGTGGAATCATCCTGCCAGTCGTAGGTATCAGAGCGATCCACTTTAATCGCCTTCCACTCGGCTGTCCCTTCAAACACTTCGGCGTACTCTTTACGGAACATCTCCGTTGAGACTTGCTCTACCGCCTGCGCGACTTCGATTCCGCTCGGCCAGATATCCTTCAGATACACCGGCTGACCATCTTTACCCGTCCCTAACGGCTCACGGGTCAGGTCGAGATTCATATTCCCCGCCAGGGCGTAGGCAACCACCAGCGGCGGCGACGCCAGCCAGTTGGTTTTTACTAGCGGATGAATACGTCCTTCAAAGTTGCGGTTGCCGGAGAGCACAGCCCCGACGGTCAGATCGCCCTGCTTGATTGCGCGCTCGATCGGGTCCGGCAGCGGTCCGGAGTTACCGATACAGGTGGTACAGCCATAGCCGACCAGGTTGAAGCCCAGTTCATCAAGATACGGCGTCAGCTTTGCGTGGGCCAGATAGTCGGAAACGACCTTCGACCCGGGAGCCAGCGACGCTTTAACCCACGGCTGCGGCTTCAGCCCCCGCTCAACGGCTTTTTTGGCCAGCAAGCCGGCGGCCATCAGGACGCTGGGGTTCGACGTGTTAGTACAGGAGGTAATGGCGGCAATCACCACCGCGCCGTCAGGCAGCGAATACTGCTGTCCGTTCAGCGTGTAGTCAATTGGCCGTTTATCTTTCTGCGCGTGATTAACTTCCAGCTCGGTGCTGGCGGCAAAGGCCTGGGGCACATCGCCGAGCGCTACGCGGTCCTGCGGGCGTTTCGGCCCGGCCAGGCTGGCTTCAACGGTTCCCATATCCAGCGCCAGCGTGCTGGTGAATACCGGTTCATCTCCGGGCTGACGCCACATACCCTGCGCTTTCGCATAGGCCTCTACCAGCGCCACCTGCTCTTCGCTGCGGCCGGTCAGACGCATATAGTCAAGCGTTACCGCATCGATCGGGAAAAAGCCGCAGGTCGCGCCATACTCCGGCGACATATTGGCAATCGTCGCGCGGTCCGCCAGCGGCAGAGAATCGAGGCCATCGCCGTAGAATTCAACAAACTTACCCACAACGCCGTGTTTACGCAGCATTTGGGTGACCGTCAGGACCAGGTCCGTCGCGGTAATGCCTTCACGCAGCTTGCCGCTCAGCTTGAAGCCAACAACGTCCGGGATCAGCATGGAAACCGGCTGACCGAGCATGGCGGCTTCCGCTTCGATACCGCCGACGCCCCAGCCCAGAACGCCTAAACCGTTAATCATCGTGGTATGGGAATCGGTGCCGACCAGGGTGTCGGGGAAAGCCACCCACTCGCCGTTTTGCTGTTCGCTCCACACCGCCCGGCCAAGGTATTCGAGGTTTACCTGGTGGCAAATACCGGTACCCGGCGGTACTACGCTGAAGCGGCTGAAAGCCTGTTGTCCCCAACGTAAGAAGACATAGCGCTCATGGTTACGCTCCATCTCAAGCCGGACGTTTTCTTCAAAGGCATCATCATCGCCGAAACGGTCTACCGTAACCGAATGGTCAATGACCAGGTCGACAGGAGAAAGCGGGTTCACTTTGGCGGTATCGCCGCCCAGGCGTTTGACCGCTTCGCGCATCGCCGCCAGGTCCACCACGGCAGGAACCCCGGTAAAGTCCTGCATCAGGACGCGCGCCGGACGGTAGGCAATCTCCCTGTCGGCATGGGCATGCTTCAGCCATCCGGCCAGGGCATGAATATCTTCAGCGGTCACGGAATCGCCGTCCTGCCAGCGCAGCAGGTTTTCCAGTAGCACTTTGAGCGATTTGGGCAAGCGCGAGAGATCGCCCAGTTGTTTAGCGGCCAGCGGTAAGCTGTAGTAATGCCAGGTTTTATCTTTAACCTGGAGCGTATCCTTACTGGCTGCTCGTAGGGTTGACGACATAGCTCCTCCTTTACCTTAGGGATAGCATCCCCTGATCCTCCTCAGGGTCATTATTAAAGATAACACATCTTTGATGTAACATTTTGATAACAACCCAAATTGCTAAAATAGGCGTAACGCATTAAGACAGGAAATTTGAATAATGAGGGCGGATATATTGAGAGGGATTGAAGAAGTCAGGTTTGCGTCGGCGAGCGCGTCGTATTAGTACACGAGTACAAAGAAAGACTAATCGCCATTATTCTGGCGATTAGTCCAATAGAGAAAATTTATCGAGCGAGTCTAAAAAGGGAAAAATTATATCCTCCTTATTACCGCTATTTTATCAGATACAAATAATTCTCAATAATTCACTTGTCATAAAACTAACATAACTGCTGTGACTGGAAGGTGCTCTAGCTTAGTAACCAAACGTTGCAGACAACCAGAGCAATGACGCTCCAGAACATCGCAAGCCCAAGGATAACGGCGCTCCAGGCCTTACTTCTCAAAACTGGATCTATCTCAGTCTTGTCACGTTCCTGTGACATCGCAAACTTCATATAATCGATATCACTAATCATTTTTTCACCACCAATCGCTAATAATTACTAACCACAGATAAATCTTAATTATGGATTGACTATTAATCCAGTGAATTCGCTTTTCAGCAGATATCTTTCATCATTAATTTGATCGCGGCAGGTATATTTGCAAATGTGGTACGAGGAGTTAACAAAAATTGTGATTCAGACGAGGTTTAGATATTCCATTTCAGGCCATTATAGGCTTTGGCATCCCCGAGAGGATGCCATTATTTTTTCTGTGGTTATTTTTCCGGTAATTTAATATCTTTGAACATCGCTTCAATATCTTCATTTGAGCGCAAGGCAACGGCGGTATCGACCACATCCCGGGTCAGATGCGGCGCAAATCGCTGAATAAAATCATACATATAGCTTCGCAAGAAGGTACTGCGACGGAAACCTATTTTCGTGGTGCTGTGGCTGAAAATACCATTGGCGTCCAGCTTCACCAGGTCCGGGTCGGAAACCGGATCCACCGCCATACTGGCAATTACCCCTACCCCAAGGCCCAGACGCACGTAGGTTTTAATCACATCGGCGTCGGTGGCGGTGAAAACGATGCGCGGCGTTAAGCCGGCGCGATTAAAGGCGGTATCCAGCTCGGAGCGGCCGGTGAAGCCGAAGGTGTAAGTCACCAGCGGATACTGCGCCAGCTCCTCAATCGATACCGACTCTCGCGACGCCAGCGGATGCTCTGGCGTGACGACCACGGAGCGGTTCCAGTGGTAGCACGGCAGCATCACCAAATCATCATAAAGATGAAGCGCTTCGGTCGCGATAGCGAAGTCAGCATTGCCTTTCGACACCGCCTCGGCGATTTGCGTTGGCGACCCCTGATGCATGTGCAAGGAGACGCGGGGATAGCGTTCGATAAAGCCTTTGATAACGCCCGGTAGCGCGTAGCGGGCCTGGGTGTGGGTAGTTGCTACGTACAGCGACCCCTTATCAGGCCAGGTATGCTCACCCGCTACCGATTTTATCGCATCGACCTTCGACAGGACCTCGCGAGCGATGCGTATGATCTCCTGGCCTGCAGGCGTGACCTGGGTCAAATGTTTGCCGCTGCGGGCGAAAATCTGAATTCCCAGCTCATCCTCCAGCATGCGAACCTGCTTGCTGATGCCCGGCTGTGAGGTGTACAGGCCTTCGGCCGTGGAGGAGACGTTCAGATTATGGTTAACAACCTCAACGATATAGCGGAGCTGCTGTAGTTTCATGGCTGATATCCGATAGCACGTAAAATAAACCCGCTTAATACATTTTACGCTCAGGTCACTTGGCGGTGGACGGGCTAGCCCGAACCTCCCTGCGACTCGCCGTGTTGGCGCCACAACGTATCCTGATGACGGTGATGTATAAGACGATAAGATAATAAAAAAGGGATTAGCTATAACCACTATATCATTTATATCTACAGTGTATAGATACTAACAAAAAATAATAAGGCGGTTATAAGGCGAGAGGAGGAACAGAGTAATATCTTGGATATCAACAACATGTGATGTCAAAAAAGGGCCGCGGCGCGGCCCTTTTATCAGATGATAGCAGTTACTTCTTTGCTTCAGTCCATTTGCCATCTATATAGAAAGCTGACCAGCCGGTGGCTTTGCCATCTTTCTCTGAGGCAACGTACTGCTGCTTAGTTTTACGGCTAAAACGCACCATCGTTTTGTTGCCTTCCGGATCCTGCTGCGGCGCATCGGCCAGATAGCGCAGCTTCTCTGCCAGACGGTCGCGGAAGCGGTACAGTTCTTCCACCAGCGGCGCGCGGGTTTCGCGCGATTTCGGGAAGGTGTTGGCGGCCAGGAAGACGCCCGCCGCGCCATCGCGCAGAACAAAGTAAGCGTCCGATTTCTCGCACGGCAGCTCCGGCAGCGGCACCGGATCTTCTTTCGGCGGCGCCACTTCCCCGTTACGCAGGATCTTACGGGTGTTTTTACACTCGTCGTTGGTGCAGGCCATATACTTACCAAAACGCCCCATCTTCAGGTGCATTTCGGAGCCACATTTTTCACACTCAACGATCGGGCCGTCATAGCCCTTGATGCGGAACTCGCCCTCTTCGATCTCGTAGCCATCGCAGGTCGGGTTATTACCGCAGACGTGCAGCTTGCGCTTCGGATCGATGAGGTAGCTGTCCATCGCCGTGCCGCATTTTTTACAGCGGCGTTTAGCGCGCAGCGCGTTGGTTTCAGCGTCATCGCCTTCCAGCACGTTGAGCACTTCGTTTTCCGGCACCAGGTTAATGGTGGTTTTACAGCGCTCTTTTGGCGACAGCGCGTAGCCCGAGCAGCCGAGGAATACGCCGGTGCTGGCGGTACGGATCCCCATCTTGCGCCCGCAGGTTGGGCAGTCGATGGTGGTCAGCACCATTGGGTTCGGCTGCATGCCGCCCTCTTCCGGATCTTTCTCTGCCGTCTGCAGCTGCGAGGTAAAGTCTCCGAAGAAGCTGTCGAGGACCTGCTTCCACTCGGCCTGATGGTTAGCCACCTGGTCGAGGCGGTCTTCCATCTGCGCGGTGAAATCATAGTTCATCAGATCGCGGAAGTTCTCTTCCAGACGATCGGTGACGATTTCGCCCATCTTTTCCGCATAGAAGCGGCGGTTTTCCACCCGCACGTAGCCGCGATCCTGAATGGTCGAAATGATCGACGCATAGGTGGACGGACGGCCGATGCCGCGTTTTTCCAGCTCTTTAACCAGCGAAGCTTCGCTAAAACGCGCCGGCGGCTTGGTAAAGTGCTGCGCAGGGGTCAGCTCGACCAGGCTCAGGCTGTCGCCCTTATTGACCATCGGTAAAGTACGGTCTTCATCGCCTTTACGCAGAGCTGGCATTACTTTGGTCCAGCCGTCAAAGCGTAGGGTACGGCCGCGGGCTTTCAGTTTGAAATCGCCGGCTTTCACCGTCAGCGTGGTGGAGTCGTACTGCGCAGGCGTCATCTGACAGGCGACAAACTGGCGCCAGATCAGCTGATACAGTTTCTGCGCATCAGATTCCATATCTTTTAACGTTTCGGCCAGCACGTTGACGTCGGATGGACGAATCGCCTCGTGCGCTTCCTGCGAGTTTTCTTTGCTGGCGTACTGATTCGCGCTCTCCGGCAGATATTTCTTACCGAAGTTGTCGCCAATGTAGCCGCGCACCATGCTCAGCGCGTCCTGGCTCAGGTTCGTCGAGTCGGTACGCATATAGGTAATGTGGCCCGCTTCGTAGAGACGCTGCGCCATCATCATGGTTTTCTTCACGCCGAAGCCAAGACGCGTGCTGGCGGCCTGCTGCAGCGTGGAGGTGATAAATGGCGCGCCCGGCTTGCTGCTGGTCGGCTTGTCTTCACGCTCCAGCACGCTGTAGCTGGCTTTCTCAAGCAGCGCGACCGCCGCCATGGTTTCATCACGGTTTACCGGACGGAACGGCTTATCGCCGTTATGCGTGACCTGCAGCGGTAACGCATCGCCGCCAGGGGTCGTGGTGCTGGCGTCAACTTCCCAGTACTCTTCCGGAACGAACGCTTTAATTTCGCGCTCGCGCTCGACCACCAGACGCACCGCAACCGACTGGACGCGGCCTGCTGACAGACCGCGGGCAATTTTTTTCCACAGCAGTGGAGAGACCATGTAGCCCACCACGCGATCCATAAAACGGCGCGCCTGCTGAGCGTTGACACGGTCAATATTCAGTTCGCCCGGCTTTTCGAAAGCCTGACGAATCGCATTCTTCGTGATCTCGTTGAACACCACGCGGCTATAGCGCTGTTCATCACCGCCGATAACTTCCCGCAGGTGCCATGCGATGGCTTCCCCTTCGCGGTCAAGGTCGGTTGCGAGATAGATGTGGTCAGCTTTTTCCGCCAACTGTTTGAGTTCAGAAACGACCTTTTCTTTACCCGGGAGTATTTCATAGTGCGCATTCCAGTCATGCCACGGGTCCACGCCCATACGGTTGACCAGAGCGCCGCGTTCATCCTTCTTAGGCTTTTTAGCCCCTTTGGTGGAGGTAGAGTCGGCGCTCTTTTTGGAAGCTGAGCCACTGGTCGGCAAATCGCGGATATGACCGACGCTGGACTTAACCACGTAGTCATTACCCAGATACTTATTGATCGTTTTGGCTTTTGCCGGGGACTCAACGATAACGAGAGCTTTACCCATATTCACCTTTACCTAATTTGATTCATCCAGGAATACATCGCACATTGATTCACCATCCACTGGCGACACGTCACAACCTATGTTGCGTCGTTATCGATGGATATCAACCCCTTGCACCGGTTTCGCATCCATAAAACCAGATAGCTGAGTTTGCTGGCTTTTTCTCGCCAGGCGACATAGCACGAATAATTTTTGGCCGAATGTCAAGCAAATCTGTTGCCAGATCGCTGAAAGCGTCACACTGTACCTGATAAAATTCGTTACGCAACTTTATTAGCATGCAAAAGCAAATCCCGCCACTAAACTGATGTTTATTAGGCTTCTGCGATTACCCCTGCAAGATCAATGGAAAATTTGCCCCTCGCCGCCGCGCGGCGTAGACTAGCCGCGAAGAAACACAGGAGGCATTTATGCAAGGTACAACCCAACCCATCGATCGCCAGACGCTTCTGGAAAAAGCCAACAAACTCATTCGCGAACATGAAGATACGTTAGCCGGGATCGAGGCCACCGACGTCGTTCAGCGTAACGGCGTGCTGGTGTTCAGCGGCGAGTTCTATCTTGACGAGCAGGGTCTGCCAACGGCGAAGAGTACGGCGGTATTTAATATGTTTAAATACCTCGCACACGAGCTGTCTGATAAGTACCACCTGGCGGATTAACCGCTGCCTGCAGGGCCATGACAACAACGCGAGGCCGAAGCCTCGCGTTGTTTGTTTACATCAGCGGCTTTTGCCCGCGCTGCCACCAGCGCAGCAGAAGTTTATCGGCGCTTTCCGCCGCGCTGCCGGTAAACCGCTCGAGCATTTTCTTACGCTGCTGATAGCGCACGCTGATAACCTCGTGCTTATCCATCAGCCCCAGCAGAAGTTCATCGCTGGTTTCCACCGCGTCCACAAGGCCTTTTTCCAGCGCCTGAACGCCGTACCAGTGTTCACCCGTCGCTACCTGCTCGATATCCAGCCCGGGGCGCATCTGGTGGACAAAATCTTTGAATAGCCGATGAGTATCGTTGAGGTCTTCGCGAAATTTCTGCCGCCCTTCTTCGGTATTTTCACCCAGCATCGTCAGGGTGCGTTTGTACTGCCCGGCCGTATGCAGCTCAATGTCGATATCTTTATTTTTCAGGAAGCGATTGATGTTGGGAATTTGCGCCACAACGCCAATAGAGCCCAGGATAGCAAAGGGTGCACTGACGATTTTGTTCGCCACGCAGGCCATCATATAGCCGCCGCTGGCCGCGACTTTATCGACCGCGACCGTTAACGGGATCTGCTTGTCGCGCAGGCGCTGCAGCTGTGAAGCCGCCAGGCCGTAACCGTGAACCACGCCGCCTGGGCTTTCAAGGCGAATGACGACCTGGTCGCGCGCTTTTGCCGCCGCCAGAACGGCGGTGATTTCTTCGCGCAGGCTGCTGACTTCATGGGCATCCATACTGCCTTTAAAATCCAGCACCCAAACGCGCGGCTTGACGTCCGGCTCCGGTGTGCCGAGCTTCGCCCGCGCCTTTGACGCCTTTGCTTCCTGCTTGAGCTTTTTCTTTTGCGCTTTATGCCACAGCTTCTGCTGCGGCCCATCGAGCAACGAAACCGCCAGCTCTTCCTTCATCTCCTTATATTGCTCGCTAAGATTGGTGACCCGCAGCTCGCCGCGCTGTTTTTTGCGCTGAGTCAGGTTAACAATAATGGCGACGATAACCGCAATTGCGACAACGATGGTCGCGATTTTGGCCAAAAACAGGCCATATTGAGCAAGTAATTCCACGTTTTCACCTTGTGTAAACCGCTGACGTTGGCGCACAGTGTACATCAGCCGTCGGCGAGAAGTCTTTGTGCTTTGTGTCGCACGCGAGGCGCCTTCCTGTTTTTTTCAGCGACGATGAAATCGTTGCAAGATATTAATTCCGCGAAGAGTTTCCGCTTCGCCGATTGCAATAGCGGGCGCTTTCAGGCATAAAGCGCAAAAGTGAGATACCGAACAGCAAGCGCGATCGTCAGCAGATCGCCCGAGGAGTCGCCGTGCACTATCAACCGCAACGTCACCTGTTACAGGACCGCATCATCCTGGTTACCGGCGCCAGCGACGGCATTGGCCGTGAAGCCGCCCTGACCTATTCCCGCTATAGCGCCAGCGTTATCCTGGTCGGCCGCAACGAAGAAAAGCTGCGCAGCGTCGCGCACGAAATTCAGCAGGCGGGCGGCATTCCCGCCCGCTGGTTTACTCTCGACCTGTTAACCTGCACGCCGCAGGAGTGCCAGCAGCTGGCGCAGAAAATAGCCATCCACTACCCGCGCCTCGACGGGGTGCTGCACAACGCGGGTCTGTTGGGCGACGTGTGCCCGATGGATCAACAAAAGCCGGAAGTATGGCAGCAGGTGATGCAGGTGAACGTGAACGGCACCTTTATGCTCACCCAGGCGCTGCTTCCTTTATTACTTAAATCCGAATCGGGTTCGCTGGTCTTTACCTCTTCCAGCGTCGGCCGCCAGGGACGCGCGAACTGGGGCGCGTACGCCGCGTCGAAATTCGCCACCGAGGGCATGATGCAGGTGCTGGCCGAGGAGTATCAGAACCGTCATCTGCGGGTCAACTGCATTAACCCAGGCGGCACGCGCACCAAAATGCGCGCCAATGCGTTCCCGACGGAAGATCCGCAAAAATTGAAAACCCCCGCTGATATCATGCCGGTTTACCTGTGGCTGATGGGCGACGACAGTCGTCGCAAAACGGGAATGACCTTTGACGCCCAGCCGGGCCGCAAACCAGGAATCGCACAATGAGTGATGAACGCCACCGCGAACGCCAGCAGCGGGTAAAAGATAAAGTTGACGCTCGCGTCGCCGCCGCGCAGGAAGAGCGCGGCATCGTGATCGTCTTTACCGGCAACGGTAAAGGCAAAACCACCGCCGCTTTTGGCACCGTCACCCGCGCCGTCGGGCACGGTAAAAAAGCCGCCGTCGTGCAGTTTATTAAAGGTACCTGGCCAAACGGCGAGCGCAACCTGCTTGAGCCGCACGGCGTTGAGTTTCAGGTGATGGCGACCGGTTTTACCTGGAATACGCAGGATCGCGAAAGCGACACCGCCGCCTGCCTCGCGGTCTGGGAGCACGGGCGCCGCATGCTGGCTGATGAAAGCCTCGACCTCGTTTTGCTGGACGAGCTAACCTACATGGTGGCTTATGATTACCTGCCGCTGGAAGAGGTGCTTACCGCGCTGCGCAACCGCCCGGCGCACCAGACGGTGATTATTACCGGCCGCGGCTGCCACCGTGAGATTACCGAACTGGCCGATACCGTCAGCGAGCTGCGCCCGGTGAAGCACGCCTTTGACGCCGGAATCAAAGCGCAGATGGGGATCGACTACTAGCCGTCAGCCGCTTGAGCAGCGCATGATTCAGCGGCAGGCACAGGCAATCCTCCCCCAGCGCCAGTTCGCTTTCGCGCATATTTTGCCGCGAGACGAAGCGCTTGCGGTATTCGGTTGGCGTGACGCCGCAGTATTTATTAAAGGCGGCGATCAGATACTTGTGTTCCTGAAAGCCGCAGCTGTGGCTAATCTCCGTGATCGGGGTGCGGGTATCGCGCAACAGGGTGCGGGCTTTATTTAGCCGCACCAGCGTCAGATACTCTTTAAAATTATACCGGCTCACCTTTTTGAACAGCCGCGAGAACCAGGAGTAGCTCATCCCGCTATGGCAGGCGACCTCGCTCAGCGTCAGCGGCTGATCAAAGTGTTGATTGATAAAATCAATGCCTTTTTTGATCATCGCCTCGTCGCGCAGCGAGCTTTCGGCCCGCCGCGTCGGCTTTCCGGCGGAGACGACCGCATCCAGCAGCAGATAAATCGCCGCGATACGCTGAAACGGCGCGTGGTTATCGATCAGCTGTTCCAGTAGCTTCGCCAGCCGCTGGCGTACCTCGCTGTCTGCCGGAGAGTAAGGTCGTCCGCAGGTACTCCAGTCCAGCTGCGGCGAGGGATGAAGTTCATCAAACAGGCCGGGTGAAAACTGTACGGTGAGCAGTTGGCTGCCCGCCTCCTCGGCGCTCAGCGAATGGACCTCTTCGGCATTGATATACAGCATGTCTCCCTGCGCCAGCTCCAGGCTTTGCTGGCCGACGACGAGGGTAAATCGCCCCGCCAGCACGGTAATCAGCTCCGGAGCCGGATGCCAGTGAGGCTCGCAGTAGCGAACCTCCGCGGCAAACACGTTCAGCTTCTCCGCGTCAAAGGCAATCAGCTCGTAGCCGCTGTTCGCCGTTTGTCGTCCGCTCTGGGTGACCGAGCGAGGGTGAGTCACTGAAAAAGGAAACATGCGCACTCTCCTGTCATTGGCAATGATGAGCGCCGGCCAGCACGGCGTTAAGCTCGTCGCGTTCGATATCCAGCGCCAGGAATTCGGTCAGCGCAATCAGCAGCCCGCAGAACAGATCCGGCGCCAGGCGAATCAGTTTTTCACGCACCTGCTCCGCCGGCATCTGGCTCTTATCGGCAATCAGCTTCACTACGCGAGCAAAGGCCTCCGGCTGCTGGATCAGCTGTTGTAGAGAGTTATCATCGCGCAGCGGGACGTACCGCTGCGGACAATCTACCTCAATCTCCGCGATCAACGGCAGATCCCGGGATGAGGCGCCGACGCGAACCTGCCAGATGCCCGGCGTCACGACCCAATCACCCAGGCCCGGATGATAGCAGGCCAGCTCGCCAATGGGCAGCTGCAGGCTCACGCGACGGGTCTCTCCGGCGGCCAGCGCCACTTTGCTGAACGCTTTTAATGACTGCACTTCGCGAATCAGCTCCCCCTTCGGCGCGCTAACGTACAGCTGGAAGATCTCTTTGCCCGCATACTCTCCGCAGTTGGTCAGGTCGAACGACACGGTAAGCGTCTCGCCTGCGCCTGCACGGCAGGCTGACAGCGCGATATTATCGTACGCAAACCGGGTATAGCTTAAGCCAAAGCCAAACGGAAACTGCGGCGTCATACGACGTTTATCATAATAGCGATAGCCGACAAAAAGCCCTTCTCCGTAATGATGACGCAGGTTTTCGCCCGGATAGTGCAGCCAGGCCGGCGTTTCCTCCAGGGAATTAGGTACCGTTACCGTCAGTTTGCCGCAGGGGTTACGCTGGCCGAAGAGGATTTCCGCCACCGCGCGCCCCATCCCTTGCCCGGCAAAGAACGTTTCCAGCAGCGCTTTGCACTCGCCGAGCCACGGCATCACCACCGCATCGCTATTCGCCAACACCACCACGATATTCGGCTGGACCGTCGCCACTTCGCGAATTAACCGTTCGTGCACCGGCAGAATATGCAGATCCTGACGATCGCCGTTTTCGCCATCTTCGCCTACGGCGGTGCTGACGAAGATCACCGCCACGTCGGCCTCCTGCGCGACGCGGCAGGCCTGCGCCAGCGCCTGTTCATCGCAGCGCAGATCGTCCGGCGCGCCTACGGCCCAGGAGACGCTGAAGTCGTCGCCGGCGAGGTCGAAAATTTCATCCAGCGGCCGATCGAGCAGATACGGCACCGTGGTCGCGCATCCGGACCCCTGGATCACCGGCTCCTGAGCCGGTTTACCCAGCACCGCGACGCGCGGCGTTTTCTCCGGACGCAGCGGCAGCAGATTATCTTCATTTTTCAGCAAGACAATGGATTCACCGGCAAGCCGCTGCGCCAGCGCGTGGTGCGCCGTAAAATCGGCTCGCGTTTGCGGGCGGCGATGGCGCTGGACCTTGTCGAGCAGTTCCAGCATGCGGAGACAGGCGCGGTCCACCACCTCCATCGGCACCTCTCCGGCTTCAATCGCCGCCAGCAGAGTTTGTTTATCGCGGCGGGTTTCGGGCATCGCCAGATCGTTACCCGCCATCAGCGATGCGGGGCGATCTTTAATACCGTACCAGTCGGACATCACCAGCCCTTCATATCCCCACTCATCGCGCAAAACCTGAGTGAGCAAAAACGGATCCTGGGAGGTTTGCATGCCGTTAAGACGATTGTAGGAAGACATCACCGTCCACGGCCGGGATTTCGCAATCGCGCGCTGGAAACCCGCCAGATAGATTTCCCGCAGCGCCCGTTCTTCAATAATCGAATCCATTTCCGTGCGGCGGTACTCCGAGTTGTTCGCCGCAAAGTGTTTCAGGCTGGCACCAACCCCCTCCTGCTGCAGGCCGTTGATCAGCGCAGCGGCAATATCGCCGCTGACCACCGGGTCTTCGGCGTAATATTCATAGCCTCGCCCGGCCAGCGGCGTACGGCGAATGTTAATCCCCGGCCCGAGCAGAATCCCGACGCCCATTTGCTGACACTCCCGCCCCAGCGCTTCCCCCATCTGATGCACCAGCTCCACGTCCCAGCTGCAGGCCAGGCTGGAACCATTAGGAAAGCAGGTCGCCGGTAGCGAAGTGCTGAATAGCGCCTCACTCCCCCCTTTCGCGGCGGGCTCTTCCGCGCTGGCCTGGTCTGCGGTTTGGGTGATGACCGAGATAAAATCATCCATGCTCCACTTTTCCCGGCCATCAATCTGCGCGCTGCTGTAGCGCACGCCGTAGGTGCCGTCGGTCATAATGATATCTTCGATACCGTGCTGCGGCAGCGAGGCCGTCCGCCACAGGCCGCTGCCGGTCAGCAGCGCCACTTTTTCTTCCGCGCTCATCGCGGCGAGGGTGGTGTTAAAATCGTTATTCATCTCTCTGGCTCCCTGAGGTTAAAGCGCGTTCTGTTTGCGCAGGCTGATTTTTTGCACAATATCGCGATAGGTTTTTTCATCCAGCGAATAGCAGGCGACAAACAGTGCGCTGAGCGCAAACATCGCGCCGGGAAATAGCGTCATCAGTACGTTAATGCCGTTAATCGCGCTGGCGGTAATGTTGCCCGCGTCATAGTGGTAATAGTCCAGCATCCAGCCCGCGCAGCCGCCGCCGATGGCCATCGCTATTTTGGTGATGAAATTAAAGAAACCGTAAATTGCGCCTTCGGTGCGCACCCCATGGTGCCACTCGGCATATTCCACGGTATCGGCAATCATTGACCACATTGAAACAAAGCCCATCCCCAGCGTAATACTGTACAGACACACGCCAGTCATGATCAGCCAGATATTGTCGCCAGCGATAAAATATTGCATCAGTACGCCCGCAATGCCGATCAACAGCGCCACCAGCGTCATTTTCTTTTTACCTATCAACGCAATGATTTTTTCCGAAATAACGGTACCGACAATATAAGCCGCCGACTGAATCATAAAGAAGGTGGAGGTAAAGCCTTCGCTACCAATTATATATTTGATAAAGTAAATAGCGATCGCCATCCACACGGTATAGGCAATATAAAAAAAGACGGTGAACATGGAAAGGTTAATTAGCGGCGCGTTGCCTGCCACCGCCTTCAACATTTCCCTCAGCGTTGGCGCCGGAGTCTCTTCCTCTTCTTCACCAACGCGCTCTTTGGTCATCCCGAAGCAGGCAAGGAACAAAAATGTCGCCAGCAGCGCAAAGCAAGAGACGGCGAAGACGTACCCCAGCTGTTTATCGCTAAACGGGGAAATCAGCCTGTCCGCGGTAGTGGACACAATCAGATAGCCAACAATCGCCAGGACAAACCGGTATACCGACAGCGATGAGCGGGAGGCTTCATGCTGGGTTAAACGGTTGGTCAGCGCCGAATAAGGCGTATTTACCGCCGTATAGGCCAGGCAATAAATAGTATAGGAAATCAGTGCGAAGTAGAATTTGGCCTCACCGCCGAAAGGCACAAAGCAGAGCACCGTTAAGAAGCCGAGCGGAATTGAACCATACAACAACCAGGGTCGAAGCTTACCGTAGCGGCTGTGGGTTTTATCGATGGCAAAACCAATCAGAATATTAAATGCCGCATCAACCACGCGGGCAATAACAAAGATCAGGCTCGCCTGTACGGCGCTAATGCCGTAAATATTGGTATAGAAAAAAAGTAAAAACAGAGAAACGAAGCCGAAGGATAAATTAGAGGCGAAATCGCCAAAACCATACCCTATTTTTTCTTTAACGCCGATAACCACATAGCTTGCCGAAAGTTTTCCTGCTGTTTCCATTTTAGGCTACCTGTTAATGTAATCAGTGGCCTCAGTATATGGCGTCGCCTGGCGCACCGCTTTGCGTTATTTGTCCGGGCATTTCCTGTTTTTTGTCTTTATGCAGAAGTGTGAAAGGAGTCACAGGAGGGAGAATTCCGGCGGTGACCGCCGGAACTGGAATAATTAACCGTTACCGTTATTACGGCTGCTGGAACGACGGTTGTTATTATTATTGCTCACCTGGCTGTGGCGCTTAACCGCGCGGCGAATCTGATTCGCCTTCATGCGACGGCGATCCTTTTCGACGGCGACCTTAGAGGTGGTTTCCGGCGTAAGCTCAACCAGTTCGCGCAGGTAGTTGGTTTGCGCCAGGTCCAGCTCGGTGTAGCCGCCGCGCGGCAGGCCTTTCGGCAGCAGAATATCGCCGTAGCGCACGCGGATCAGGCGGCTGACCTGTACGCCAACGGCTTCCCACAGGCGGCGAACTTCGCGGTTACGGCCTTCGGTCAGCGTGACGTTGTACCACTGGTTAATCCCTTCTCCACCGGTAAACTTGATGGTTTTGAACGCCGCCGGGCCGTCTTCCAGCTGCACGCCGCGAGAGAGCTGGCGCAGCTTATCATCATCTATCTGGCCAAATACGCGCACCGCGTATTCACGTTCCACTTCGCGGCTCGGGTGCATCAGGCGGTTCGCCAGTTCACCGTCGGTGGTAAACAGCAGCAGGCCGCAGGTGTTGACGTCAAGACGACCGACGGCAATCCAGCGCGCGCCGCGCAGCTTTGGCAGACGATCGAACACCGTCGGTCGCCCTTCCGGGTCGTTACGGGTACAGAGTTCGCCTTCCGGCTTGTAGTAAGCCAGCACGCGACAAATCTGTTCCGCAGACTCTTTCACCGAAATCAGATGACCGTCGATGCGAATTTTTAAACCCGGGACAATTTCAACGCGATCGCCAAGCGTGGCGATTTTGCCATCGACGCTGACGCGGCCAGCTTCGATTTTGGCTTCGATTTCACGGCGGGAGCCGTGGCCAGCGCGGGCCAGCACTTTTTGTAATTTCTCGCTCATTGAGCTTCCTTAAGGTGTCGCCTTCCCAGGCGTCTGGTATACTTCGAAAAACAGGGCGCGAGGAAAAATGAAACCTAACACCCTGTTCTGTAAAAATTTTTTGCATCAGCGCGTGCCGTTATCTATGTTGCTACAGCAGACATAACAGAGACACGCCTTCTCGCGTGGGCGAACATGGTACACGAACTTTAAGATGAATGCTTCTTTGCGTTACGAGCATAGCACAACTTACCGCGCACCTCCGTCCGGGCGCATGGCGCGCTGATGGAAGCCAGGTAGCACAATAGGGTCTTTTGCAGAGGATGAACCATCAAAAGGCGCGCGGCATTACGCCGCGTTAAACGGCGGCAAATAAAAGCGGCGAGCGGGTATTCATTACATGACGATTCCTTCCATGGAAACAGACGTCATTACAGGAACGGCGTTACGTCCCCCACGCCTTCACGCACCACAACCGGCGCATCTTCAGTGAGGTCGATAACCGTGGTCGGCTGCTGGCCCAGATAGCCGCCGTGAATAATCAGGTCAACCTGCTTCTCCAGACGATCTTTGATCTCTTCCGGGTCGGATTCGGTAAAGTCGCTTCCCGGCAGCATCAACGAAGTGGAGAGCATCGGCTCGCCCAACGTTTCCAGCAGCATTTGCGCAATCGGGTTGGACGGCACGCGCATACCGATGGTCTTACGCTTATCCTGCAGCAGACGGCGCGGAACTTCTTTGGTGCCCTTGAGGATAAACGTGTAGTTACCCGGGGTATTGTTTTTAATCAGACGAAAGGCCACGTTATCAACGAATGAATAGGTCGACAGTTCGGACAAATCGCGGCACATCAGGGTGAAGTTGTGGCCGTTTGGCAGATTACGGATCCGGCAAATCCGCTCCATCGCGCCTTTATCTTCAATTTTGCAGCCTAACGCGTAGCCGGAGTCGGTCGGATAGACGATGACCCCGCCTTTACGCACAATGTCCACCGCCTGGTTAATTAACCGCGCCTGTGGATTTTCCGGATGGATATAAAAAAACTGGCTCATACTTCCCTCTCAATTTTGTTCTACGGCCACTTCCCAACTGCGCCAGATCCCTTCCACGCCCGCGGGTAGCCAAAGTTTGCGGCCCAGTTCGATCCACGGGCAGGGCTGATGAAAATCAGACCCCTGCGAGGCATCCAGGCCATACTGCACGGCGTAAGCGGCAAGCTGTGCGCGCTCGTGAGGCGCCTGCTGACACTGCGCCACCTCCATCGCATCGCCCCCCTGCTCGCTAAAATGGGCCAACAGCCGTTTTAACCACTTGGCGGAGAGATCGTAGCGCCCGGGATGGGCAATGACCGCTTTACCGCCAGAATGATGAATGACATCAATCGCTTGTTTTATTGTACACCACTGAGGCGGAACGTAACCGGTTTTCCCGCGCGCCAGATACTTCTTAAATACGTCAGCCATATTGTTGGCATAGCCGGCCTCCACCAGAAAACGGGCAAAATGGCCGCGCGTCACCGCACCGCCGTCCGCCAGCTTCAGCGCCCCTTCCCAGGCGCCAGGGATCCGCGCTTTTTCCAGCCGCTCGGCGATCTGCTGACCCCGCATCTGGCGACGCGCTTTCTGTTCATCGAGCAGCGCGGTCATCTCCGGATGGTGGATATCGATATTCAGCCCGACAATATGAATTTCATGATTTTCCCACAGCGTGGAAATTTCCACCCCGGTTATCAGCGCCAACGGTAAACCAGCACGTTCAATTTCACGCTGAGCCGCGGGAATTGCCGCCACGGTATCGTGGTCGGTAATCGCCAGGGTGCCGACGCGCATCTGGTGGGCGCGATGGACAAGTTCTTCTGGAGTCAGACGCCCGTCAGAGGCGATGGTATGGCTGTGCAGGTCGTAAATCACTGCGTAATTGGTGTTGCTCAAGATGACTCCTGCTGGACATGAACCGGTACCCGTCATACTTTAAGTCACAGGCAGATTGACTGTGGTTCTGCAGCTTAAGTGATTAAGGATAGTAATAAGCGCATTATCATACCGACTGATAGAGAAAATCTGCAAACAGGGGTTGACTTTAATCCCTCGGACTAGTTAACTAGTACGCAAGTTCACATGAAGGGGTATCAACAATGAAAACGCAATTCATCACTCTGCACGGCTGGTGGCGCACCTCCTGTTATCGGGCGGCGTGATCGCGTTTTGCACTCAGCATACAGATACCCGGCCCGCCAATGAGCGGGCTTTTTATTGGACAAATTATTATAGCGAACAGGCGACAACAATAATGCAAACATCAAAACCGGCACTCGAGCTTCTCACCAGCGACGCCATCTATCGGGAAAACCCCACGGCGCTGTTCCACCAGCTATGCGGCGCGCGTCCAGCCACCCTGCTGCTGGAATCCGCGGATATCGACAGTAAGGATGATTTAAAGAGCCTGCTGCTGGTGGATAGCGCGCTGCGCATTACCGCGCTAGGTGACACTGTCACTATTCACGCATTTTCCGCCAACGGTACGGCGTTACTCGAACTGCTGGATAGCGCGCTGCCATCCGGCATCGATAACCAGCGTCAGCCAAATAGCCGGGTATTAACCTTCCCGCCGGTCAGCGCGCTGTTGGATGAAGATGCTCGCCTGTGTTCACTTTCGGTATTCGACGCTTTTCGCCTGCTGCAGGATCTGATAACCGTCCCGCAGGAGGAGCGCGAAGCGATGTTCTTCGGCGGCCTGTTCGCCTATGACCTGGTCGCTGGCTTTGAAGACCTGCCGCCGCTGGAGAGCGACACCGCCTGCCCGGATTACTGCTTCTATCTGGCGGAAACGCTGCTGGTTATCGACCATCAGACCAAAAATACCCGTATCCAGGCGAGCCTGTTCACGCCGCTGGAAAGCGAAAAACAGCGTCTGCTACAGCGGCTCGCTCAGCTTCGTCAGCAGCTAAACGAGCCGCCGGCGCCGCTGCCGGTGACCACGGTTGCCGAAATGAGCTGCGACTGCGATCAGAGCGACGAAGAGTACGGCGCCGTCGTGCGTAAAATGCAGCGCGCCATCCGCGCGGGCGAGATTTTTCAGGTCGTGCCGTCACGCCGCTTCTCGCTGCCCTGCCCGTCGCCGCTGGCCGCTTATGATGTGCTGAAGAAGAGCAACCCGAGCCCGTACATGTTCTTTATGCAGGACAACGATTTCACCCTCTTCGGCGCGTCGCCGGAGAGTTCTCTCAAGTACGATGCCACCAATCGCCAGATTGAAATCTATCCCATTGCCGGTACCCGCCCGCGCGGCCGCCGCGCGGATGGTTCGCTGGATCGCGATCTCGACAGCCGCATTGAGCTGGAGATGCGCACCGACCATAAAGAGCTCTCCGAGCATCTGATGCTGGTCGACCTTGCGCGTAACGACCTCGCGCGCATCTGTACGCCGGGTAGCCGCTACGTCGCCGACCTGACCAAAGTCGACCGCTACTCCTTTGTGATGCACCTCGTCTCCCGCGTGGTTGGCGAGCTGCGCCGCGATCTTGACGTGCTGCATGCCTACCGTGCCTGTATGAATATGGGCACCCTCAGCGGGGCGCCGAAAGTGCGCGCCATGCAGCTAATCGCCGCCGCTGAAGGCAAACGCCGCGGCAGCTACGGCGGCGCGGTGGGCTACTTTACCGCCCACGGCGACCTCGATACCTGCATCGTGATCCGTTCCGCCTACGTGCAGGATGGCGTCGCCACGGTGCAGGCCGGCGCCGGTATCGTGCTCGACTCCGTTCCCCAGTCAGAAGCGGATGAAACCCGTAATAAAGCTCGCGCGGTGCTGCGCGCTATCGCCCAGGCCCACCACGCGAAGGAGATTTTCTAATGGCCGACATCCTGCTGCTCGATAATATCGACTCTTTTACCTATAACCTGGCAGACCAGCTGCGTTCGAACGGCCATAACGTGGTGATTTACCGCAACTCCGTCCCGGCGCAGGCGCTGATTGAGCGCATCGGCACCATGAAAAACCCGGTACTGATGCTTTCTCCGGGGCCGGGGACGCCGAGCGAAGCGGGCTGCATGCCGGAGTTGCTGACCCGCATGCGCGGCAAGCTGCCGATTATCGGTATCTGCCTCGGCCATCAGGCGATTGTCGAAGCCTATGGCGGCTACGTCGGTCAGGCCGGTGAAATTCTTCACGGGAAGGCATCAAGCATTGAGCACGATGGCCAGGCGATGTTTGCCGGACTGAGCAATCCGCTGCCGGTCGCCCGCTATCACTCGCTGGTGGGCAGCAATATCCCGGCCGGACTCACCATCAACGCCCACTTCAACGGTATGGTGATGGCGGTGCGTCACGACGCGGATCGCGTTTGTGGCTTCCAGTTCCACCCTGAGTCAATTCTGACCACCCAGGGGGCACGCCTGCTGGAGCAAACCCTGGCCTGGGCGCTGCAGAAGCTGGAGCAGACCAACACCCTCCAGCCGATTCTGGAAAAACTGTACCAGGCCGAAACCCTGAGCCAGCAGGAGAGCCATCAGCTGTTCTCTGCGGTGGTTCGCGGTGAAGTCAAACCCGAGCAGCTGGCCGCCGCGCTGGTGAGTATGAAAGTACGCGGTGAGCATCCGCAGGAAATCGCCGGCGCCGCCACCGCGCTGCTGGAAAACGCCGCGCCGTTCCCGCGTCCGGATTATCCGTTTGCCGATATCGTCGGTACCGGCGGCGACGGCAGCAACAGTATCAATATTTCGACCGCCAGCGCGTTTGTAGCCGCCGCCTGCGGCCTGAAGGTCGCGAAGCACGGCAACCGCAGCGTATCGAGTAAATCCGGTTCCTCCGACCTGCTGGCGGCGTTCGGTATCAACCTGGATATGAATGCCGATAAATCTCGCCAGGCGCTGGATGAACTGGGCGTTTGCTTCCTGTTCGCACCGAAGTACCACACCGGTTTCCGCCACGCGATGCCGGTCCGTCAGCAGCTTAAAACCCGCACCCTGTTTAACGTGCTTGGGCCGCTGATCAACCCGGCTCATCCGCCGCTGGCGCTGATTGGCGTCTATAGCCCAGAACTGGTGCTGCCGATTGCGGAAACCCTGCGCGTGCTGGGCTACCAGCGCGCTGCGGTGGTGCATAGCGGCGGTATGGATGAAGTGTCGCTGCACGCGCCGACGGTGGTCGCGGAACTGAACCATGGCGAAATCAAGAGCTACCAGCTCACCGCCGCCGACTTTGGCCTGACGCCTTACCATCAGGAGCAGCTGGCAGGCGGCACGCCGGAAGAAAACCGTGACATTCTTACGCGCTTGCTACAAGGTAAAGGTGAAGCCGCTCACGAAGCCGCCGTTGCCGCCAACGTCGCCATGTTGATGCGTTTACATGGACACGAAGACCTGAAGGCCAACGCGCAGCAAGTCATCGATGTGCTGCATAGCGGAGCGGCCTATGACAGAGTGACCGCATTAGCGGCAAGAGGGTAAAAAATGCAGACCGTTTTAGCAAAAATCGTGGCCGACAAAGCGATTTGGGTAGAAGCCCGCAAACAACAACAACCGTTAGCCAGTTTTCAAAATGAAGTGGTACCGACGCAGCGCAATTTTTACGATGCCCTCGCCGGAACCCGCACCGCGTTTATTCTCGAGTGCAAAAAGGCCTCACCATCAAAAGGCCTGATTCGCGAAGATTTTGACCCGGCTGCCATCGCCGGCGTCTACAAGCACTACGCCTCGGCTATCTCGGTGCTGTGCGATGAGAAATATTTCCAGGGCAGCTTCGATTTCCTGCCGATGGTCAGTAAGGTCGCGCCGCAGCCGATTCTCTGTAAGGACTTCACCATCGATCCTTATCAGATTTACCTGGCGCGCTACTACCAGGCCGACGCCTGTCTGCTGATGCTTTCAGTGCTGGATGATGAGCAGTATCGCCAGCTCTCCGCCGTCGCGCACAGCCTGAACATGGGCGTGCTGACCGAAGTGAGTAATGAAGAGGAGCTGGAGCGCGCGATTGCGCTGAAGGCGAAAGTGGTCGGCATCAACAACCGCGATCTGCGCGATATGTCGATTGATCTCAACCGTACCCGTACCCTGGCGCCTAAGCTCGGTCACGATGTCACGGTGATCAGCGAGTCCGGCATCCATACCTACGCGGAAGTGCGCGAACTGAGCCACTTCGCCAACGGTTTCCTGATTGGCTCAGCGCTGATGGAGCACGCCGATCTCAACGCCGCCGTGAAGCGCGTGCTGCTCGGCGAGAATAAGGTCTGCGGCCTGACCCGCCCCCAGGATGCCCAGGTGGCGTATGAATCCGGCGCGGTCTACGGCGGCCTGATTTTTGTCCCGACGTCGCCGCGCGCGGTGAACGAGGCGCAGGCGCAAGCGGTGATCGCCAGCGCGCCTCTGAGCTATGTCGGCGTATTCCGCAATACCCCGGTGGCGGAAGTGATCGCCCGGGCGGAAAACCTCGACTTAGCCGCCGTACAGCTGCACGGCAGCGAAGACCAGACCTATATTGATACCCTGCGCGCCGAACTTCCACCGAAGGTGCAAATCTGGAAAGCCCTCAGCGTAGGTGAAACGCTACCGCCGCGCGATCTGCGCCATGTCGATAAATACGTTCTCGACAACGGTCAGGGTGGCACCGGCCAGCGTTTCGACTGGTCCCTGCTGCAGGGCCAGGACCTGCATAACGTCATGCTGGCAGGCGGCCTCGGCGCCGATAACTGCGTAGAAGCCGCCAAAAGCGGCTGTGCCGGACTCGATTTTAATTCAGGCGTAGAGTCGCAGCCGGGTATTAAAGATGCCGACAAGCTGTCCTCTGTGTTTCAAACGCTGCGCGCATATTAAGGAGCAACAATGAGTACTTTACTGAACCCCTACTTTGGCGAATTCGGCGGAATGTACGTTCCGCAGATCCTGATGCCCGCCCTGCGCCAGCTGGAAGACGCGTTCGTCAGCGCGCAAAAAGATCCGGCATTCCAGGCCGAATTTACCGACCTGCTGAAAAACTACGCCGGTCGTCCGACGGCGCTGACCAAATGCCGCAACCTCACTGAAGGCACCCGCACGACGCTGTATCTGAAACGTGAAGACCTGCTGCACGGCGGCGCGCATAAAACTAACCAGGTGCTCGGCCAGGCTCTGCTGGCGAAACGGATGGGCAAAACGGAAATTATCGCCGAAACCGGCGCCGGTCAGCACGGCGTGGCCTCAGCCCTCGCCAGCGCCCTGCTCGGCCTGAAGTGCCGCATCTATATGGGCGCGAAGGATATCGAACGCCAGTCGCCGAACGTTTTCCGCATGCGCCTGATGGGGGCGGAAGTGATCCCGGTTCATAGCGGCTCTTCTACGCTGAAAGATGCCTGCAACGAGGCCCTGCGCGACTGGTCCGGCAGCTACGAAAAAGCCCACTATATGCTCGGCACCGCCGCGGGTCCGCACCCGTTCCCGACCATCGTGCGTGAATTCCAGCGCATGATTGGCGAAGAGACCAAAGCGCAGATCCTCGAGAAAGAAGGTCGCCTGCCGGATGCGGTTATCGCCTGCGTCGGCGGCGGATCGAACGCCATCGGCATGTTCGCCGATTTTATCGACGAAACCGCTGTTGGCCTGATTGGCGTGGAGCCGGCAGGTCACGGTATTGAGTCCGGCGAGCACGGCGCGCCGCTTAAGCACGGTCGTGTGGGCATCTACTTCGGTATGAAATCGCCGATGATGCAAACCGAAGAAGGCCAGATTGAGGAGTCCTACTCCATCTCCGCCGGGTTGGATTTCCCGTCAGTGGGCCCGCAGCATGCTTATTTAAACAGCATTGGCCGCGCCGATTACGTGTCGATTACCGATGACGAAGCGCTGGAGGCCTTTAAAGAGCTATCACGCCATGAAGGGATTATCCCGGCGCTGGAATCCTCCCACGCCCTGGCGCACGCGCTGAAAATGATGCGTGAAAACCCGGAAAAAGAGCAGCTGCTGGTGGTTAACCTCTCCGGCCGCGGCGATAAAGACATCTTCACCGTACATGATATTTTAAAAGCGCGAGGGGAAATCTGATGGAACGTTACGAGACGCTGTTTGCACAACTGAAAGATCGCCGGGAAGGCGCGTTTGTTCCCTTCGTCACCCTCGGCGATCCGAATCCGGAACAGTCGCTGAAAATTATCGATACGCTGATTGAAGCCGGTGCCGACGCGCTGGAGCTGGGCATTCCTTTCTCCGACCCGCTGGCGGATGGCCCGACCATTCAGGACGCCACCCTGCGCGCTTTTGCCGCCGGGGTGACGCCCGCGCAGTGCTTCGAAATGCTGACGGCGATTCGCCAGAAACACCCTACCATTCCTATCGGCCTGCTGATGTACGCCAACCTGGTGTTCAGCCCCGGCATCGATGAATTCTACGCCGCGTGCGAACGCGCGGGCGTCGATTCCGTGCTGGTTGCCGATGTCCCCGTGGAAGAGTCCGCGCCGTTCCGCCAGGCCGCGCTGCGCCACAATATCGCGCCGATTTTCATCTGCCCGCCCAATGCCGATGACGATCTGCTGCGCCAGATAGCCTCTTACGGTCGCGGTTATACCTACCTGCTGTCGCGGGCGGGCGTGACCGGCGCGGAAAACCGCGCCGCGCTGCCGCTGCATCATCTGATTGAAAAGCTGGCCGAGTACCACGCCGCGCCGCCGCTGCAGGGCTTTGGCATCTCGGCGCCGGAGCAGGTTACCGCCGCGATTGAGGCCGGCGCGGCCGGCGCAATTTCCGGCTCCGCCATCGTCAAAATCATCGAGCGGAACGTGAATGACCCGCAGGCCATGCTGGCGGAACTCAAGGCTTTCGCCCGAAGCCTGAAAGCCGCCACTAAAGCGGCTTAACGTGCCTGCCGTCCGGCCCCGGGCCGGGCGGTTATTTCAGCTGTAAGCTGTCGGCGTATTTACGCGTCAGGCGAAACAGCGCCATCACCTCTTCTTGCGTCCATCCGGCCAGCACCTCATTCATCAGCCGCGTTCTTGCTCCCGCGATACGATCGATCATCGCCTGCCCCGCTTCGCTGAGCGTCACCTCGCTAATCCGGCGATCTTTTGCATTGGGCTGCTTGAGTACCAGCTGCTGCGCTTCCAGCTTCTTCACCTGCCTGCTGACGGTGGTGTAATCGCGACCGAGGCTATCCGCCAGTTCAACGACCCCAACGGGTCCCCTGCGCCCTATTGCCACCAGCAGCGGGAAGAGGATCCGATCGAGCTGGACCCCAGCCGCCTGCAGTATCTGCTCGTCGCGCATCGGCTGGTTCATCACGCTGATGATATCGAGCAGCGCGCCGTGAAAGCCGCTGATGTCGTAATTATTATGTGCATCTTGCATATATTGGTTAACCGGGTATAGTGCTGTTATCAGATACGTGCATTTTACACATAACTATCCCACAGGGGGAGAAGACGATGAAAGCAGCCGTGGTTTTTGACCTGCAGCAGGGGCCGGTGTGGTCCGATTTTCGCGATCCGCAGCCCGGTGAGCATCAGGCGTTAGTCGAGGTTCGGGCAGCCGCCATCAGTCATGTAGTGAAAGGCAGGGCCTCCGGTAAGCATTATAGTTTCGATGGCCGCCTGCCTTTTGTCCCGGGTATTGACGGCACCGGTATCTTACCCGGCGGAGAGCGCGTCTATTTCGCCTTCCCCGTCGCGCCCTGGGGCAGCATGGCGCAACGGGCTCCCGTCGCCTTAAACCACTGTCTGCCGCTGCCGGATGCGCTGGACGATATCACCGCCGCGGCAATGGCTAATCCGGGGATGTCGGCCTGGGCGGCGCTGGTCAAACGCGCCGGGATGAAAGCCGGGGAAACGGTACTGATCAACGGCGCCACCGGCAGCGCCGGGCAGCTGGCGGTACAAATCGCCCGTTTTCTCGGCGCCAGAAAAGTGATCGCCTGCGGGCGAAACGTGGAGAAGCTGGCCGCCCTCGGCGCTGATGAAACCGTTAACTTAAGTCAGGATGAGGCGGACTTACGGACGCAGTTTGCCGGGCTGGCGGCGCAGCAGATTGATGTCGTCGTCGATTATCTGTGGGGACGTAGCGCCGAACTTTTGCTGCCAGCGCTGGCAAAACACAGCCCAGGAAATGCGCCGGTACGTTTTATTCAGGTCGGTTCCCTTTCCGCCGCCGATATCTCTCTCAATGGCGCGGTGCTACGCTCCTCGCCGCTGCAGCTGATGGGCAGCGGAATTGGCAGCCTTTCTGTGCCCCAGCTGCTGGCCGCCACCGGGGAGATGCTGCAGGCCGCCGTCGCCGGCGGATTGACTATCGCCACGACTCCCCGGCCGCTTCGCGAGGTCGCCACGGCGTGGCCGCAGGACGACAGCCAGAAACGCACCGTCTTTGTCGTCGATTAAAAAAATCGCTTCTGCACAAAAGTTGGGGTTGATATCTTAAATGAGAAATATTATCTTTCTCATTACTGAATAGTTGAGCAAACAGCTCAGGTATTCGGTACGACATTGCTCACATTGCTTCCAGTATTTTTGCCCGCACTTGTGCGGGCTTTTTTTATGGTTGTCGACACACTCTGCGCACCAGCTGCCTTAGCCAGCGATGTGCCAATTCATGCTCGTGGCGAGGATGCCACATTTGTGACACCGTTATCTCCGGCGTACTCACCGGGAGAGGAAAAGCGACCATCTCTTTTCCCGCCGCGCTCTGCAGGCAGGAGGCCGGGACAACGGCGATGAGCTGAGAATCCCGGGCCACGGCCAGCGCGGCGGAAAAACCAGGCACCACCGCGGCAATCCTGCGGCGCATGCCACACGCCGCCAGCGCGTCATCAACCGGCCCGCGTATCAACCCGCGACGGGAGGTAATGACGTGCCCCACGGAAACAAATTGTTCCCGCGACATGTCGGCAAAGGCGGCCAGCGGATGGTTTTTGGCCAGCGCGACGACAAAACGATCGCGAAACAGCGCCTGCAGGCGGATCTCCGGCCCCATATTTTTCAGTACGCCAATTTCCAGGTCCACCCGCCCCTCGCGTAAAAATCGGGCATCTTTCTCCGGCTTAGCGACAAACTCCAGCGTCACGCCCGGTGCTTCCCGCGCGGCGGCGTTCACCAGCGCCGGGCCAAAAGCGTCTATAAATCCCTCATTGGTACGCAAAGTAAATTGCTTCTCGAGGGTCGATAAACTCAGCGGCGCAGGCGAAGCGTTGAGCACCGCGCGCATCTCGGAGACAACGTTTTTTGCCCGCGCCTGCAGACTTTCTGCGTGCGGAGTCAGCACCATGTTTCGCCCGGCTCTGACCAGTAGCGGGTCGCCGGTGACCTGCCGTAGGCGCGTCAGCGTGCGGCTCACGATCTCTCACAAACGACGCCGCTGCACCATCTGGCCGAGGCTTATCCTGGACGGGTGCGCATTGAGGCGCTGAATATTTGTGATAGCGACGGGATCGCGGCGCTGCGCAATGCGCTTGCCGATAGCGTGCTGGATATGCTGTTCGTCAATGCGGGCACCACCAACCGCGATCCCACACAAACCATCGGCGAGATCGCGACGGAAGAGTTTATTCACGTCATGCTGACCAACGCGCTCGCGCCGATGCGGGTCATAGAAAATCTGCAGGCGCTGGTGCTGCCGCAGGGGCTGATTGGCGTTATGTCTTCAGGACAAGGCTGTTTGAGCAATAATACCGGCGGGCAGCGCGAGCTGTATCGCGGGAGCAAAGCCGCGCTGAATATGTTTATGCGCAGCTTTGCCGCCCGCCCTGCCAGCGTATCGCATCCGATGGTGGTCATGGCGCCGGGGTGGATCCGCACGGCTCTTGGCGGCGAGAGCTCCCCGCTCACCATGGCGGAGACCATCCCCTCGCTGGTGAACGTGCTGCTGGAAAAACAAAATCGTCCCGGATTAGAGTATCTGGATTATCGCGGATATCACGTGCCGTGGTGATAAGTCTATGCGTATTAATGGCCTGCAGACGGGTTCATGGCAGTCAATTTTCGCTTTTTACTGGGCAAAGCTGCCATCATCTAAATATAACCGACCGGGACATAATAATGCAGGGTATAAATGGGCCGGTCGTTTCCTAAAGCAATATTTTCCTGAGGGACAAAACGTTCGATATCATAACCTTCACGTCGATACAGCCCCAGTTCAGGAAGGTATTTCAGATACACATGATTCGAAAGAAAAATAAATTCTTCCCATGAGCCACTAAATTCAAGACCAAGGTATAGCCCACGTTTAGCGACCCGTATCTCACGAAAAGAAGCCACCCGCGAATTAAACGGTGTGCCGATGAATCCATTGATCGCTGTTTTATATATATTGTGCGCAGCGGGAGAACATGCAGAGAGAATGTAGATATCGCGGTCTGCGCCTGTCGCGCCGCCGGCAATTTTTCTCCGGGTGACCTCTTTTCGCGTAGCGATATCATCAGTCAGAGATAGCGTATAGTTGAATCCATATCCAGCAAACGACTGCTCTTCAAGAAAACAAAGGTAAGGTGCCGGTACGCCGCCGCCCTGCGGTGCCACTTTCTGATAAAGTAACGACATATCCCAACAGGTCGAATCCCGGTACGCTCCGGGACTAAGCCCAAAGGTTTTTTTAAACTCACGGGAAAAGGTTTGATGAGAATCAAAGTGCAGTAAACAGGCAATCGATGAAATTGATTGCTGAGTCAGCTTTAGCTTACCGGCGGCAAGCGTCATTCTGCGCATGCGAATATATTTCCCGACGGGAAGGCCGGCCTGCTCATGGAACAGGTTATAAACAAAACGCCGGGAATACCCAACCCCACAGGCGATATCATCAACGGACGGATTGATTGTCAGGCGGGATTCAATCCACTCCACCACCTCATTAAAAATTGCCCGTTTCATTGCTTTTAAGAATACCCTGATCAATTCATCCTCAGCCAAAATCTTACCAGTAAAGCAATACGGACACTAAGCTTTTCGTGCACGACAAAAATAAATAAAAACGATCTCAGTTAAAAAACCCAAAAAGGCTTATTATCTATTTGAAAGATAAGATTTTTCCTATGAAAAATATCTGAATTCTCATTTTCTATAGAAATATTGCTTTTTAAAAAACTCTACAATATCTTATTTGCAGTTTGTTAAACCACTCATTACCGTTAGACCTCTTAGTTTTACGTATGGCCATCATCAGGCCCTGACACTATTTTAATTCTGATTTATTTATTCATAAGCATGTGAATCTTTATTTATGATAACCATTTTAATCAATACCAAAAATATCTACACCCGATATGCCATCAAGCAGCTGATGCAGGAAAGCGTAGCCCACGAGGAAAACCTCATTTTTGTAGATAGCTACACCCCCGGTAACATCGCAGAGGCTCACATCATATTCACCGAAATGGCACCCGGAGAAATATTTTTATGTCATGATGAGTTGAAATATAAAACCACGAAAAGCTTACTATTTATTATTCAGGAAAGGGAAAATCAATGTTCGGAAAGTGAACTCCCCAACTGTACTAAAGATTGTTTGTTTTTATATAAAGGTGATTCGCTTCCGGCGATAAGAAATAAAATAAAACTTCATGTTTATGCATTCACCTGGACGGACAATGAAACAGGATATCGCCCGCAGACTAGCCGCTGCATTAACTGTCCCTGTAAATCGCTTACCCAGGCGCAGTCAAAGGTCGTCTATGCCCTGAGTCTTGGGCTTAACCAGCTGGAAATCGCAAATAAATTGAACATTAACTATAAAACAGTGTATTCTCACAAGAAAAATGTCATGCATGACTTTAAGATTGAAAGCAATACCGATCTTAATAAGTTTCTAAACGTGCTAGAGAAAAGAAAACAGTTTATGACCTAGCGTCACGATCGTCAGAAGTATAAAAGCAACGAAACACATTACGTCGTCTTCTGATCTCATTAAAATAAGCCACGCCATTGTATACGGAAATAACCAATAGCAAGATGGAGATAAATAAAAGAAGTAAATTACTCATAAAACACCCTGGATATAAAAGAAAAGACATTTACAGGCAGAGGCATCATAGAGCACGGCGTATTATTCCAACAAGCCATTTGCTTTTATTTCAGAATCGATGGTGTCGCGGCAAGAGTTTTCTCATTAAACGTGCAGCTCAAATAACATAGCATTAGAAACCAGATGTTTAATAACTCTCCAAACGGAACAACCGTACCAATAGCCTTAATAAAGGCCAGCGCATGTCGCACGAACATCCTTACTCCCCGATGGCGGGGCGTTACCCTCCCGTTGCGCATAGTGTGGGCTAGTCATACGTTTTTCCGGGCGTTCCTGAGCTAAAGCCAGGCAGGGGTGATATTATTCAAGCCAGAAAATACAGGCACAACGTCAACCGGGAGCGATTTATGCACGAGGAAGTACCACTGAAATATTACGACATTGCGGATGAGTATTCGACGGAGTCCGCCGAGCCCGTCAGCGAGTCAGAACGTGAGCCCCTGGCGCGCTATTTTCAACTGCTGATTACGCGGCTGATGAATAACGAAGAAATCAGCGAGGAGGCGCAGGGAGAGATGGCCATACAAGCGGGCATCGATCGGCAGCGCATCGATGATATCGCGGTATTCCTGAATAAATGGGGTAATGAGTAGCGGTTGACGCGGACGTTCCGCGGAGTGCTTGCGGCAAATGACGCATCGACAATCGCAGCTGCGGACTTCGCGTCGGGACGTGCAATAAAGCTGGTCATTGCGACCAGCTTTACCTGAGACTTTAGAACCGGTATCCGGCAGAGAACATAAACACCCACGGATCCAGACGAATACTGTCGTGCTGCTGCGCGCCCGCCAGCTTATAGTTGGCGGTGGTGTCGATATCCATGTACCACACCGACATGTTAATCAGCCAGTCGCGGTTAATCAGATAGTCCATCCCCACCTGTCCTGCCGCCCCCCAGGAGTCTTTCAGGCTCAGATCGGATATGCCGGTCTTTTTACCCGTATCGTTCACGCTCTCATCGAAGAAGGTCGTGTAGTTGATACCCGCGCCAATGTATGGACGCAGCTTGCTGCTGGAGTCGCCAAAATACCACTGCGCCATGAGCGTCGGCGGTAAATGGTGAACGGTCGCAATATTGCCGGTTGCCGCGGTCCCGACTTTATGGCGGAACGGCGTGGCGGCCAGCAGTTCAACGCCGATGTTATCCGTTGCCATATAGGTGAACGTCAAACCCAGTTGCGTATTATTGCTGACGTTAAAGCCCCCCAGGCTGCCTAACGTGCCGCCCGCGCCTTCGGTCGGTCTGACCGTTGCCGAACCCGCGCGAATAAAAAATTCACCGGCTTCATGCGCCCAGACGCTGCTGCCGGAAAGACTGCTCAGAATAACAACCGCCGCTGCTAACTTTTTCATACCCACTTCCTCATTATGGTTATTCAGCGCCAGAATATACCTACATTGAAGTATGTTTGATCCAACATAGATCACATTAAGTGGGCAAATTTAACATTTATTGATCCAGATTAATTTTCACTTTCTCAATACAATCAGTGAGAAGCGTGTCGTATCAAATTTCTTCCTTTATGACACTCAAAGCAGCGCGTCGCTGATTTCCTCTTCTATTTACAAAGATATACTTAGCCTGCAGGAGCAGAGACTGCTACCCAGCCGCGATTTGCGGTACAATCGCCGGCTAGTTAACACCTGCAATACTCAAGGAGAATGCATGTCTATCACGGCGAAGTCCGTCTACCGTGACACCGGGAACTTTTTCCGCAATCAGTTCGTTACTATCCTGCTGATTGCGCTGCTATGCGCGTTCATTACGGTAGTACTTGGCCATGCCTTTTCACCCAGTGAAGAGCAGCTGTCAATACTGAGCCAGGGCGATAGCCTGGCGGGTAGCGGCGGGCTGTTTGAACTGGTCCAGAGCATGACGCCGGAGCAGCAGCAAATCCTGCTGCGCGCGTCTGCGGCCTCCACCTTCTCAGGACTGGTAGGTAACGCCATTCTTGCCGGCGGCGTTCTGCTCATGATTCAGATGGTCTCCGCCGGCCAGCGAGTCAGCGCCCTGCGTGCGATCGGCGCTTCTGCGCCGGTGCTGCCAAAGCTGCTGCTGCTGATCCTGCTGACGACGTTTATCGTGCAGATGGGAATGATGCTGGTGGTGGTGCCGGGCGTCCTGCTGGCTATCGTGCTCTCTTTCGCACCGGTTATGCTGGTGCAGGATAAAATGGGGATTTTCAGCGCCATGCGTAGCAGTATGCGTCTGGCCTGGGCCAACGTACGTCTGGTGGCGCCGGCCATTATCGGCTGGCTGCTGGCGAAAACGCTGCTGCTGCTGTTTGCCTCCAGCTTCGCGGTCCTGACGCCAAACGTTGGCGCGGTGGTAATAAATACCCTCAGCAATCTTATCTCCGCATTGTTGCTGATCTATTTATTTCGCTTGTATATGCTCATTCGTAACTAACCTAATCCGGGGCGGGTGCTCCCTGCCCCAACCTGAACGACGGAATCGATGTATGAAGCAGTTTCTGGATTTTTTACCGCTGGTAGTCTTCTTCGCATTCTACAAGCTTTATGATATCTACGCCGCGACGACCGCGCTGATTATCGCTACCGCCATCGTGCTGATTTACAGCTGGGTGCGCTATCGTAAAGTCGAGAAAATGGCGCTGATTACCTTTGTGCTGGTGGCCGTATTTGGCGGATTAACCATCTTCTTCCATAACGATGAGTTTATTAAATGGAAGGTGACGGTTATCTACGTGCTGTTTGCCAGCGCGCTGCTGTTTAGCCAGTGGGTGATGAAGAAGCCGCTGATCCAGCGCATGCTGGGTAAAGAGCTGACGCTGCCGCAGCAGGTGTGGTCGCGTCTGAATCTGGCCTGGGCGGTGTTTTTCATCCTTTGCGGACTGGCGAATATCTATATCGCTTTCTGGCTGCCGCAGAATATCTGGGTCAACTTCAAGGTCTTTGGTTTGACCGCCCTGACGCTGGTATTCACCCTGCTGAGCGGCGTGTATATCTATCGCCATATGCCGCAGGACGACAACCACTAAGCTGGCTTTCCCACGGCACGCCGGACGGCGTGCCGCGTTCTTCGCTTTTCCCCTCTCCGCATAAATCGCTTCAGCTGAAACGATTCGTAATGTAAGCTGTTTCTCACAGGAGATGGCATTCCTCCTTGAACCGCCATGTGGCTAATGATGCCTGCTTTTTATTCCCGGACCGGGAATGGGCAGGCATATCTGAATTGCAGGCACCGCGTCCGGGAAGGTTAATCTTCTAAGGAACTGACGATGCGTGCAAACCGCTTTTCATCACTCTCTCTGCTTTTCTTCCTCGGAAAATGGCTGCTCCTCGCCTTTATCATCGCGGTGCTGGCAGGTACGGCATCGGCGTTTTTTCTTTTCTCACTGCAGTGGGCCACGGCAACGCGTGAAGCTCACCGCTGGCTTATCGGGCTCCTGCCTTTGGCCGGTTTTGCCGTCGGCTGGCTCTACCTGCGCTACGGCACCCGCGTGGAGGCCGGCAATAACCTGATTCTGGAAGAGATTCACGACCCTCAGCGCATCATTCCCTTGCGCATGGCGCCGCTGGTCTTTTTCGGCACCGTTGTTTCTCATCTGTTTGGCGCCTCCGTCGGGCGTGAAGGCACGGCGGTGCAGATGGGTGCCTCGATTGCCGACCGTTTTACGAGCCTTTTCCGTCTTAACGACGATGCCCGGCGAATGATACTGATGGCCGGGATCAGCGCCGGTTTCTCTTCGGTTTTCGGTACCCCTCTCGCCGGAGCGCTATTCGGGCTCGAGGTCCTGGCTATCGGACGGATGGACTACAGCGCCATTCTTCCCTGTCTGTTTGCCGCGATTATCGCCGATCGGGTCGGCATCATGTGGGGCGTGCAGCATACGCACTACTTTATTACCGGCTTTCCCACGCTGACGCTCTGGACGCTGCTGGCCATCATTATCGCCGGCTGCTGCTTTGGCCTCGCGGCACGCATTTTCGCCGACAGCACGCATGCGGTCGGCGCCTTGATGAAAAAACGGATTCACTACGCGCCGCTGCGGCCGTTTATTGGCGGACTGGCGATTGCCGGCGCCGTCTGGCTGCTGCACGGAGAGCGCTATATTGGCCTGGGCATACCGGTGATAGTAGACGCTTTCCAACATCAGCTGGCGCCGTGGGATTGCTTCGGCAAACTGATCTTCACCGTTGTCTCTTTAAGCAGCGGATTTAAAGGTGGCGAAGTCACCCCGCTGTTTTACGTCGGCGCGACGCTGGGCAATGCGCTGGCGCCGCTGCTGCATATGCCGCCAGGTTTTCTGGCCGGGATAGGTTTTGTCGCCGTCTTTGCCGGCGCGGCGAATACCCCCATCGCCTCGACGCTGATGGCGATTGAGCTGTTTAGCGCGGAAATCGGTGTTTACGCGGCGCTGGCCTGCGTGGTGGCATGGCTGGTCTCGGGCTATACCGGTATTTATCGTTCCCAGCGCATAGCCTGCCTGAAACAAAGCTATGTCCCGACCGGCATCAGACTGGCTGAGCTCCCGGCGTGGTACCAATCGCAAACAGGCCGTCAAAAAACCGACAACGAAACCCCCACCTCCTGACGAACGCGCCCGGAAACCGGAGGGTTCAGGCTCGCCGGTTTCTTCATGATATCTACCACATGCCGGAAAGTTGCGGCAATTGTGAGGATTTAATGGAGATTAGCGTCGCTTTATTGAAACGATAATGATTATCATTGATATTCTCGATCTCAATTTTTCATGATTTGATATGGATATTTATAATGAGAACGCAGAAAAATCACATAGCAACCCCCCTGGCCCTGGCCATTGCAGGCTTACTCAGCCCAGGGGTCTTCGCCGAAGAGGTGGAACAGGATACGGAGACCATGGTGGTTCATGGCACCGCCGAAGAGGCGCTGAAGCAGCAGCCGGGCGTCTCGATCATCACTGCGGAAGATATTGCTAAAGATCCCCCGGTTAACGATCTCTCAGAAATCATCCGTAAAATGCCCGGCGTCAACCTGACCGGCAACAGCGCCAGCGGCAGCCGCGGCAATAACCGTCAGATCGACATTCGCGGAATGGGACCGGAAAACACGCTGATTCTTATCGACGGAGTGCCCGTCACCTCCCGCAATTCAGTGCGCTATAGCTGGCGCGGCGAGCGCGATACCCGCGGCGACAGCAACTGGGTACCGCCGGAAATGGTGGAACGCATTGAAGTTCTGCGCGGCCCTGCCGCAGCGCGCTACGGCTCAGGCGCCGCGGGCGGCGTCGTCAATATCATCACCAAACGCCCCACCAACGACTGGCACGGCTCGCTTTCGCTGTATACCAATCAGCCGGAAAATAATAAAGAAGGCGCCACCAACCGGGCTAACTTCAGCCTCAACGGACCGCTGGCGGGAGATGCCCTGACCATGCGTTTGTACGGCAACATTAACAAAACGGAGCCCGATGCCTGGGATATTAACCGCGCGCAAAATGGCTCTTACGCGGCGGGCCGCGAAGGGGTACGCAACAAAGATATTAACGCCCTGCTGTCGTGGAAAGTTACGCCGCAGCAGATCCTGGATTTTAGCTACGCCTATAGCCGCCAGGGCAATATTTATGCCGGCGATACGCAGTACAGCAACAGCAATATGAGCCCAAATGGCCTGGTGGATACGCTGTACGGTCAGGAAACCAACCGGCTATATCGGCAGACCTGGGGCCTGACCTACAATGGGATCTGGGACTGGGGCCAGTCGAAGGCAGGCGTCTACTACGAAAAAACCAACAATACCCGCCTGCAGGAGGGCACCACCGGCCGCGTTGAAGGGATGATCAACAGCGATGTCTATGACACCAGCCGCCTGGAGTCGTGGCGCTCAACCGCAGAGGTGAATCTCCCCTTCAACTGGCTCGCTGAACAGACCCTGACTCTGGGCATGGAGTGGAATCGCGATGAGCTAAACGATCCGGCGTCCATGCAGGCCACCACCACCACGGATGCTCTCCCCGGGATTTCGGGCGATCCTTCACAACGCAGCCCTAAAAACAGCGCCACCCTGACCGGTATTTATCTGGAAGACAATATCGAAGCGACCCCGGGCACCAATATTATCCCAGGTCTGCGCTTCGACTATCATAACGACTTCGGCAGCAACTGGAGCCCGAGCCTGAACCTGTCGCAGGATCTGGGCGATATGTTTAAGGTCAAAGCGGGCATCGCCCGGGTATTTAAAGCGCCGAACCTGTATCAGTCGAGTGAAGGCTATCTGCTTTCTACGCGGGGTAACGGCTGCCCGATAAGTATTGCCGATGGCAACTGCTATCTGTTGGGTAACCCGGACCTCGATCCGGAAATCAGTATCAACAAGGAGATAGGCCTTGAGTTTAACCTGAACGGTTACAACGCCGGCGTCACCTGGTTCCGCAACGACTACAAAAACAAAATCGTCTCCGGCACCGAGATACTGGGTAATACCGCGACCGGAGCGAATATCCTGCAGTGGGAGAACGGCGGGAAAGCGGTCGTCGAAGGCCTTGAAGGCACGCTGCTGGTTCCGATCATTGTCGATACGCTCAGCTGGCGCACCAATGCCACTTATATGATCAAATCGGAAAACAAAGATACCGGAAACCCGCTGTCCGTTATTCCGAAATACACCATCAATACCCTGCTTGACTGGCAGGTGACCAGCAAGTTTTCGGCGAACGTCAACTGGACTCTGTACGGTCGGCAGAAACCGCGGGAATATGCGGAAATTCGTACTGAAAACGGCGTACTGGCCACCAATGAAGTGGGCTCCTATTCCGTGGTTGGTATCGGCGGCAACTATCAGCTAATGAAAGACCTGCGCCTGAACGCCGGGATCAGTAACCTGTTCGATAAGCAAATTTATCGTGAAAACGAAGGGGCTTCGACCTATAACGAACCGGGTCGCGCCTATTACGCTGGCGTCACGATCTCCTTCTAACCCCTCACGCCCGCTATCGCGGGCGTATTCCCTATTCTCTCAGCGTCATTTTCATAGTAGCATCCGCCTGATCATCTTTGACTAGTACAGAGTATAGAATGACAACAACAGATCTTACGCCGAAGGGCGAATTGGTATTACGCACCCTGGCGATGCCGGCGGACACCAACGCTAACGGCGATATTTTCGGCGGCTGGCTGATGTCGCAGATGGATATTGGCGGGGCGATTATGGCCAAAGAGATTGCCCACGGTCGCGTCGTGACCGTGCGCGTCGACGGCATGACTTTTTTACGCCCGGTCGCGGTCGGCGACGTGGTGTGCTGCTACGCCAGCTGCGTGAAGCGCGGCAATACGTCGATAACCATCAATATGGAAGTGTGGGTCAAGAAGGTGTCGTCTGAACCCATCGGCCAGCGCTACAAAGCAACCGAAGCGCTGTTTATCTACGTCGCGGTAGATAATGAGGGTAAACCGCGCGCCCTTCCCGCCCAGTAATTCTGCCGGCCCGGCGCTTCCGGGCCGGTCTTTTACAGAAAGCCGAGTAAAGAGAAGAAGAAGTAGCCCAGCACAATAATAATAACCGGCAGGACGTATAGCGGAAAATACTGCACCAGGATGGTATGGCGCGGCACCACAACGCGTTCAGAGATTTGTTCGCGCGTCAGCCCTTCGGCCCCTTTCGCCTGCTCCAGAATCAGCTGATCCTCAACGCCCTCGCGCAGAAACTTCGCCTGGCGCCCCATCCGCGCTCCGGAGGCCTGTAGCGCCATGCCGACGAACACCAGAATATAGATAACCCAGAAGCCGATATTCATACCGTGCTTAAAGTCCGGCAGCGGCGAGTTGTACCAGAAGAAATTCAGGAACGGCGTATTGAAACGCATCATCTCAATCATCACATGAGCAAAGTCCATCATCACCGCGTCAATGCCCGGTTTTTTCTCACTGTGCTCGTACATAAACTTCAGCACGGAGATCAGCGTCGAGATAACCGCCGGGATAAATACCACCCACCCCAAAATACGTTTAAGTACTGCAACGCGTCCAGCTTGTTGATACGTCATGGGTTCCCCTTGTTAAGACGCCTGTCTACCCTAAGTCTACCTTCGTCGGCGAATTTCGCCCAATAATGCGCGGTATGATATACCATGAGTGCCGATTCGTTATCTACTTACGCTACAGGAGAGGGACTTATGTCAGCCAGGCGCCAGATTCACGCCGCGATTTTTGATATGGATGGTTTACTGATTGATTCTGAGCCGCTGTGGGATAAAGCGGAGCTGGAGGTGATGGCAAGCCTCGGGGTGGATATCAGCCGCCGCCATGAAATGCCCGATATCCTGGGGCTGCGCATCGATTTAGTCGTCGATCTGTGGTTTGCCCAGCAGCCGTGGAAAGGCCCGGATCGTGCCGAAGTCACCGCGCGGATCATCAACCGCGCCATCCAGCTGGTGGAAGAAGCGCGTCCGCTCCTCCCCGGTGCGCGGGAAGCGGTGGCGATGTGCAAAGCCCAGGGGTTGAAAATCGGCCTGGCGTCGGCTTCGCCGCTGCGGATGCTGGAAAAAGTCCTCACCATGTTTGAACTGCGCGATCAATTTGACGCCCTCGCTTCCGCCGAAGGGCTGCCGTTCAGCAAACCGCACCCGCAGGTCTATCTGGACTGCGCCGCCAGACTCGGCGTCAGCCCGATGCACTGCGTGGCGCTGGAAGACTCGGTTAACGGCATGATTGCCAGCAAAGCGGCCCGAATGCGATCTATCGTCGTACCGGAAGCGGAAAACAGCCGCGATCTGCGCTTCGTACTGGCGGACGTGAAGCTTGCCACCCTTGAATCCCTCACTCTGAGCGACCTGCTCGGTTAATCCTGCCGCTGATGATGAGATAGCGGCACCGTCTCATCATCACAAAATTAAAACAGCGTTTCATTTTTATTTGTTTTTTCTTCTCCCGCCCTCTATGCTTGTCTCAACGGCGTTATTTAACGCGTGAAATCAGCATACAGAGGTGCATATGGTACTGAACGCCTTTGACCTTACGGGCAAGGTCGCTATCGTGACGGGTTGTGATACCGGACTGGGCCAGGGAATGACGCTGGGCCTTGCGCAGGCCGGGTGCGATATCGTCGGCGTGAATCGCCGGATCCCCCATGAAACCGCAGAGAAGGTTCAGGCGCTGGGCCGACGCTTTACCGCTATTCAGGCCGATCTGAGCCGGCAGGATGAGATTGAAACCATTGTCGATCGGGCCGTGGCCGCCATGGGCCGGGTAGATATTCTGGTCAACAATGCGGGAACCATCCGTCGCGCCGATGCGCTCTCCTTTAGCGAAAAAGACTGGGACGAAGTGATTAACCTGAATCTGAAGTCGGTGTTCTTTCTTTCACAGGCGGTCGCCAGGCAGTTTATTCAGCAGGGTGACGGCGGGAAAATTGTTAACATTGCCTCAATGCTCTCCTTTCAGGGGGGGATTCGGGTACCCTCCTACACCGCGTCAAAAAGCGGCGTACTGGGCATTACCCGCCTGATGGCCAACGAATGGGCGGGGCATCGCATCAACGTTAACGCCATTGCCCCGGGATACATGGCTACCAACAATACCCAGCAGCTGCGTGAAGACGCCGAGCGCAGCAAAGCGATTCTCGATCGTATTCCGGCCGGGCGCTGGGGCGTGCCGGATGACCTGCAGGGGCCGGTCGTTTTTCTCGCCTCCCGGGCGGCGGATTACATTAGCGGCTTTACGCTGGCGGTAGATGGCGGCTGGCTGGCACGCTGATGTTTTTGTGACAAAGAGTTACACCGTCACCTCTTCCGCACACTGTATAAAAACCCTATACTGTATGAATTGACAGTTTAGGGTGTTTATCATGACGGCGGAAGGCCACCTCCTCTTCTCTATCGCCTGTGCGGTATTTGCGAAAAACGCGGAATTGACCCCCGTGCTGGCTCAGGGCGACTGGTGGCACATCGTTCCTTCCGCCATCCTGACCTGTCTGCTGCCGGATATCGATCACCCTAAGTCGTTTCTCGGTCAGCGATTAAGCTGGATATCAAAACCGATAGCGCGCGCCTTTGGCCATCGCGGCTTCACCCATAGCCTGCTGGTAGTCTTTGGCGCGGTCGCGATTTTCTCATTGAAAGTACCGGAAAGCTGGATAGTGCCGGCAGATGCGGTTCAGGGCCTGGTTCTTGGCTACCTCAGCCATATTCTCGCCGACATGCTCACCCCGGCAGGCGTTCCGCTGCTCTGGCCCTGCCGCTGGCGTTTTCGCCTGCCCCTGCTTGCACCGCGCAAGGGTAACCAGCTGGAGCGCGCGCTGTGTATGGCGCTGTTTATCTATGCCGTATGGATGCCGCAAAACGTTGCCGAAAACAGCGCCATTCGCTGGTCATCGGACATGATTAATTCTTTGCAAACCACCTTTAATCGCTTAATTAGCCACCAGGCTGGACGATAAACCAGCGAATTATTCAATTGGTTATAATCAATTCCATTTGAATATAAGTAACGAATAACGCCTTCTGCTACCCTTGCCGTCATAAGAGCTGGTTATTGACCAGCCCGGTAATAAAAGATATCAGGAGAACGGGGATGAACTTTCCATTAATAGCGAACGTAGTCGTGTTCGCGGTTTTACTGTTGGCGCTGGCCCAAACCCGCCATAAACAGTGGAGCCTCGCTAAAAAAGTGCTGGTCGGTCTGGCGATCGGCGTTGTCTTCGGCCTGGCGCTACAGCTTATCTATGGTTCCGACAGCCCGGTGCTGAAGGATTCTATCCAGTGGTTCAATATCGTCGGTAACGGCTATGTTCAACTGCTGCAAATGATCGTCATGCCGCTGGTTTTCGCCTCCATTCTGAGCGCGGTCGCCCGTCTGCATAATGCCTCGCAGCTGGGTAAAATCAGCTTCCTCAGTATCGGAACCCTGCTGTTCACCACGTTGATTGCGGCGCTGGTCGGGGTGCTGGTCACTAATATGTTTGGCCTGACCGCCGAAGGGCTGGTTCAGGGCAGCGCGGAGACCGCCCGCCTCAACGCCATTCAGAGCAATTACGCCGGTAAAGTCGCGGACCTGAGCGTCCCGCAGCTGATCCTCTCTTTCGTACCGAAAAACCCGTTTGCCGATCTGACCGGCGCGAACCCAACGTCGATTATCAGCGTGGTTATCTTCGCCGCGTTCCTCGGCGTCGCGGCGCTGAAATTGCTGAAAGATGACGTCGCCAAAGGCCAGCGCGTACTCACCGCCATCGACACGCTGCAGAGCTGGGTAATGAAGCTGGTGCGCCTGGTGATGCAGTTAACGCCGTACGGCGTGCTGGCGCTGATGACCAAGGTGGTCGCGGGCTCTAACCTGCAGGACATCATCAAGCTCGGCAGCTTCGTTATCGCCTCCTATATTGGTCTGGGCATCATGTTCGTGGTGCACGGTCTGCTGCTGGCGGTCAACGGCGTGAGTCCTCTGAAGTACTTCCGTAAAGTCTGGCCGGTATTGACCTTCGCCTTTACCAGCCGCTCCAGCGCGGCGTCTATTCCGCTGAACGTGGAAGCGCAAACGCGTCGCCTGGGCGTGCCGGAGTCTATCGCCAGCTTCTCCGCATCGTTCGGCGCCACGATCGGGCAGAACGGCTGCGCGGGCCTCTATCCGGCGATGCTCGCCGTGATGGTCGCCCCTACCGTCGGTATTAACCCGCTCGATCCGCTGTGGATTGCGACGCTGGTGGGCATCGTGACCGTCAGTTCCGCCGGGGTCGCGGGCGTGGGCGGCGGCGCGACCTTTGCCGCCCTGATCGTCCTGCCGGCGATGGGCCTGCCGGTCACGCTGGTGGCGCTGCTGATCTCGGTTGAGCCGCTGATTGATATGGGCCGTACCGCGCTGAACGTAAGCGGTTCCATGACCGCCGGTACCCTGACCAGCCAGTGGCTGCGTCAAACCGATAAAGCTATTCTCGATAGCGAAGAAGATGTGGAGCTCGCGCACCGCTAAGCGGGCCCGCACTTCAGGTTATTAAAACAAAAACCGCTGATTTTCAGCGGTTTTTTTATTGTGCCCTGCACATTCAGGCGTCGATTTCACCTTCCTGCCTCATTTGCGTCGCCCAGCGCTGCGCCGCTTCCGGCACGTTAAACGGCGGGGAGCGACGAAAATGTTCGTCTATCAGTACAAAAGCAACGTATTTACCCCGTAAAACCCAAACGTCGCGAAAACCATCCATTTTGACGGCGTGTTCCGGCGGCGCAGGCTCGACTCGCGGCACGTAGCTAATGACCTGACGATTTTGTTGGCGAAGTGGTTTCATCACAAATAGATTCACTAAACACAGCGGGAAACAGAAACCCCTATCATAGCCGAAAAAGCCCCCTTTCGTCGCCCCCAGCTTGCGGCCCTTTAGTAGTAAAACTCTTATAAAAATATATTCTTGAAATGATGTTCTACAATTAGAAGGGTTTTGGTTTAGCAACGACCATTTTCAGCAATGAAAGCAGGAGCGAGCAATGTCTGATAAACACCATAACCCGCAACCCCATCAATCACCGGTTCACGACGACCGGGAAGCAAAACCAGGTCTGGATGCCTTAGCCCCCGAAGATCAGAACTGGCGGCCCACGCCGCATCCCACCGCCCCAGGTGAAGAGCCGACCGCCCCGGGCAGTATGAAAGCCCCGGATACGCGCAGCGAAAAGCTCGATGCCCTTGAAAAACAGCGTAAAGGCGGCGAGGATTTTGCGCTCACCACCAATCAGGGCGTACGCATCGCAGACGACCAGAACTCGCTGCGCGCGGGCAAACGCGGCCCCACGCTGCTGGAAGATTTTATCCTGCGCGAAAAAATCACCCATTTTGACCACGAGCGTATTCCTGAGAGGATCGTCCATGCCCGCGGCTCCGCTGCGCACGGCTATTTCCAGGCGTACAGCGATTTAAGCGATATCACCAAAGCGGCTTTCCTCTGCGATCCGCAGAAAAAAACGCCGGTCTTCGTCCGGTTTTCCACCGTTCAGGGCGGCGCAGGCTCCGCCGATACGGTGCGCGACATCCGCGGCTTTGCCACCAAGTTTTATACCGACGAGGGCATCTTTGACCTGGTCGGCAACAACACGCCGATCTTTTTTATTCAGGACGCGATCAAGTTCCCTGATTTCGTCCACGCGGTCAAACCCGAGCCGCACTGGGCTGTCCCGCAGGGGCAAAGCGCGCACGACACGTTCTGGGATTACGTCTCACTGCAGCCCGAAACGCTGCATAACGTGATGTGGGCGATGTCCGACCGCGGACTGCCCCGCAGCTACCGCACGATGGAAGGGTTCGGCATCCACACCTTCCGCCTGATTAACGCGGAAGGTAAAGCCACCTTCGTACGTTTTCACTGGAAGCCGGTCGCGGGCAAAGCCTCCCTGGTATGGGACGAGTCGCAAAAGCTGACCGGTCGCGATCCCGATTTCCACCGCCGTGATTTATGGGAAGCGATTGAAGCCGGCGATTATCCTGAGTACGAGCTGGGCTTACAGCTGATCCCGGAAGAGGACGAGTTTGCTTTTGATTTCGATCTGCTGGATCCCACCAAGCTGATTCCGGAAGCGCTGGTCCCGGTGCAGCGCGTCGGTAAGATGGTCCTCAATCGCAACCCGGACAACTTCTTTGCCGAAAACGAACAGGCGGCCTTCCATCCAGGGCATATCGTTCCGGGGATAGACTTCAGCAACGATCCGCTGCTGCAGGGCCGACTCTTCTCCTATACCGATACGCAGATCAGCCGCCTCGGCGGGCCAAATTTCCATGAAATCCCGATCAATAAACCCACCTGCCCGTACCATAATTTCCAGCGCGACGGCATGCACCGGATGGATATTGATACCAACCCGGCAAACTATGAACCTAACTCCATCAACGATAACTGGCCGCGGGAGACGCCGCCGGCCGCTAAACGCGGCGGCTTTGAATCCTATGCCGAGCGGGTTGACGGGGAAAAAATTCGCCAGCGCAGTCCGTCGTTTGGCGAATATTACTCGCAGCCCCTGCTGTTCTGGCGTAGTCAGACGCCTATTGAGCAGCAGCATATTATCGACGGATTCAGCTTCGAGCTGAGCAAGGTCGTCAGGGAGTGGATCCGCGAGCGGGTGGTCGATCAGCTGGCGCATATCGACCTGCAGCTGGCTCAGGCGGTGGGTAAAAATCTGGGTATTGAGCTCACCGACGAACAGCGCAGCATCACGCCGCCGCCGGATGTTAACGGTCTGAAAAAGGATCCTACGTTAAGCCTGTACGCTATTCCCAGCGGTGACGTAAAAGGCCGGGTGGTAGCGGTACTGCTTAACGATCGTCCGGTCGCCAAAGAGCTCCTGACGCTGCTCAAGGCGCTCAAAGCGCACGGGGTGCATGCCAAACTACTCTATTCCCGAATGGGGAAAGTGCAGGCCGATGACGGTACCGAGCTGCCGGTGGCCGGGACCTTTGCCGGGTCGCCATCGCTTACCGTGGACGCGGTCATTGTTCCCGGCGGCGATCTGCAAAGCCTGAGCAACAACGGTGATTTCCACTACTACCTGCTGGAAGCCTATAAACACCTGAAGCCGATTCTGCTGGCAGGCGATGCCCGGCAGTGCAAAGCGCCGCTGCAGGTTGCCAGTCAGGGGGAAGAAGGCATCGTTGAGACGGACGCCATCGATAATGCGTCGGTGGATGCGCTGATTACCCTGATGGCGGCGCATCGGGTGTGGTCGAGAAGCGCCAAAATCTCCGCGATCCCGGCGTAAAAAAAGCCCGGCATTTCTGCCGGGCTTCTCACTTCTCTTTACTTACACATCGCGATAGGTGCCGAGCCGGTAGCCGCGCTCGGCAATCGCATACTTCAGCGACTCGGCAGTGAGCACGTCCAGTTCGGTCAGGCGCGGGTAGCAATAGGCGCTACCCATAATCGTGTTATCAACGAACGCCGGGTGGCACATCACCTCCAGCGATCGCTCATCACGCTGGATAGAGGCATCCAGGGTTTGCAGAAACAGCGCTTCCGAAACCCCTTCCCCGTAAAACTCGCTGGTAAACCCGTCGCTGCTGCGCGCCGCATCCTGCGCTAAACCTGACAGCGTCGCCAGTTGCCGATCGATCCGTAGCGCCACCCCCTTCTCGCGCGCAAAGGCCGCGACGATGGGGTAAATCTGCGCAATCATATGCACATGGTGGTGGCTGTCGATATGCGTCGGCTCATGGCCAAACAGCTCGACAAAGCGTCGGTACTGGCACTCCAGCTCGTGCGCGATCTCATCCAGCGGCAGGCTATCCTCTTCCGCCATCTGCCAAATCCACTTACCGAGACGACCTTCGCGGGTTAAGCCCTGCATCGCCGACAGCGGTTCGCCCAGCGTCAGGACAAAGTGCATCCCCACCGCCAGCTCAGGGACGCAGCGGCTAAGCTGGGCAGCGTGGCCGATCGCCGCGCCGTTGACCAGCGCCGTCGTGGAGGTGACCAGACCGTTCTTGCAGGCTTCGATAATGCCGTAGTTTTGCCCTTTGCTGAGGCCAAAATCATCGGCATTGACGATTAACACGCGTTCCATAAGCCGCTCCCGTTACTGTTTCAGTTTTTCGATAGTCGCCGCAAAGTTTGGCAGCCACTGCTCGTGCGCAAGGATCATCTCACGCGCCAGCTGTTCGGCGTCACGATCGGAGTGGATCAGCGGGCTCAGGTTAAGCGCCAGCAGCACGTCATCCAGTTTACCGCTGATTGCCGCTTCGCTGGCCGCGACTTCAAAGCCTTTAATGGTGTAAATCAGTCCCAGCACTTTTTCGTCGAAATGCGTGATGCGCGGCGTCGGTTTCGCACCGTCGCGACCCAGCGTACAGGTCATCTCGACCGCCCAGTCGGCCGGGATGTTATCCACGTGGCCATGGTGCGGCACGTTCACGTAATGTTCGGCCTGCTTATCATTATAAATGGCGTTAATCACTTCACAGGCCGCGTCGGAGTAATACGCCCCGCCGCGCTGTTCCAGCTCTTTTGGTTTAACGTTCAGATCCGGATCTTTGTACAGCTCAAACAGCTGTTTCTCAACCTTCTGCACCACCTGCGCGCGGGCGCCGCCTTTGTAGTACTCGCCCATTTCAATCGCCAGCATCTCTTTTGGCTTAAAGTAGTAGAGCAGATAGGAACAAGGGATCAGGCGCAGCGAACGGAGCAGCCCTTCGCTAAACGGCAAATCAAAGATATTTTTCACCGAGTTTGCGCTCAATCGACCCGACGCCACGCCGTCAAGCAGCTCGTCAAAGCGCGAAACGCCGTTGACCAGCACATCCCGCACGAACACCAGATGGTTCAGACCAAACAGATCGATATTGAGCTCATCGCTCGGGCTCAGCTTCAGCACATCGGTGATAAACATCTTCATGCCGATAGGAATATTGCACACGCCGATAAAGCGCTTAAAGCCGGTATGACGATAAACCGCCTCGGTCACCATGCCCGCCGGGTTGGTAAAGTTAATCACCCAGGCGTTCGGACAGACTTCCTGCACATCTTTCACAATGTCAAAAATGACCGGAATGGTGCGCAGACCTTTAAACAGTCCGCCCGCGCCGTTGGTTTCCTGGCCTAAATAGCCGTGGCTCAGCGGAATACGCTCGTCCTTTTCGCGCGCCTTAAGCTGGCCGACGCGCAGCTGGGTGGTGACGAAATCTGCGCCTTCAAGCGCCGCGCGGCGATCGAGGGTCTTGTAGACTTTCATCGGGACGCCGGCTTTTTCCACCATGCGCTGGCACAGCGCGTGGATAATATCGAGCTTTTCCTGCCCTTCCGCGACGTCCACCAGCCACAGTTCGCTAATCGGCAGTTCATGATAACGCTTCAGGAATCCTTCCAGTAATTCCGGGGTATAGCTGCTGCCGCCGCCGATAGTCACTACCTTCAATTTCTGGCTCATCTTTTTCTCCCTTGCGGATAGCGCGTATGCGGCACCCGCTCTCCGTTTAAATACGGACAGTTAATTTGAATATTTAGACCGCGCGGACTATTCCGCGCCCGGTTAATTAATACTGGTGAGGTGTTTCCGATAGCTGCTGGGGGTAAAAGAAGTCAGCTTCTTGAATGTTTTAATAAACAGACTTGGGCTACTGTACCCCGACTCATAGGCGATATCGGTCACCGAGTAGTTGGTTATCTCCAGCTGTTTTTTGGCGAAGTTGATGCGAATATCGTTAATCATCTGCATCGGCGTTTTGGCGTAATAACGCTGGGTGGCCCGGGTTAAGTATTCCTGAGTTTTCCCGGAAAGCTCGACCATATTTTCCAGCGCCCCCTCGCCAAATTTAAGCTTATCGTGCATTCCCTCAACGGTATTTTTTAACCATTGCGGAATAACGTCTTCCGTAGGCTCTTCACGATAATGCCGCAAACGATTCAGGGTGTAAAAAGACACCAGCTCGATAAATTCGTCGAATTCAGTTTCGCGAAAATTCAGTGATGCAATAACCGACTCAATATAACTGAGAAAAGTACTTTTAACGGCATAGACCTGTGAGGCGACCAGACCAAACGGCAGCAGCGGCAGATAGTGTTTCTCAAAGAAACTTTTGCTGATGCCAACGTTAAGAATGCGCGTCGCACCAAATTCATAAAAACTCTGGTGATGCGACCCCATTGGGATGAACACAAAATCCCCGCGCTCCAGCAGCACCCGCTTGCCATTAATAACCTGATAATAGCGCCCGGTTAAAACGATGGTGTACTCGTAGTAATCATGCTGGTGAAGCCCGCTTACGCTCTCCGTTTTGTTATAGATGACCACATGAAAATTCTTGCCGTTAAAGAGTTGTTGCTCCCGGGCGGTACTGATTTCAGTGGTCATCATCTTTGGCTGCCTCATCGTGTCGATGACCTATTGTACCTTCTCGTGCAGCTCAATCAATTCGGCAACCAGCTCACGAGCCAGCATTGAGGTCATCAGATGATCCTGCGCATGAACCAGCACCAGGCTCACCTTCATTTTGCCTTCACCCTCATCGCTCTCAATCAGCTGCGTCTGCACAAGGTGCGCTTCGCTCAGCGCCATGCGCGACTGTTCCATCATCGTTTTCGCCGCCTCGAAATCTCCCTGCTTTGCCTGCTTCAGCGCGGCATAAGCCAGGCTGCGCGCTTGACCGGAGTTGATAATCAGCCCCATCACCACCTCTTCGAGGTCGTTTACCGCGGTCTCTTCTGCTGCGATGTTATCCAGATCAAACATAATGACTCCCTTATTTCCAGGACGGTACGGGAAATCTCCCGTACCGCTCAATGTTAGAATTTCAGTGCGTTAGCGATATCTTCTTCGCTCTCTTCCTGCTCAATGACGCCCTGCGCTTTGTTGGAAATCACCACAAACGGCAGGTAGACCAGGGTGGACACGGCAAGGTTGAACAGGGCCAGCAGCAGAGCGGCTACGCTACCGTTGGTGTTAAAGAAGGCGCCTAAACCGGTCGGCATGGTCCACGGCGCGATATTGGTAATCGGCGGGATGATGCCCAGGGTATAAGCCGTCATGGTGATAGCCGCCAGCAGAGGCTGAATCAGAATGAAGGGGATAAACATCACCGGGTTCATAATGATCGGCAGACCGAACAGGATTGGCTCGTTAATCTGGAAGATGCCTGACGGCAGCGCCAGTTTCGCCACCTGACGATGATCCTCACGACGTGAAGCGATAAAGATGGCGATGATTAAGCCCAGAGTCGCGCCGGTACCGCCAAGGAAGATGTAGGAATCCAGCATCGGCTTGGCCCACATATGGAAGCTCTTACCGGCGGCCAGCGCGGCCTCGACGGAACCGTACTGCTGGTAGGTTGCAATGTTTTCCAGCGCCCACGGCGTCATGATTCCGCTATCCAGCGCTGACAGCGCCAGCGACCCGTGTACGCCGAAGAACCACAGCAGCGAGGTGAAAATGACGTATGCCCAGCCTACGACGGCGCCCATTGAAGCCAGCGGCGTGGAGATAGTGTCCATGATGATCTGGTGGAAGTTAGTCCCCCAGTGGGTCAACGCCCAGGAGATAATCCCCATAATCGAGAGGATGATAAAGGCCGGGATAACCGCAGAGAATGAACGGGATACCGAGGCCGGCACGCTGGACGGCAGCGTGATCACCCAGTTGCGATGCACGATAAAGGTGAACATCTCGGCAACGACCAGACCGATGACAATACCAGAAATGATATTGGCGCCGCCTAACCAGTTCGCACCCACGGCGTAGGCTTCACCGACGCTATAAGGCGTGACGGTCATAAATGCCGCAACGGCCAGTAAACCTGCGGCCATCGGGTCTACTCTCCGCTCCTCAGCTAAAGCGGAGCCAATAAAGAAAGGCGCCATGAGCGACATAATGCCAAGCGTACCGTTATAAACGTTACCGCCGATAGCTTTAAAACCGTTAAGCGTTTCTATTGTAGACGCATCCAGACGGATGCCCATTGAATAAAAGAATGAGCCGTCGCCAAAGCTCAGAAATACGTTGTTAATTAAAACAAACATCGCCCCGGCTAGCGTCAATGGCATTAACTTAATAAAGCCGTTTTTAATTGCATTGACGTGGGGCTGCCTTCCTATTCTGACGGCAAAAGGCAGGAGTACCTTTTCAAGCGAGTCAATCACTTTACTCATAATAAATACCCTTTAAGGCCGCAATATAATCATTGCGGCAATGATAGATGAAATTACTCTTTGACGGGAAAATAAACTCTGGGTATTTCGGACAGCGAGCAGCTAAAACACACCCTCACGAAATTCTAACCGCTGCTATCCGAAATATGTCGAGTTTTAAAATAAAATTATTGTGCAGCAGCTTTCTTAATGGCCGCAACGGCCGCTTTCAGAACACCTAAACCATCGATCTTACCGTACAGAACAGAATCAATGACTTCTACGGGTTTATTTGGCAGTAAACGCTGAATGTCCGGCAGCATATAGGAAATTTGTGGGCCTAATAATACGACATCCGCATCAGGTCCTTTTTCACCGGCTAAGGTCTCCGGAAATGCTTCAATAATCACCGGCACTTCATACTTCTCGGCCTGGGCACGCATTTTCGATACCAGCAGTGATGTCGACATCCCAGCAGAACAGAACAGGTAGATATGTTTCTTTTCCATGAACGCTTCCTCAATTTGTGTGACCCGGTCCTCTCTGCAGCATTGATGCCTGAGAGGCGGTAAGAGATGTTTCTTTGAATTAGTATTGTTTATGCATTGAGTATACGGCATCGATCGACAGCAGGATAATTCCTCCTTGAACAGAATTGTCTCTCATTGACCTCGCGTTTTGACTGCCTTCACATTTCCCTCAAATAATTCGCGCAATTAAATAAGCATCAGAACTCATAAAAAAACCCGACCAATGGTCGGGCTTTCGTAGGAATCAGCACTATGGCGGGGCGTTACTTACTGTTGCGTGGGTCGGTATCGTACTCGGCGCAGGTCTGATAGCCAGAATTCATCACGCGGCCGGTTTCATCCAGCGCAACGAAGTAGGTTTCAATTTTACCATCGCGTTGACCCAGGATATATGTCTGGCAGGTACCGCGCGCGTGGATCATGGTGACTTCTGATGAAGGTTTACCGGCAATTTGCGCAACCTGCGCGCGGGTCATGCCTTTCTTAACGTCTTTTACCACGGGTTGAGTAAACTGATCTTTCGTACGGTCGTAGGCCGTACACCCTGCCAGCAGGGTCAATACTGCTGCTGCGCCCAGAAATCCTGCAAAATGCTTGTTCATATACCATCCTCTTTTTTTTGGCGTGTTAATAAGCCTGGAATAAATATCGTTATTTTTCAAGCCGAAGGTGGAAATGAAGCGAAATTAAGAGCTTTCCAATAATAAATCCCCTCTTGTTGAGGTTGCCTGCTTTTGCTTCACTCAAAATTGTGATCCTTGTCGTTTTACCGGCAAAGAGGTAGGTTAAACCACTGCTGATTGGCAAACAGATTCACTTCCCGGAGGGCGCAATGACGCTACAACAAGAGATTATTCAGGCGCTGGGCGCAAAACCCCAGATCGATGTCGAAGCCGAGATACGCCGCAGCGTAGACTTTTTGAAGGCCTATCTTCAGAGATACCCTTTTATTAAATCACTGGTCCTCGGCATCAGCGGCGGCCAGGATTCAACGCTAACCGGTAAATTGTGTCAGTTAGCCATCAACGAACTGCGTGCCGAAACCGGTGACAGCAGCCTGCAGTTTATTGCCGTGCGCCTGCCCTACGGCGTGCAGGCGGATGAGCAGGACTGCCAGGACGCTATCGCTTTTATTCAGCCGGATCGCGTATTAACGGTCAATATCAAAGGCGCCGTGCTGGCCAGCGAACAGGCGCTGCGCGAGGCCGGGATTGAACTTAGCGACTTTGTTCGCGGTAACGAAAAAGCCCGCGAACGCATGAAGGCGCAGTACAGCATCGCCGGAATGACCCACGGCGTCGTGGTGGGTACCGACCATGCGGCGGAAGCCATTACCGGATTCTTCACCAAATACGGTGATGGCGGTACGGATATTAACCCCATCTTTCGCCTTAACAAACGCCAGGGCAAACAGCTGCTGGCCCAGCTAGGCTGCCCGGAGCATCTGTATAAAAAGCTGCCGACCGCCGATCTTGAGGACGACCGCCCCTCCCTGCCGGACGAAGTGGCGCTGGGCGTGACCTACGAAAATATTGATGATTATCTGGAAGGCAAAGCGCTGGATGAGAAAATTGCGAAAACGATTGAAGGCTGGTATTTGAAAACCGAGCATAAACGCCGACCGCCGATTACGGTCTTCGACGACTTCTGGAAAAAGTAATTCGCCTCTCCCCCCTCCGCCCCGACCCGTTTCGGGGCTATTTTTTATCCTTTTCGCCTCTTCCTTCGGCTGCTATACTGGATAAATAACCAGCATCAGGAGCAAAAGTGGCAAGAAGGCAATCCGCCCCGCGTCTCGAATTTGAAGCGGCGGCAATTTATGAGTATCCCGAACATCTGCGTCCGTGGCTTGAGGCTTTGCCCAGGCAGCCGGGGGTGTATCTGTTCCACGGCGAAAGCGATACCCTACCGCTCTATATCGGGAAAAGCGTGAATATCCGCAGCCGGGTGTTGTCGCATCTGCGCACGCCCGACGAAGCGGCGATGCTGCGCCAGTCCCGGCGCATTACCTGGCAACGAACGGCGGGAGAGCTGGGCGCACTCTTATTAGAGGCACAGCTCATTAAAGAACAGCAGCCGCTATTCAATAAGCGTCTGCGGCAAAACCGACAGCTATGTTCATTACGCCTGGCTGACGCCCGTCCGCAGGTGGTGTACGCCAGCGAGCTGGATTTTTCCCTGCAAAGCGATCTCTATGGTCTTTTTGCCAACCGCCGCGCGGCGCTGCAGGCGCTGCAAAAAATTGCCGACGAGCATCGCCTGTGCTACGGATTAATGGGCCTCGAGCCGCTCAACCGCGGGCGGGCCTGCTTTCGTTCGGCGCTCGGCCGCTGCGCGGGCGCCTGTTGCGGAAAAGAGAGCGTTGAAGCACACCAGCAGCGTCTGGTCGACAATATGCAAAAGATGCAGCTGGTATGCTGGCCCTGGGCCGGGGCGATCGCGCTGGAAGAGAGCAGCGAGGATATGACCCAATACCACATTATTCAAAACTGGCTTTGGCTCGGCGCGGTAGAGTCTCTGTCGCAGGCGTCATCACTCACGCGCCTGTCGGCCAAATTTGACCATGACGGTTATAAAATATTGTGTAAGCCGCTGCTCAGCGGCCGCTATAAGCTCCATCCTCTGTGAGGCGAATGTCGGCCCCGATGCGCTATCGGGGCAATTACCAGCCGCCGCCGCCGCCGCCGCCCGAGCCGCCTCCGGATGAACCGCCTCCGGAGGAACCGGAGCCGCTGTAACCGGAACCTGATGATGAACCGCTCCCTGAATTGCTATCCGGCGTTGACATAGAGGCGGTTCGGCAGGCTTCGCTGAAGTGGTGGACGCTTCCCCAGTCGGCGCCGGCAAACGCATGCGACACGGCGCCTGTACTACTCAGGTAGTGGGCAAAGGTATTTGCCCATGTTTTCCCTACGCCAAGCGCCAGGGCAACCGGCAGCAGCGCTTCAAAATGGGAAATCATCTGCTCAGGCGGATAGATAATCTGATAACGATGCTTTTCTGCGGTGCCCAGATAGCGCATCAATCCTTTCGCGATAGCCAGTTCATCAAGCCCGCGCTGCGTATAGCGAGGCGTTTTCCAGGCAACGAAAACGCACAGCACCAGCGCGGCCATAAGCGCGCCAATATATCCTGACGGAAGCTGGGTGATGGGCAGTATACCAAAGAGAAAAATCCCGCCTCCCAGCGTCGCGAAGGGGCCGAAGATCGCTAAAAAAAAGAGCGGCACCGGCCCCCAGGCACGCCACATTTCCCGCGGGCGGCATATAAAGCGCAGCAAACAGGCGAGCATCGCTCCGCCAATCAGCATAAAAACCGCGGCCGGTATCGTCAGCAGCGCGGCCTCCGTATTAACCCAAAGACCGCAGGCCACCGGCACCAACAGCGCAATGTAGATGCAGCGCCGCAGCGGCTGCCCCCATTTGCGAAATAATTTATCCCGCTGCGCTTCACAACGCTTTTCCTGCTCTTCACGCGCTGTCTGCATCGGTCGCTGATGGGCCTTGCTGAGATCGATATTTTTTTGTTTACCTTTAAAGAGCGTACTTAATAGCTGCCTGTCATCATAGTTTAATTGCCGGTTTCCCTCGACGGGCAAACGGGTCAGCCGCTGTTTTACGCCGGCGTTCGCAAGCCACGGGTTAGGGGTGTGTTGACTGTCCCCGCTGACCGCCATTCCGCGTTTAGCCACCAGCGCTAATAAATCGCTACTAAAAGCCACATCATCATATTTACGCCGGGTGATAAAACGCAGGAAGCCCGGAGACATGCCGGGAGGAGGCGAATAAAGCGCAACGACCGGCGGCATTTTTAGCCCGGCTTTGGTGACGTTTTTTCGCCACCACATCAGGTAATAAGCGGCCATCAGCAGCAGAGGTAGCCAGACCACGCTGGTTTTTAGGGTGGGGATAAGGAGATGCACCAGCGGCAAAGCGGCCTCCGGCGCCGGAGCGTCGGCAAGGATCGACCGAGGCCAGGTATAGACTACGGTCAGCCCCTCCCCCCGCGCCAGAGGCCGCAGGGTGCGGACGCTACCGTCAGGAAGCACCTGCGCGTTGTGTTCTTTCGCCCCTGCGACGCCGGTATAAACATCAAGCGATCGCACTCTGGCGTCCTTAGCGTCGGCGTTGAGATTTCCGGCGGCGTCCGGCAGTTCAAGACGAAAGCTCGCCTTGCTGATAGGCCACGCCCAGTCATTGCCCGTCACGTTCCAGTAAAGCTCATCCCATTCGGGGAAGCGGCTGAAATGGTTGCTGACTTGATAGCGAATCTCGTAGTTATAGATCCCTGGTTTCAGGACCCGTTCGCCGCTGCCAATGCGTACCGTCAGGTTTTTTTCTGCTTCATCAAGGCTAAACGGCTCAGGCACGCCATCGCGCGACACCGACTCGATCGCGTAATACACGCGAAAGATCTTGCCGTCCTGGCGGTTCCAGGTCAGGGGCAGCGTACGGAAAATCCCCCGCCGAATCTGTCTGCCCAGAGAAAGTACTTTGATATTTTCCCGCATCTCCATGCTACCGTCCGGGTTAAAGCGCGCCCGGGCATCGAAAGAGAGGATATGTTCATACGCTGGAATAGCGCCAGCGGGAAGCTGAGAAGCATCCTTAATGATGATCATGTCGCCAGCGGCAAAAGCCGCGCTGATGTTCAGAAGCAGCAGCAGGACGAGGGTATGCAGCCCCCGAACAAGTAAATTCGCCATTTAATCACGCCATCCGCGGTGATTTAGCTTCTTCTGGTGAGTCCAGCTCGAAGAAAACTTCCGTTTTAAAATTAAACAGTCGCGCCAGCAGCAGGCTGGGGAAAGACTCGACCAGGATATTGAAATCGCGCACCGTACCGTTGAAGTAGCGGCGAGCCATCTGCAGCTGCTCTTCTATTTCGCTGAGAGATTGCTGTAAGGCAAGGTAGTTTTCGCTGGCTTTAAGTTCCGGGTACGCTTCGCCGAGCGCGAAAACGCGCCCTAGCGTACCAGAGTACTGGCGTTCGCTGTCGGCGATCTGTCGGGTGCTGCCGACCAGTTCGCCGCGCTGGCGGGAGATCTCTTCCAGCAGTTCTTTTTCATGCTGCGCATAGCGTTTCACCAGGCTCAGCAGATTCGGCGCCAGGTCGTGGCGGCGCTTAAGCTGTATGGCAATGCCGCTCCAGGCTTCGTCTTTGAAACGTCGCAGGGAGATAAAGCGGTTATAGGTCATCACGACCCAGATGAGGACGACAACGAGGACGGCGAGGCCGATATACATTTCCATATGCAAGATCCATGAGCAGAGTAGGCTTTAGACCAGGACACCAGAGTCCGTGGCGATGGCACTCATACTGGCACATTCGTCCCTGCCGGGTAAATCAGCTTGTCGCTACAGATAAAGAAAAACCGCCGGTCCTGCCCAAAGCCTGTTGGCGTTATTGGGCAAGACCGGCGGTCTTAAGTCAGCGCGCTGAGTTATTCAGCAGGTGCAGGCATTTTACCTTCCGGCGCTTTACGATCTGTCAGATGCTTCTCAAAATTGGCATTGAACTGCTTTTTCTGTTCCGGCGTCAGAATGTTGTAAATCTTGTTCTGGGTTTCCAGACGAGCCAGCGCCATCTCTTTATGCTGGGCTTCCATCTTATCAATCTGCGCTTCCGCTTTTGCCTTATCGAAGGTATCGCTGGCTACCAGCTCATGCATCGCGCGGCGCTCATCCAGGGACGGACGCTTCATGTTGTCGCGCTGGCTCTTCATAATGTCGCGGATTTGCGTTTTCTGCGCATCGGTCAGGTTCAGCCCTTTAAACATCATTTCATGTGGGCCCGCAGGTCCGCGCTTATGATGCATCATCGGCGCGTTATCGGTTGGGGTTGCAGTAGCGTCAGCCGCGTGGGCCAGGTTAGCCGCGCCCAGAGCCAGAGTAGAGGCAACAAACAGTGCAGTAATCTTCTTCATAGTTCAATCCTTACTTTGCGTTATTCTTACGGCGCGTTGCCGTGTTGACGAGATTAACTTTACGACGTTTATCGTCAATTAATCAGAGCAAGCGTAAAACATTGAAAGTGTAAAAAACATTTTCTCGCCAATTATGGAGAAAATAAGGAAAATGAGGGGATAAATGCAATAAAAAATAAATAAGCAACTGTTTTAGTGGGAAATTATGAAGATTATAAATCAGCAGAGATTAAAAACAAAGCATTTAACCAGGAATAATCTGCAATCAATGGACAGAGCACGAAAAAATAAGATGACTGCGGAAAAATAAACGCTGAAATAAATGCCGCCGCCCGGACGGGCGACGGATTCACCGGAAGCGCTCCAGCATGAGCCCGGCGCGCTGGCCGAAGGCGACGCTGGGGTTGGGAAACAAAACGTACTCTTGATCCCTTTCCACTATGTAGCGGGTATCGCCATCCTCAGCAAGCAGCGTCCCGGCGGCAAACGGCGTAAAGTTCAGCGTCTGCGCCGACATATGCAGCTGGAAACTGTCGCTGCTGCGGGTAATTTGCTGTACCACCCTGTAGCGCAGCGGCGCGTGCGCCTCTTCCGCCGCCACTTCTCCCGCCAGCAGCAGCGACAGCGCGCGTTGAGTCGCCGCGAACAAGCGCAGATCGTTTTCGCCAAAAGGTAGCGCCTTGCCGAGCTCCAGCGTGCAGGAGCGCGCGCCGAAGCGTTCGCAGCTGAAATGGGTAAAAGTCCCGCCAGGCTGCTGATGAAACACCAGCGCCTCCAGCCCTGCCGCCCCTAACCAGCGCAAAAACGCTTCATCCCACGGCGTGTCCCGCGCCGGCAGGACACCAAAGCGGGTATGCAGCGAACCGCGTATGGCGGTATGTAAATCCAGGTGCCAGCGCTCGCCGGGCATCCCGGCAAAAAATCGCGCCAGCGCATGCTCCAGCTGCCGGGCGCGAACGGTTTCATCGCTGGCGCTAAAAGCGCGCCATCGCTCGCCGAACATCCGGTTGATATCGCTGTGCATATAGCGCTTGTTGGCCCGCAGCGCCGGAGGGTTACCAAAGATCGCCAGCAGCCGCCAGCGGAGCGGTATTTCCCCACGAAACAGCTGCCGCAGCAGTAAATCGGTGATTTCGACCGGTGCGGTTTCATTGCCGTGAAGCCCGGATGACAAAACCAATGACCGATCGCAGGGTTCATGGGGAATGAGCTGCAGAATACCGCAGTCAATCCAGTGCCAGCGGAAATGCGCGGTTTGACCATGGAAATGGTGGGGCAGACGCCCCGCCAGAGTAAGTGCCAGAAAGTCGTCCACGACGCCTCCTTATTGCTGAAACGGATACACTGAGCCCAGGCGCAGGATTTGCGTTAAGCGGTCGAGCGCCTCGCGCCCTTCGCGCAGCAGCTGCGGGTCCGCGAGATCGACCTGGGTCAGGCGATCGCGATAGTAGCGGTCTACCCAGTCATTAAGGGTGGCGAACAGCGTATCGTTCATCATGACCGCCGGATTCACCGCCTGTCGCTCGTCCTCCGTCAGCACCACCCGCAGCCTCAGGCAGGCCGGGCCGCCGCCGTTGGCCATGCTTTCGCGCAGATCGTAAACCTGTAGCTCATCGATGGGGTTATCGCCCTCCACCAGCCGGTTCAGGTAGCGCCAGACGCCCGGGTGTTCCTGCGCTTCCAGCGGCAAAATCAGCCGCATCCCGCCTTCTTCTTTGCTTAGCAGCTGGCTGTTGAACAGATAGGTCGCCACCGCCTCTTCTACTGAAACCTGACTCGCCGGCACCACCAGCGGCGTAAAGCCGGAGACCTGCTGCGCCAGCTGCTGCAGGAGCTGCGGCTGGTCAACAAACGCCTGTTCGTGGCAAAACAGCACCTGCTGATTGCTTACCGCAATCACATCGTTATGAAACACGCCTTTATCAATCACCGCCGGATTTTGGCGGGCGAAAATCACCTGCCGGGGATTGACCTGATTCAGGCGGGCGACGGCCTGGCTGGCCTCGAGCGTCTGCCGCGCCGGGTAGCGCAGCGGATTATCTTCGCCCCCCTGCTGGCGGCCGTAAATAAACAGCTGCACGCCGGGCGCGCCGTAGTCGCCGCCGAGGCGGTTATGGTTTGCCGCCCCTTCATCGCCGAACAGCGATACCTGGGGCAGCGCGCCGTGTACGGCAAACCGCTGCTCATCGGGGAAAATCGCCCGCAGCAGCGCTTCGGTGGTCGGCGCTTCGCTGGCGCGATGGAATTTATCGTTCAGGTTGGCGACGGTCAGATGCACCCGGCCATCCAGCGAATCGGCCGAGGGCGAGACCGTGGCGGCGTTAGCCACCCACATTGATGACGCGGAGCTGACCGCCGAGAGCAGTTCCGGCGCCTGGCGCGCCGCCTTTTCCAGCACCTGCTCATCGCTACCGCTAAAACCGATCTGCCGCAACAGCGGAATGTTTGGCCGCTCCTGCGGCGGGATCAGCGCCTGCGGATAGCCCGCATCCGCCAGCGCTTTCATTTTTTTCAGCCCCTGCTTTGCCGCCAGCTGCGGGTTCGACACCCGATAGCGGTGCTTCGTCGAGGCTTCGTTGCCGAAAGATAAACCCGCATAGTGGTGGGTCAGGCCCGGCAGCCCGTCAAAGTTCACTTCCCGGGCTTTCATTGTGGTGTCTCCTTACGGAAATTCAGCCCGGGGCTGAGGGTTGCCGGCAGCGCCAGCTCCGGTGATTCGAGACTGGCCATCGGCCAGGCGCAATAGTCTGCGGCGTACCACGCCCCCGGCCGGTGGTTACCGGAAGCGCCGGTACCGCCGAACGGCGCGGTGCTGGCGGCGCCGGTTAAGGGTTTGTTCCAGTTAACGATCCCGGCCCGCGCCTCCAGCAGCAGCTGGTCGAATTTGTCGCGTTCGGCGGAGATCAGCCCGCAGGAAAGCCCGAAACGGGTCGCGTTCGCGAGGGCAATCGCCTCATCGAAATGGTCATAGCGCCAGACGCAGAGCAGCGGCCCGAAGACCTCTTCGTCGGCCACCTGCGCCACCGCGCTCATCTCGATAATACCCGGCGTCAGCAGCGAAGTTCCGGCCTGCAGCAGGCGCGGCTCCAGCAGGGTTTTGCCGCCGCTGGCCACGTGGGCCAGCCAGGCCTGATGCACCTTTTGCGCGGCCTGCGCTGAAATTAACCCGCCGAGGAACGGCTGAGGTTCAGCGTCCCAAGCGTCGGGAATCAGCGTTTGTGACACCGTCACAAGCCGCTGAAGAAACGCATCGCCGATCTCGCCGCGTTTTACCAGCAGCCGCCGCGCGCAGGTACAGCGCTGTCCGGCAGTAATAAACGCCGACTGAATGGTCAGATGGACCGCGGCGTCGATATCCTGTGGGTCATCGACGATCAGCGGGTTGTTGCCGCCCATCTCGAGAGCGAGAATTTTTTCCGGCTGCCCGGCAAGCTGACGATGCAGTTGAAAGCCCGTCGCAGAGCTGCCGGTAAATAGCAGGCCGTCGATGTCAGACTGGCCGCTCAGCGCTTCGCCGGTTTCCCGCCCGCCCTGGAGCAGGTTAAGCACGCCCGGCGGCAGGCCGGCTTCGGCCCATAGCTTCACCACCGCCTCGCCGCTTTGAGGCGTCAGCTCGCTGGGTTTGAATACCACGGTATTTCCCGCTAGCAGCGCCGGAACAATATGCCCGTTAGGCAGATGTCCGGGAAAATTGTAGGGGCCAAATACCGCCAGCACGCCGTGCGGCCGATGGCGCAGCGTCGCCTCTCCGTCCGCCATCGCGGTCCGCGCTTCCCCCGTACGGCTATGATACGCGTTCACCGAAATGGCGATTTTGTTGATCATCGCGGTAATTTCCGTTGCCGCTTCCCAGCGCGGTTTGCCGGTCTCCTGGGCGATAATCCGGGTTAATTCGCCTTTATTTGCTTCCAGTAACGAAGCAAATTTTTCCGCTATCGCTTTCCGGGCGGCAAACGGCTGACGCGCCCACGCGGGAAACGCCGCGCGCGCCGCGGTGACCGCCAGCGCCACCTGCCCGGCATCGGCATCGTTGCCCTGCCACAGCAGCGCCTGGCTTACCGGGTTATGTTTACTACGGGCCGGGCCGCGACCGCTTTGCCAGTCGCCGTTAATCCATAAACTCATGATTTTTTCTCCTCAGGGCACAAACGAACCAGGCGAATCTGGTCGCCGGGGTGGCATTTCAGGGCATCCAGCTCGCGCGCGCTTAGCACCAGGCGGTCGCTTTCCGGGTCGGCGTGAACCAGCATGGCGCGAAACTGCTGGTACTGCTCATTAGCAACCAGACAGGCCGGCCACTCGCCCGGCGCGGGCAGGCCTTCGACGACGGTGACCAGCCGGCTTTTGCGAATGGCCCGCACCCGGTCAATTTCGCACTCCAGCGTCGGGCCGCCGTCGAAGATATCGACGTAGTTGAGATAGCGAAATCCCTCTTTCTCCAGCACCGCGCGTGCCGGCGCGGTTTGCGGATGGACCTCGCCGATGACCGCTCGCGCTTCGTCGCTTAAAAAGTCGATATACAGCGGGTGCTTCGGCATCAGCGCGGCGATAAACGCCTTCTGCCCGGTGCCGCACAGGTAGTCTGCGCGGGAGAACTCCATCGCGAAGAAGCGTTTCCCGAGACTCTCCCAGAACGGCGAGTAGCCGTGTTCGTCAATGACGCCGCGCATTTCCGCCACGACCTTATCGTTGAAACGTTCGCGAAAGGCGGCCATAAACAGAAAACGCGATTTCGACAGCAGATAGCCGTTGCCCTCTTTACGCCATTTTGGGTCCAGGAACAGCGTACACAGTTCGCTGCTGCCGGTATGGTCGTTACTGAGAAACAGCGTCGGCAGGGCGTTGTAGACGTTAAGCTCTTTCGATGCGTGCACCTGGGTACCGACGCGATAGTTGTACCAGGGGTCATTAAGCCCGACGGCCACCTCAATGGCGCAAATTCCCGCTACCGCGCCGCTGGCGCAGTCCTCAAGAACGAACACATAACCCTGCTCGCTTTTCGGCAGCTCGCCGCGCCAGGTCATCTGCGAACGTTCAATGCGCGCGGCCAGCGTGGCTTCATCGGCCGGCAGCGACGTCAGGCCGCCGCCGGTCTCCCCCGCCAGGGTCATTAGCCCCGGCAGATCGCCTTTTTCTACAGGACGGATCACCATCATGATGAGACCCCCGCGAGAAAGCGTTTGCAGGCCAGTTCGAAGCGATCCAGCCCAGTGTTGATCTCTTCTTCGCTGATAATCAGCGCCGGAGCGAAACGCACCACGTTGGCGCCGGCGATCAGCATCATCAGCCCCTCTTCCGCCGCCTCATTACTGATGGTCTTCGCCTTGCCGGCATATTCATCCTTCAGCACGCAGCCGATAAGCAGCCCCAGCCCACGAATCTCTTTAAACAGGCCGTAACGCGTGTTAATCGCGTTGAGCCGTTCGCAGAACCATTGATGGCGCTGCTTAACGCCGCTGAGCACTTCGCGAGTGTTGACGATGGCAAACACTTCTCCCGCCACCGCGCAGGCCAGCGGGTTGCCGCCGTAGGTCGTGCCGTGGGTGCCGACGGTCATCACGCTGGCGCAGCGCTCCGATGCCAGCAGCGCGCCGATCGGGAAACCGCCGCCCAGCGCTTTCGCGGTGGAAAGCACGTCCGGCGTCACGCCGTAGTGCATATAGGCGTACAGCTCCCCGGTACGGCCGACGCCGGTCTGGACTTCGTCGAAAATCAGCAGCGCGTTGTGCGCATCGCACAGTTCACGCAGGCCGCGCAGGAAGTCCGCATTCGCAGGTACGACGCCGCCTTCACCCTGCATCGGTTCGACGATCACCGCGCAGGTATTGTCGTCGATCAGGGCCTCTGCCGAGTCGAGATCGTTATAGATGGCGTGCTGAATCTGCGGCGGCAGCGGCGCAAAATCCTGCGAATAGGCCGGCTGGCCGCCCGCGGAAACGGTAAACAGCGTGCGGCCGTGGAAGGCATTCTTGAACGCCACGATGCCGCTTTTCTCACTGCCGAAACGATCGTGGGCATATTTGCGCGCCAGTTTTAGCGCCGCTTCGTTGGCTTCGGCCCCGGAGTTACAGAAAAAGACCCGGTCGGCAAAAGTGGCGTCAATCAGCTGCTTAGCCAGACGCAATACCGGCTCATTGGTATAGCCGTTACCGGTATGCCAGAACTTTTCCGCCTGCCCGGTCAGCGCCTTAACCAGCCGAGGATGAGCGTGACCGAGGGCGTTCACCGCAATGCCGCCGGCAAAATCGATATACTCTTTTCCCTGCTGATCCCACAGGCGTGACCCCTCGCCGCGTACCGGAATAAAAGCCGCTGGCGCGTATACAGGCATCATCCATTCATCAAAGTTGCTACGCGTAATTGACTGAGACATATCGACCTCTTCCGGTAAATAAAAAGTTTAAATAATGTTAATGAATATGGTTATTACGCTGTAAATGTAGATTGCACGGTTCGTGCCAGCCAGAGGTAAAAATGCATAAATCGAGGTCTTCAACGAAATATCAATAATTTACGAAAGACCGTTATTCACATAAAATGCATAAAAAGTGAATAAAAATACTAAAAGAGGCTTTTGCAGTGGAATAAAAAGAAAGATTATGCAGGGGTAAGATATAATTCTGTAATTGTGATCCTTGACGGAATTTATCGGCAATAATCGCCCTTTTTTGGCGCAGCGCGTTCCAGAATGGTGCACAGTTTGTGCAAACAGGCTACCAACCGCTGCAATCGGCAGAATAAAGCGCCTTTGCGCAGCCAGCCCGGCGAATTTCTGCTACCATCCCTGCACTATTCACCTTGCACAGTGGCAGCGACTATGAAATTTGTCTCTTTTAATATCAACGGCCTGCGTGCCCGCCCGCATCAGCTGGCCGCCATCATCGATAAACACCAGCCCGACGTCATCGGCCTACAGGAAACCAAAGTTCACGACGATATGTTTCCTCTCGAAGAGGTGGCAAAGCTGGGCTATAACGTCTTTTATCACGGGCAGAAAGGCCATTACGGCGTCGCGCTGCTGACCAAAGAGACGCCGATCTCCGTGCGTCGCGGTTTCCCAAACGATGGTGAAGAGGCCCAGCGCCGCATCATCATGGCGGAAATCCCTTCCCCGTTTGGCAACGTGACGGTGATTAACGGCTATTTCCCACAGGGCGAAAGTCGCGATCATGAAACCAAATTCCCGGCGAAGGCGGCGTTTTATCAGAACCTGCAAAACTACCTTGATACCGAACTGAATAAAGAGAATCCGGTACTGATCATGGGCGACATGAATATCAGCCCGACCGATCTCGATATCGGCATCGGTGAAGAGAACCGCAAGCGCTGGCTGCGTACCGGCAAGTGTTCCTTCCTGCCGGAAGAGCGCGAATGGATGGAGCGCCTGCTGAGCTGGGGCCTGGTGGATACTTACCGCCATGCGAATCCGCAGGATAACGAACACTTCTCGTGGTTCGACTATCGCTCTAAGGGCTTTGACGATAACCGCGGGCTGCGTATCGATCTGCTGCTGGCAAGCACCCCGCTGGCGCAGCGCTGCATCGAAACCGGCATCGACTACGAAATCCGCGCAATGGAAAAGCCGTCCGACCACGCGCCGGTATGGGCGACCTTTAAAGTCTAAATATTCCCTCTGTCAGGCTCTCCCGTCCGGAGAGCCTGAGCCATATCAAAAAAGCCGCCGTCAGAGATTGTGAACGGCGGCAAACTATTATACTGTCGCGCGCACTTCAGACCGCCCGCGCCATACAGGAGAACCCAATGCAAAAGAAGCCGTCATAAAGCAGAATATAAGCTGCTTTTTGTTGTGGTGATATTGAGCATTGTCGCCTGTCTTATTCAGCAGTCGGGTTTTGCCGGGCTGGTTACCCATTTTGATCGTCTGCGCGAAATGATCCGCCAGAGCGGCGCCTTCGGCTATACGCTCTATATTCTGCTGTTTATCGTCGCCACCCTGTTTTTGATTCCGGGCACTCTTTTAGTGATTGCCGGCGGGGTGATTTTCGGCCCGCTGGCGGGAACCTTGCTATCGCTGCTGGCGGCGACGCTCGCCTCCTCCGCGTCGTTTCTGTTCGCCCGCTGGCTGGGCCGCGAGCTGCTGCTTAAATACGTCGGGCAGACGGCGATTTTTCAGGCCATTGAAAAAGGCATCGCCCGTAGCGGCACCGATTTTTTAATTCTGACCCGGCTCATCCCGCTGTTTCCCTATAATATTCAGAACTACGCCTATGGCCTGACGGCGATTCCGTTCTGGACGTTTACCTTTATTTCCGCCCTCACCACCTTGCCCGGCATATTTATCTATACGCTGATGGCCAGCGAGCTTATCCGCGAGGGTATCACCCCCCTGTTTATACTGAAGCTGACGCTCGCGGGGCTGGCCTTATTTGTTCTGATTCAGGCGGCGAAAAGATATGCCCGCTATCGGCGAATCGAGACATCACGGATACAGGCTCACGATGAAAAATAGCAACGCGCGCTACCGGATAGCCATCGGCATGACGCTGTTTGCGCTTCTGCTGGCATGGTGGCTGATACCCGGCGTCAACGAGTTTATGCAGCGCAGCCTCGCCGCTTTTGCCACGCTCGATCAGCAGGCTATTGAACGCTTTATCGACTCCTGGGGCCCGCAGGCGGCGCTGATCTCCTTCGCCCTGATGATTTTGCAGGCGATTATCGCCCCGCTTCCCGCCTTCCTGATCACCTTCGCTAACGCTTCCCTGTTCGGCGCCTTCTGGGGCGGCGCGCTGTCGTGGGTGAGCGCGATGGCCGGCGCGGCGCTGTGCTTTTTTATCGCCAGAGCGCTCGGCCGCGACGCGGTGGAAAAGCTCACCGGCAAGAGCGTACTGCAGAGTATAGATGGCTTTTTTACCCGCTACGGCAAACACACCATATTAATCTGCCGTCTGCTCCCTTTCGTTCCCTTCGACCCGGTGAGCTACGCCGCCGGGCTGACGTCAATGCGCTTTCGCCACTTTATGCTGGCCACCGGTCTCGGCCAGCTGCCCGCGACGATAGTCTATTCGTGGACCGGCAGCCTGCTGACCGGCGGCACATTCTGGCTGGTGACCGGTTTATCGATCCTGTTTGCGCTGGCGATTGTGGTGGTCGTCGCGAAAGCGCTCTATCTTGAACAACAAAAGAGGCGTTCACGATGAGCTTACCCCCTCTGAAGTCCATTCCGCTGATTCTTCGCCCGCAGGCCTGGCTGCATCGTCGCCACTACGGCGAGGTGCTCAGCCCTATCCGCTGGTGGGGCCGTATTCCGCTGGTGTTTTACCTGGTGTCGATGTTCGTCGGCTATCTGGAACGCAAGCGTTCGCCCCTCGATCCGGTGCTGAGATCGCTTGTCAGTGCCCGCGTCGCGCAGCTGTGCCTGTGCGAGTTTTGCATTGATATCACCAATATGAAGCTGGCGGAACGCAGCGGCGGCAGCGCTAAGCTGCTGGCGGTCGCCGAATGGCGGGACAGCGCGCTATTCAGCGACCGCGAGCGGCTGGCGCTGGAGTATGCCGAGGCGGCCAGCATGACGCCGCCGGTGGTCGACGATGCGCTGCGCGACAGGCTGGCAGGCCAGTTTGACGCCCGCGCGCTCACCGAACTCACGGCGCTGATCGGTTTACAAAACCTGTCGGCGCGCTTTAATTCGGCCATGGCGATCCCCGCCCAGGGATTGTGCCGGATCCCAACCGATTCAAAACCATAAGGAGTGGTTATGCGCAGTGTGCTGGTCTTCGCTTTGCTGTTGCTCTCCCCGCTGGCCGCCAGCGCTGGCTGGCAATCCCTACAACAAGAAGCCCGCGGCCAGACGGTGTGGTTTAACGCCTGGGGCGGCGATCCGGCGGTGAACCGCTATCTCGACTGGGTCAGCGGTGAGGTAAAGCGCGACTACGCTATCGACCTGCGCATCGTGCATATTGCGGATGCCGCCGACGCGGTAAAACGCATCCAGACCGAAGCCCGCGCCGGACGCAGTAAAGGCGGTTCCATCGATCTGCTGTGGGTCAACGGCGAAAACTTCCGCACCCTGAAAAACGCCAGGCTGCTGCAAACCCGGTGGGCGGAAACCCTGCCCAACTGGCGCTTTGTCGATACGCAAAAGCCGGTGCGCGAGGATTTCTCCATCCCCACCGACGGCGCCGAGTCGCCGTGGGGCGGCGCGCAGCTCACTTTTATCGCCCGCCGCTCACAAACGCCCGACGGGCCCACCTCTCCGCAGGCGCTGCTGGCTTTCGCCGCCGCGCATCCCGGCAGCGTCACCTACCCGCGTCCGCCGGATTTTACCGGTACCGCGTTTCTTGAACAGCTGCTGCTGACGCTGACTTCGCGGCCCGACGCGCTACGCCAGCCGCCTGAGGAGGCCACCTTCGCCGCCGTGACCGCGCCGCTGTGGCACTATCTTGATCGGCTTCACCCTCTGCTGTGGCGCCAGGGCCGCGACTTCCCGGCTTCGCCCGCCCGTATGGATGCCATGCTTAAAAATGGGACCCTCAGGCTGTCCATCACCTTTAACCCGCTGCACGCGCAGCAAAAAGCGGTCAGCGGCGAGCTGCCGAAAGACAGCTACGGTTTCGGCTTCCGCGAGGGGATGCTTGGCAACGTCCACTTTGTGGCGATCCCGTCCAATGCCCGGGCGACGGCGGGGGCAAAAGTGGTCGCGAATTTCCTGCTCTCGCCGCAGGCCCAGCTGCGCAAGGCCGACCCGACGGTGTGGGGCGACCCCAGCATGCTGGATCCGGCGAAATTAACCGAGACTGAGCGGCAGGCCTTTAACGCCGTTGTGCCGCAGAATATGCCGCCGATGCTGGGTGAACCGCACGCGGCCTGGGTTGACGCGCTGGAGCAGGAATGGCTGCGCCGCTACGGCACTCACTAAGGCTGCTGGCCTGGGCCGCCGTCGCGCTGATCTATCTGCCGCTGCTGCCGGCCGCTGCGCTGATGGCGCTTCCGGCGCTCCGCCGCGCGCGCTGGCTGTCGCTGTTTGCCGACCCGCAATTCAGCCAGGCGCTGGCGGCGACTCTCGTCTCAACCCTGCTATCGGTTGGCGGCGCGCTGATCATCACGCTCACCGTCGTGGCCGCACTCTGGCCGTCGGGCGGCTGGCGGCGGCTGGCCGCAAGGCTCCCTCTGCTGCTGGCGGTGCCCCACGTGGCCTTCGCCACCGCCGCCCTGCTGCTCTTCGCCGATGGCGGCTGGCTCTCGCGCCTGTTGCCCTTTTTTACCCCGCCGGTTGACCGCTACGGCATTGGACTGGGCCTGACGATGGCGCTCAAAGAGAGCGCGTTCCTGCTGTGGGTGGTTTATGGCCTGTTAGGCGAGAATCGCCTGGCCGGACAGGCGACGGTATTAAAAAGCCTCGGCTATGGACGCTGGCAGAGCCTGAAATGGTTAGTCTTGCCCACGCTGCTTCCGTCGCTGTCGATAGCGCTGCTGGCCACCGCCGCCTGGAGCCTTTCGGCGGTCGACGTCGCGCTGGTTATTGGCCCGGGTAACCCGCCGACGCTGGCGGTGCTGGCCTGGCAATGGTTAAGCCAGGGCGATGAGATCCAGCAGGCGAAAGGCGCCCTCGCCAGCCTGGTACTGCTGCTGACGCTCGCTATCATGGCGCTGGCGGCGTGGGGAGTCTGGCGTCTCTGGCGACGGCGGATCCCGCAGGTTCAGGGGATCCGCCACCCGCAGCCGCGGGCGCTCGCCGGGAAAAGCTTCGCCCTTCTTCTGCCGCTGTGCGGCGTGGCCTGCGCCCTGCTGCTTGCCGCGGCGGCGCAGAATAGCCAGCCGGTCAGCGATAGCGTCGGCAACAGCCTGTGGCTTGGACTCTGCTCAGCGTCGCTCGGCGCGGTTATCTGCCTGCTGTGGCTGGCGTCTGGCCCTTCCCGTTTCGACGGATGGATCTGGCTGCCGCTGATTTTACCGGCGCTGCCGCTGGTAGACGGCCAATATCAGCTGGCGCTGTATACGTGGCTGGACGGCGAGTGGGTCGCCGTTTTATGGGGGCACCTGCTGTGGGTCGTGCCGTGGATGCTGTTTATTCTGCGTCCCGCGTGGCGCGCTCGCGACCCGCGCATGGAGCTGCTCGCCCGCACCCTCGGCTGGCAACGAGGCCGCATCTTCTGGCTGGTTACCTTACCCGCCCTGACGCGTCCTCTGCTGACCGCGCTGGCGGTGGGCTTTTCGGTAAGCATCGCGCAATATCTGCCGACGTTATGGCTGGGGGGCGGACGGTTCCCGACGCTCACCAGCGAAGCCGTCGCGCTGAGCAGCGGCGGCGAGACGTCCACTCTGGCCGCGCAGGCGCTATGGCAGCTACTGCTGCCGGCGCTGTTTTTTGCCGCCACCGCGCTGCTGGCCTGGCTGACCGGCCGCTATCGACAAGGATTACGCTAATGTTGATCGTCAAAAACCTGACTCTCAGCCTCAACGGAGATCCGCTGCTGCGCAACGTCGACTTTTCCGTTGCTCCCGGCGAGATACTGACCCTGATGGGCCCCTCGGGCAGCGGTAAATCAACCCTGTTCGCCTGGATGGTCGGCGCGCTGGCGGAGAATTTTCGCGCCGCCGGCGAGCTGTGGCTGGATAACCAGCGCTGCGACAGTTTACCCACCGAGCGACGGCGCATCGGCATCCTGTTCCAGGACGCGCTGCTGCTCGACCACTTCAGCGTCGGGCAAAATTTACTGCTGGCGCTTGCCGCTGACGTCCGCGGCCCCCAGCGCAAAGCCCAGGTCGAACAGGCGCTGGAGCGCGCCGGTCTGGCGGGGTTTTATACGCGCGATCCGGCCACCCTTTCCGGCGGCCAGCGGGCGCGGGTCAGCCTGCTGCGCGCCCTGCTGGCCCGACCGCGGGCGCTGCTGCTGGATGAGCCGTTTAACCGCCTCGACGTTGCGCTGCGCGCCGATTTTCGCCGCTGGGTGTTCAACGAACTGGCGCGGCAGGCGATCCCCGCGGTGCTGGTCACGCATGATGACCAGGATACGCCCGCCGGCGGACGCTGTTTGCATATGGGGCTCTGGCAATGAAAGCCTGCGCTATCGCAAAGAATTCTCCGCGTTGTTCGCGGAGAATTGCCGCTCAATTTTCTACTGCCGGGCATTTCGATGAAACGTGTTTCTCAATTGACCGCACTCGCCCTGCTGATGGGGCTTGCTGCTGCTTCCACCTCCGCCGCTGACACCATGCCAACGCTAACGCTTTCCACGCTGCAACAGCACAACGGCGTCGCTATTGATACGCGCCTTAGCGCTTTCTATAACGGTTGGCCGCAAGGCGCCAACGGCCCTCAGGGCCATGAACCGCAGGCGCTCAACCTCGCCGCCAGCTGGCTTGGCTCGCTGAACGATGAACAGCTGAGCGCCTGGGCTAAGCTGCACAATCTGCAGGCCTCTACGCCGATTGCGCTGTACGGCAGCGCCGACGACAACGCAAAAGTCGCGGCGCGCCTTAAGGCGGCAGGTTTCACTCACCTCAGCTCGCTCGGCGACGCCCTGAGCCAGGCGGACCGCCTGCAGAAGCTGCCGCATTTTGAACAGCTGGTGTATCCGCAGTGGCTGCACGACCTCCAGCAGGGTAAACCGGTCACCGCCGCGCCTGCCGGGCACTGGAAGGTGTTCGAGGCCGCCTGGGGCGCGCCGAAGTTTTATCTGCTGAGCCATATTCCGGGCGCCGGGTATATCGATACCAACGAGGTGGAGAGCGAGCCGCTATGGAACAAAGTCTCCGACGCGCAGCTTAAAGCGATGCTGGCAAAACACGGTATTCGCCATGACACCACGGTGATTTTGTACGGTCGCGACGTGTATGCCGCCGCCCGCGTGGCGCAGATCATGCTCTACGCCGGGGTGAAGGATGTGCGCCTGCTCGACGGCGGCTGGAAAACCTGGTCCGACGCCGGGCTGCCGGTCGAGCGCGGAACGCCGCCGAAGCAGAAGCCCGAGCCGGAGTTCGGCGCGCCGATCCCGGGTCAGCCGCAGCTGATGCTCAATACCGAGCAGGCTCGCGCCCTGCTGCACCGTCAGGACGCCTCGCTGGTAAGCATTCGTTCCTGGCCGGAGTTTATCGGCACCACCAGCGGCTACAGCTATATCAAGCCGATGGGGGAGATTGCCGGGGCCCGCTGGGGCCATGCCGGAAGCGACTCCACCCATATGGAGGATTTCCATAATCCGGACGGCACCATGCGTAGCGCAGATGATATCGCCGCGATGTGGAAATCATGGAATATTCTGCCGAACCAGCAGGTCTCTTTTTACTGCGGTACCGGCTGGCGCGCCTCAGAAACCTTTATGTACGCCCGGGCGATGGGCTGGAACAACGTCTCGGTCTACGACGGCGGCTGGTACGAGTGGAGCAGCAACCCGAAAAACCCGGTCTCGCGCGGGGAACGCGGCCCGGAAAGCAGTATGTAATTCGCCTGTTGGCCATATGCACCGCCGGGAAGCCTCCTTCCCGGCGCATTCCCGAAGACGGCGCTGACGCACCGGACCGCTGACGACTGTGGCCCCGTAGCCCGGCTAAGCGCAGCGCGAGCCGGGAAAAACCCGCCCATCAATCTCTTACCTGCTTCAGGGTAAGGTATCCGCTCCACACCCGCGTAAAGGTCGTCAGCCAGCACAGTGCGCCAAACATCCACGCCAGCCACGCAAACCACGCCGGAAACAGGCAGCTCAGCACAAACAGCGCGATAGTTTCCGTCCCTTCCGTCAGCCCGCCGAGATAATAAAACGATTTGTGGGCGTAGCCCGGATTATCGATTTGATGCTTAGCCGCCAGCGCGGCAAAGGCGAGAAAGCTGCTGCCGGTGCCGATAAACGCGAACAGCAGCCAGCCGCCCGCCAGCGCGTTGTGCGCCGGATCGGCAAGAATAAAGCCAAACGGCACCAGGGCGTAAAACAGAAAATCGAGCGAAATATCGAGAAAACCGCCCGCATCGGTCAATCCACGTCGCCGGGCCAGCGCGCCGTCCAGGCCATCCAGCAGGCGATTGAGCACGATCGCCGCCAGCGCCGCCGGATACCAGCCCAGGGCTAAAAACGGCAGCGCCAGCACGCCAATCGCAAAGCCAAATAGCGTCAGGCCATCGGGAGAGATAGCCGGACGATCCAGCAGGGCGGCGGCGGCGTTGAGGACAGGTTTCAGGCGGGGATGCAAATGACGGTCAAGCACAAAGTCTCTCCAGCGAATTCAGGGTTGTTTGACGGGGACAAGGACGGTGATAATAGGCCATTATCCCGTACAGAACGATGATTCACATGCTAAAAACCCTTGATGTTGTTGCCGCTATTATCGAACGCAACGGGCAAATTCTGCTGGCGCAGCGGCCGCCCCATGCGGATCAGCCGGGAATGTGGGAGCTGGCCGGCGGTAAAGTCGAACCCGGCGAAACCCAGGCCCAGGCGCTGGCGCGCGAGCTCCAGGAGGAGCTGGCGATCGACGCCCGGCCGGAATGCTACATCGCCAGCCACCAGCGCGAAGTGTCCGCCCGCCTGATACATCTTCACGCCTGGTGGGTTCCGCATTTTAACGGCGAACCCATCGCCCGCTACCACAGCCAGCTGCGCTGGTGTTCACCGCAGGAGGCGTTAACCTTCCCTCTTGCGCCAGCCGATATTCCCCTGCTCGAAGCCTTTATCGCCCAGCGCGCCGCTCTCCATTCCCGCTAATTTTGTCAGGTGGTTGTCATCGTTTTTGATTATGACCACCGCCTGATTATAAATTTTGCTTTCTGAACAATTTTTCCTTGCTTAACTAACGATTTCCGATGGTATAGTCGGAAAATCGGCTTTTTCAAGGGCTGAATCATAATAAATAGACGCAACCACAACCATAAGGGGAACTTATATCTATGGATCAGACGTGCACTCTGGAAGGTTTTCTCGCCCGCGTTCAACAGCGCGATCCAAATCAAACTGAATTTGCTCAGGCGGTCCGCGAGGTGATGACCACCCTGTGGCCATTCCTTGAGGAAAATCCGCGCTATCGTCAGATGAATTTGCTGGAACGTCTGGTTGAACCGGAGCGTGCTATCCAGTTCCGCGTCGTTTGGGTTGATGACCGCAATCAGGTTCAGGTTAACCGCGCCTGGCGCGTGCAGTTCAACTCCGCCATCGGCCCGTATAAGGGCGGTATGCGTTTCCATCCCTCTGTAAACCTGTCGATTCTGAAATTCCTCGGCTTTGAACAAACCTTCAAAAACGCCCTCACCACCCTGCCTATGGGCGGCGGTAAAGGCGGCAGCGACTTCGATCCTAAAGGAAAAAGCGATGGCGAAGTGATGCGTTTCTGCCAGTCGCTGATGACCGAGCTCTATCGCCACCTCGGTCCGGATACCGACGTGCCGGCCGGTGATATCGGCGTGGGCGGTCGTGAAGTGGGCTTTATGGCCGGAATGATGCGTAAGCTCTCCAACAACAGCGCCTGCGTCTTCACCGGTAAGGGCCTCTCCTTCGGCGGCAGCCTGATTCGTCCGGAAGCCACCGGTTACGGACTGATTTACTTCACCGAAGCGATGCTTAAGCGCCACGGTTTGGGCTTTGAAGGGGCTCGCGTCGCGGTGTCCGGGTCGGGCAACGTGGCGCAGTACGCGATTGAGAAAGCCATGGAGCTCGGGGCGCGGGTGATTACGGCTTCCGACTCCAACGGTACCGTGGTTGACGAATCTGGCTTCACCAAAGAAAAACTGGCGCGCCTGATCGACATTAAAGAGCGCTGCCACGGCCGCGTGGCGGATTACGCGCGCGAGTTCGGCCTGACCTACCTTGAAGGCAAGCAGCCGTGGTCCGTGCCGGTGGATATCGCTCTGCCGTGCGCCACGCAGAACGAGCTGGACGTCGACGCTGCCCGCCAGCTGATTGCCAACGGCGTGAAGGCCGTCGCGGAAGGCGCCAACATGCCAACCACTATCGCGGCGACCGATCTGTTCCTCGAAGCGGGCGTGCTGTTCGCGCCGGGTAAAGCGGCCAACGCCGGCGGCGTCGCCACTTCAGGACTGGAAATGGCGCAGAACGCCGCGCGCATGGGCTGGAAAGCGGAGAAAGTGGACGCCCGTCTGCACCATATCATGCTGGATATCCACCACGCCTGCGTTGAGTACGGCGGTGAAGCGAAGCAGACCAACTACGTACGCGGCGCGAATATCGCCGGTTTCGTGAAGGTCGCCGACGCAATGCTGGCGCAGGGTGTTATTTAAGTCCACTCGCTGAACGACCCCCTGTATATGGGTTCGAAGCATAATTGAAAAACCCCGGTTTCCCGGGGTTTTTTATTGCGGGCTTTCCGCCGCAGGGCCGGCGGCGCTTTTTTTATCTTTCGCTTTGGCTCTGCCTTTCCCCTTGCTAAAGCTCTTCTTGCCGTCGCCCGGAGCCACAATTCCGCGGAAGCGGCGTACCGGCGTGCTCCTGGCCTGGTCGATAAGCTGGAACAGGGTACCGACCAGCGGCTGCATAAAGTCCTGATAGCGGCACTGCTTCTCGCTGATTTGCGTCAGAATCGATTCCCAGTGGGCGGTCATATCCGGACGCGTCGCCATTTCAGGCAAAGAGTGGAACAGCGCCTTCCCGGCGTCGGTGGAGTGGATATAGCGCCCTTTCTTGGTTAAGAAGCCGCGTTTGAACAACAGTTCGATAATCCCGGCGCGGGTTGCCTCCGTACCGAGGCCATCCGTTGCGCGCAGGATCTTCTTCAGGTCTTTATCCTGCACAAAGCGGGCAATACCGGTCATCGCCGATAGCAGCGTCGCATCGGTAAAATGACGCGGCGGCTGGGTCTGACGCTCCACCACTTCGCCTTTTTCGCACAGCAGCTCGTCATCCTTTGCCACCACCGGCAGCGGCATGCCGTCGTTCTCTTCATCGCGCTCTTTATTGCCTAGCAGGGTTCGCCAGCCCGCTTCCGCCAGAAAACGCGCTTTGGCAACGAACTTGCCGTTGGCGATATCGAGATCGATCTGGCATTTGCGGAACACCGCATCCGGGCAGAACTGCATCAGATACTGGCGGGCAATCAGGCCGTAAACCTTTTCTTCATTGTCGCTGAGTTTTACCTGCGAACTGCGGGCGGTCGGAATAATCGCGTGGTGGGCATCGACCTTTTTATCATCCCAGCAGCGGTTACGGATCTCCGGATCCACCACCGGCTGCGGCAGCAGATCCGCCGCGTGCACGCCGATCGCGTTCAGCACCGCATGGCGCCCGGCAAAATGCTCCTCCGGCAGATAGCGGCTATCCGAACGCGGATAGGTAATCAGCTTATGGGTTTCGTACAGCTTCTGGCAGATATCCAGCACGTTCTGCGCGCTAAAGCCGAAGCGCTTCGCGGCTTCAATCTGCAGCGCCGAGAGCGAGAACGGCAGCGGCGCTGGTTCAGAGTCCCGCTTATCGTTATAAGCGGTGACCGTCGCCGGCTGGCCCTCAATGCGCTTGACGACGTGCTCGGCAAGCGAGCGATGCAGCAGTCGCCCCTCTTCATCCTGGTACGGTTCGCAGGCCTCGCTGGGCACCCAGGTGGCGACAAAACGCTCATCCTTGGGGGTAACGATATGCGCCTTGACGTCGAAGAAGTCTTTAGCGACGAAGTTTTCAATCTCTTCATCGCGGCGTACCACCAGGCCAAGCACCGGCGTTTGCACGCGCCCGACCGAGAGTACCCCCTGGTAACCCGCGTTACGGCCAAGGATGGTGTACGCGCGGGTCATATTGATCCCGTATAGCCAGTCGGCGCGGGCGCGGGCCAGTGCGGAGACGCACAGCGGAACAAATTCGCTGTTGGCGCGCAGGCGGTTAATCGCCCGCTCCACCGCCTGCGGGTTAAGATCGTTAATCAGACAGCGCTGCACCTGCTGACGCTTTTCCGGCGCCAGCTGCAGGTAGTCAAGTACCTCATCCACCAGCAGCTGCCCCTCTCTGTCCGGGTCACCCGCATGAATGACTTCCTGCGCATCGCCGAGCAGACGCTTAATCACGTTAAGCTGTTTGGTCACCGACGGTTTAGGCTGCAGCTGCCACTTTTCCGGCACGATAGGCAAGTCGAGCAGGTTCCAGCGCGCATAGCGCGCATCGTAGACGTCGGGCTGGGCCTGCTCCAGCAGGTGGCCGATGCACCACGTGACCACCTGCCCGTTACCGCACTCAATGTAGCCGTCGCCTTTGCGATGCGGTTTTGGCAGCACATCGGCGATGGCGCGACCGAGACTCGGTTTTTCTGCAATAAACAGCCGCATGAAATCAACGGATCTCGATCATGGGGCGTCCGCCGCGGGCGGTAACCAGCTCGCCGATAGCGGTAAGCGTGATACCAAACTCAGCGGCGGCAGCCTGCACCTCAGCCTCGGCTTCCGGCGTTACCGCCAGCAGCAGACCGCCGGAGGTTTGCGGATCGCACAGCAGATCGCGCCACGCTGGCGGCATGTCGCCCATCAAATGGCCGTAGCTGGCAAAGTTACGCCCGGTACCGCCCGGCACCGCGCCCGCCGCGATGTAGGCTTCGACGCCGGGCAATTTCGGGATATCCGCATAGGTAAGCTGCGCCTGTACGCCCGCGCCGCGGCACACTTCGCTCAGGTGGCCCAGAAGCCCGAAGCCGGTGACGTCGGTCATCGCTTTCACGCCGTCGATATTAGCAAACGCCGAGCCAACGAGATTCATCTGGCACATGGTTTCCGTCGCCAGCCCCTGGTGCTCAGGCTTCAGCAGCGACTTTTTCTCCGCGGTGGTCAGCACGCCAATACCCAGCGGTTTAGTGAGATACAGCTTGCAGCCGGCCTGCGCGGTGCTGTTTTTCTTCACCCGCTCGGTCGGGACGACGCCGGTCACGGCGAGCCCGAAGATGGGTTCCGGAGCGTCAATGGAGTGGCCGCCGGCAAGCGCGATCCCCGCCTGCTGGCAGGCAAAGCGCCCGCCCTCAACCACCTGACGGGCAATTTCCGGCGCCAGGGTATTGATGGGCCAGCCGAGAATAGCGATCGCCATAATCGGCTTACCGCCCATGGCGAAAATATCGCTGATGGCGTTGGTCGCCGCAATGCGCCCAAAGTCGAAGGGGTTGTCGACGATCGGCATAAAAAAATCGGTAGTACTGACGATCGACGTACCGTTACCGAGATCGTAGACCGCGGCATCATCGCTGGTTTCGTTGCCCACCAGCAGATTCGGGTCGATAAATTTGGCCTGGTCGCTTTGCAGGATAGTTTCCAGCACCTTAGGGGAAATTTTACACCCGCAACCGGCTCCGTGGCTGTATTGCGTTAAACGAATGGCTTGCTCGCTCATGGACATCTCCTGTCATTGCAATCCCGATATGGTAGCGCCCAAATGGCGGAGTGGTAAGTGCGACAGTCCGAAATCGCGTATGGTTGCTCATTAAGCAGACAAAAAACCGATTTTGCGATGCGGCCCCGCTTTTTCAACGTGATTTTACCCTTTACTAAAAAATGACGGAAATATGACAAGCATAAATTCTGTTTTCTCTGGACATATAACAACGTAAGGAAGTTTTCATGAAAAAGCGTGTTCTCGCCGTTTGCCTGGCCAGTCTCTTCTCCCTTAACGCTTTCGCCCTGGTTCCCGCCGGTAACGACGTCACCACAAAACCCGATCTCTACTACCTGACCAACGCCCAGGCCATCGACAGCCTGACGCTGCTGCCGCCGCCGCCGGAAGTAGGCAGTATCGCGTTTTTAAACGATCAGGCGATGTATGAGAAAGGTCGTCTGCTGCGCGGCACCGAGCGCGGTAAGCTGGCGGTTGAAGACGCCAACCTGAGCGGCGGCGGCATCGCCAACGCCTTCTCCGGCGCCTTCGGTTCGCCCATTACCGCCAAAGATGCGCCGGAGCTGCACAAGCTGCTCACCAACATGATTGAAGATGCCGGCGACCTGGCGACGCGAGGAGCGAAGGAGAAGTACATGCGCATTCGCCCATTTGCGTTTTATGGCGTCGCCACCTGTAACACCAAGGAACAGGATACGCTGTCGAAAAACGGCTCCTACCCCTCCGGCCACACCTCTATCGGCTGGGCCACCGCGCTGGTGCTGGCTGAGATTAATCCCCAGCGGCAAAATGAAATCCTTAAGCGCGGCTTTGAGCTCGGCGAGAGCCGGGTGATCTGCGGCTATCACTGGCAGAGCGACGTAGACGCGGCGCGTATCGTCGGTTCGGCGGTCGTCGCCACGCTGCATACCAATCCGGCCTTCCAGCAGCAGCTTCAGAAAGCGAAAGACGAATTCGCGAAACGACAGAAGTAACATCGTCGCCGTTGAATGCCCGGAGGCGGCGTCTGAAACGCTCTGCCTCGGCTACGGGTTCCAGGCCGTCCGCGGTTTGGTAGCCCGGACAGGTGCGCCAGCACCGCCTCCGGGAAAAGTGTCAAGTCTGATAGACTGGCACTGCTTCCACCCGGCTCGCGCTGCGCTTAGCCGGGCTACTTCCCCCGAGGAGGCGGTGAGCCGGGCCCGCCCGGCATAACGAGAACGGACTCAGAAGCGCGTCACGAACGGCGCGGTACCCGGCAAAGCGATGGTGGTTGACGCTTTGAGCTGCGGGGTCCCCAGATAGAGAAAGCCCACGATCTTATCCTGCTCGCGGCAGGCAAACCCTTCGCGTACAACCGGGCTTTCGGTTAACGCGCCGCTGCGCCAGATGCCGTTAAACCCCTGCGCCACGGCCGCCATCTGCATGGCCATCACCGCACAGCCCGCCGACATCTCTTGCTCCCACTTTGGCACCTTCGGATGATCTTCACAGTGCGCCACCACCGCAATGATCAGCGGCGCGCGAAACGGCGCGCTGCGCGCTTTTTCAATCGCTTTTTCATCTCCCCCTGCCGCCACCGCGCCTTTTTCCAGCAGCTGGCTGAAGCGCTCGCGCCCTTCATCGGCAATAATGAAGAAGCGCCACGGCTGCAGCGTCCCGTGGTCCGGCGCGCGCAGGCCAGCGCGAAGGATGTTTTCCAGCTGTTCGCCCGCCGGAGCCGGGTCGGTCAGACGTGAAGCGCTGCGGCGATTAACCAGTAGTTCGAGAGCATCCATCTGTATAACTCCTGTGATGTGATTTTTCATAAAATTAACATGCGCAAGGATTTTGTTACAGCCCAACGGGTGATTCCTGCTGACAACCGACGGCACTCTCATTAGGATAGCCAGACGCGGCAGCCCCTGCGGCTCGCCCATTTTTGATTATGGTTAGGGAGAATACATGCGAACTCTTTGGCGACTGCTCGCCGGATTTTTTAAATGGACATGGCGCGTGCTCAATTTCATTCGCCAGCTCGCACTGAACGTGGTTTTCCTGGTGCTGGTGCTGGCCTGCGTCGGTATCTGGGCCCAGTTCAGCAGTACAACGACAGAGCACGCTACCCGCGGCGCGCTGCTGCTGGATATCACCGGCGTGGTGGTCGATAAACCCTCGGCCAGCAGCAAGCTTGGCGTGATTGGCCGCCAGCTGTTTGGCGCCAGTTCCGATCGCCTGCAGGAAAACTCGCTGTTCGACATTGTGCAGACAATTCGCCAGGCGAAAGACGACCGCAATATCACCGGTATCGTGCTGGATCTGAAGGACTTTGCCGGCGGCGATCAGCCGTCGATGCAGTATATCGGTAAAGCGCTGCGCGAATTCCGCGATAGCGGCAAGCCGGTATATGCCATCGGCAGCAGCTACAGCCAGGGTCAGTACTATCTGGCCAGCTTCGCCAATAAGATCTGGCTCTCGCCGCAGGGCGAAGTGGACCTGCACGGCTTCGCGACCAACGGCCTGTACTACAAATCGCTGCTCGACAAGCTCAAAGTGTCGACCCACGTTTTCCGCGTCGGCACCTACAAGTCAGCGGTAGAGCCGTTTATCCGCGATGATATGTCCCCGGCGGCGCGCGAGGCGGACAGCCGCTGGATTGGCGAGCTGTGGCAAAACTACCTCAATACCATTGCCGCCAACCGCCAGATCACCGCTCAGCAGCTGTTCCCCGGCGCTCAGGGCGTGATTGACGGCCTGCGTAAAGTCGATGGCGATACGGCAAAATACGCGCTGGATAACAAGCTGGTTGATGCGCTGGGCACCTCTACCGAGGTGGAAAAAGCGCTGACTAAACAGTTTGGCTGGAGTAAAGAGGACAACAACTACAGCGCAATCAGCTACTACGATTACACGCTGAAAACGCCTGCCGACCAGGGTTCCGCAATAGCGGTTATCTTTGCTAACGGCGCGATTATGGATGGCGAAGAAACGCCGGGTAACGTCGGCGGCGACACCACCGCCGCGCAGATCCGCGACGCGCGCCTCGATCCGAAAGTGAAAGCGATCGTGCTGCGGGTTAACAGCCCGGGCGGCAGCGTCAGCGCCTCCGAGATGATTCGCGAAGAGCTGGCGGCGGCAAAAGCGGCCGGTAAACCGGTGGTGGTCTCAATGGGCGGCATGGCAGCATCCGGCGGCTACTGGATCTCCACCCCGGCGGATTATATCGTCGCCAACCCCAGCACCCTTACCGGCTCTATCGGTATCTTTGGGGTGATCAATACCGTCGAAGATACCCTCGGCTCAATTGGCGTCCATACCGACGGCGTGGCCACCTCGCCGCTGGCTGATGTCTCAACCACCAAAGCGCTGCCTCCGGAAGTGCAACAGCTGATGCAGCTCAGCATCGAAAACGGCTACAAGCGTTTTATCACCCTGGTGGCGAACGCGCGTAAGAGCACGCCGGAGAAAATTGACCAAATCGCTCAGGGCCACGTCTGGACCGGTGAAGATGCAAAAGCGAACGGCCTGGTCGATAGCCTTGGCGACTTTGACGACGCGGTGGCAAAAGCCGCCGAGCTGGCGAAGCTGAAACAGTGGCATATCAACTACTATCAGGAAGAACCGACCTTCTTTTCGATGGTGGTGGATAGCCTGACGGGTTCCGTTCGCGCGGCGCTGCCGTCAGCGGTCCAGGCGTATCTGCCCGCACCGGTCGCCGCGGCGGCCAATGCGGTGAAAACCGAGAGCGATAAGCTGGCGGCATTCAACGATCCGCAGAACCGCTACGCGTTCTGCTTAACCTGCGCCAATATTCGTTAATCCTCTGCCGCCCCATCCCGTGGGGCGGCATTTACTTTATTTTTTCTTCCGCCCCTCTATACTGCGCCTGTCTACGTTTAACCTAAGCGATGCTATGCAGAAGAAATCTATTTACGTTGCCTATACCGGCGGCACCATTGGTATGCAGCGTTCTGAACACGGCTATATCCCCGTTTCCGGCCATTTACAGCGCCAGCTGGCGTTGATGCCCGAGTTTCACCGCCCGGAGATGCCGGACTTCACCATTCATGAATACGCCCCGTTAATGGACTCTTCCGATATGACGCCGGAAGACTGGCAGCATATCGCCGACGATATTCGCGACCATTATGACCAGTACGATGGTTTCGTGATCCTCCACGGCACGGACACCATGGCGTTTACCGCCTCGGCGCTCTCCTTCATGCTGGAGAATCTGGGAAAACCGGTCATTGTGACAGGGTCACAAATCCCGCTTGCCGAACTGCGCTCTGATGGCCAGATTAACCTGCTCAACGCGCTGTACGTCGCTGCCAACTATCCGATTAACGAAGTGTCGCTGTTCTTCAATAATCGCCTCTACCGCGGCAACCGCACGACGAAGGCCCATGCCGACGGCTTTAACGCCTTCGCCTCGCCCAACCTGGCGCCGCTGCTGGAAGCCGGTATCCATATTCGCCGGCTCGGCACGCCTCCCGCGCCGCACGGCAGCGGCGAGCTGGTGGTTCACCCTATCACGCCGCAGCCGATTGGCGTGGTGACGATTTATCCCGGCATTTCCGCCGACGTGGTGCGCAACTTCCTGCGCCAGCCGGTCAAAGCGCTGATCCTGCGCTCCTATGGCGTCGGTAACGCGCCGCAGAACGGCGAGTTTATTCAGGTCCTGGCCGAAGCCAGCCAGCGCGGTATCGTGGTGATTAATTTGACCCAGTGTATGTCCGGCAAGGTCAACATGGGCGGCTACGCCACCGGCAACGCGCTGGCGCAGGCTGGCGTGATTAGCGGATTTGATATGACCGTCGAGGCCACGCTGACCAAACTACACTATTTGCTGAGCCAGGATCTGGACGTGGCGGCTATCCGTCACGCCATGCAGGAGAATCTGCGCGGCGAACTGACACCCGATGAGTAAGGAGAAGCACATGACCCAGCGCGCGCTGCTACTGGTCGATTTACAAAATGATTTCTGCGCTGGCGGCGCGCTAGCCGTCCCGCAGGGCGACAGCACGGTGGACGTCGCCAACCAGCTTATCGCCTGGAGCACGGCGCGGGGCGAAACGGTGGTTGCCAGCCAGGACTGGCACCCGGCGAACCACGGCAGCTTTGCCAGTCAGCATCAGGTCGAACCCTATACCCAGGGCGAGCTTGATGGCCTGGCGCAGACGTTCTGGCCGGATCACTGCGTGCAGAATAGCGAAGGCGCGTCGCTGCATCCGCTGCTCAAACAGCAGGCTATTGCCGCCGTGTTCCACAAAGGGGAAAATCCGGCCATTGACAGCTACAGCGCCTTTTTCGACAACGGCCACCGGCAGAAAACGCAGCTCGATGCATGGCTGCGCGAGCGCGGCATCAGCGAGCTAACGGTGCTGGGTCTCGCCACCGACTACTGCGTCAAGTTTACCGTGCTTGACGCCCTCAATCTGGGCTACACCGTCAACGTGATTACCGACGGCTGCCGCGGGGTGAATATTCAGCCGCAGGATAGCAATCTGGCGTTTATGGAGATGGCCGCCGCGGGCGCAACTCTCTATACCCTTGACGACTGGCTGGAAACCCACGCATAAAATACGCCGACAGGCATTGTCCTGTCGGCGCGTTATCTCAGGCCAGAGCGGAAATCTCTTCCAGCGACGCGTTGCGCGTTTCGATGCCAAAACAAAACAGAATCAGCGCGCAAAGCGCCAGCAATAAACCAAGAACCATAAATACGGTAATCGCGCCGTAGCGGGTCAGCAGGATAGCGACGCCGTAAGGGGTAAATACGGCGACAATTCTGCCTACCGCGTTAACAAAACCTGAACCGCGCAGACGGAGATGCGTTGGCCACAGCTCCGGCACATATACCGCTGAAGCAAAGCAGACGTACATGTACAGGAAAAATATCATCACCAGACCATAGCTTAAGATGGCCCACTCTGCGGTTTGAATCGAATAGACGTAGCCGAGCACCGCAATAATTATCAGTAGAAATGAGCCAAATAATCGCCGCGGAAAACGGTCGATAATCAGCGCGGCGATAAATATCCCCACCGGCGCCCCAACCATCATTATCGCGGTCATCAAGATAGATTTCGTCACGTCGATCCCCGAATTGACGAAAATCGTTGGGATCCACACCGTGATGGTATAGAGCGAAATGTTCATGGCGATCAGTACCGCGATCGCCACCAGCGTTCGCCGCAGCATCTGACCTTTAAACAGCAGCCAGAAAGAGCCGCTTTCCGCGCACGGCTCCGCAACCGGGGCAGTACTCTGCCAGGACGGTAATGTGATGTTTTTCTCTTTCTCGATTTGCGACTCCACCTGCCGGAGGTGTTCTTCAGCCGCATGTCGTTGTCCCTTGCCGGCCAGCCAGCGTGGGGATTCAATAAAATACATCCCCGACAGATACCAGGCCAACAGCATAGCCGCACCGCCGAGCAGAAACATCATCCGCCAGCTTAAAAAAGCGATCACTACAACGCCGATGGCCGCCGACAGCATGGGCGACCAGTTGCCGACAAACGACAGTCGGGCGGACCATTTGCCACGCACCGCGGGCGGTATAAATTCGGTAAATGAGGCATAGCCCACCATAATCAGCGCGCCCATCCCGCAGCCCATCAGACAGCGGAATAAGATAAGCCAGTACATATTGGGCACAAAGGTTGCCGCACAGGCAGAGATCCCGACGATCAGTAAATTGACGCGAAAAGCTTTGCGCCGTCCGAGATAGTCCCCCATAAAACCACCGGTCAGCGAGCCGATAAAGTAGCCAAACATCAGCGCCGAGGTAAATGCCGCATTGAGATAATTATTTGACCAGCCGTTGCTGACTAATTTTGCCAGCACCACGTTACCGGAATAGCTGAGAAAACCGGTGATTAATAAACTAAAACTAATAATGCCAAAAATACGAAAATGAAATCGCGACAAGGGTAAGCGGTCTAATCTTGCGCCGATAGGGTCACATTGTTCCATCTGGATGCCTCAAATTCAGCTAAATTATAAAGTATGACGTTGGCGGCAGGGTCACTTTTGCCGCGCTGTCCGTCATCATTAAATTTTTATGGCATTACCCAGGTGCAAACGAAAACAATATCGACACCACCAACGGCGAAGTTAATAAACCAGTTGAATATTATTTTCTTTACAGAATGCAATCCACTGTGCACCCGGCGCCTTATTAGTGATCAGGTAATTAATATGGCTAAAATCCACCAGCTTGACGAACGCTTTACGATCGAATTTGGAGTGATCGACCAGCAGAGCTACTTCGGCTGCCTGGCGAATCATGGTTTTCTTGATTTCCGCTTCCGCTTCGTTAGAGTCAAGCGCCCCGCTCTGCATATCGAGGCCTTTGCAGCTCATCACCATAATATCTACATGATAACGACTGATAATTTCCTTGGTGATCCGCCCCTGCAGCGACAGCGTGTTCTTATTCAGTTCTCCGCCGGTCGAAACAACATTTATTTCCGACTGCGCCAGCTCATGAAATGCTTCCGCCGAGTTGGTTAACAGCGTGAGATCGTTTCTCTCCTTTAGCAGCTTTAATAACTCCATCGCCGTACTGCTGGAATCGGCAGCCATGGTGGTTTTATTTTTAATAAACGGCAAGGCATTACGGGCAATAATTTGCTTCTCTTCAAAATGAGACTTTGCCCGTTTATAAAAATGAATATTGTCGGATAAAGCACTGGTATTTAATACCGCACCGCCGTACGTTCGGGTCAAAAAACCTTCATCTTCGAGCTTTTCCAGATCGCGGCGTATGGTTTCCTCAGTGACCTGAAAAATTGCGCTTAAATTAGAAACCGCCACTTTCTTATCGTTAGTCACCATTTGCTTAATGGCCTGAATCCTGTCTTTTGCCGCCACGATAACACCTCTGTTTCCCGCAAAGTAATAACCCCCTGGCTTCTGCCAGGATATGTTTGTTTTCAAAATAACATGTCCGAATAGCAGATTCCAATATTCTTTTACACAGAAACAGAGGTCAATGATGCCGCTCTTATTTTGTCTCCACCGCTTCCGCCATTCGTCTCATCAATAATGAATCATCATCCGTCAGAGCGATGGTCAGCGCGGCAATATTCTCACGCACCTGTTCGGGCGCCGTGGCGCCGCTGAGTAAGGTGATTAAATCGCTTTGCTTTAAAATCCACGCCAGCGCCAGCGCGGGGATGGTGCAGCGGTATTTTTCGCACAGCGGCTGCCACTGCTCAAGCATATCAATCACGCGCAGCATATTTTCCCGCTGGAACCAGACCTTATTAGCGCGCGCGCCGCCGGGAACATAATCGCGGCCGATAGTGCCGGTCAGTAGCCCCTGTTCAAGCGGCGAGTAGACCTGCACCACAATACCGTTCTGCTGACAGAGCGGCAGCAGCTCGGCTTCCAGCGCCCGGTCAAGAATGCTGTACTTGGCCTGCACGATATCCAGCTCGCCGTGTTTGAGGTACTCCCTGATATGCCCGACATCGACGTTCGCCGCGCCGATGGCGCGAATCTTGCCCTCTTTCTTTAGCGCGTTCAGCGTGGCGACGGTCTCCACAATTGGCGTAAAGCAGGGCTCCACCGACTGCCAGTGGGTCATATAGATATCAATGGTGTCGATACCCAGCCTTTGCAGGCTGGCCTCCACCTCTTCGCGAATCGACTCGGGCGTCAGGTTTTTGTACAGCTGGCGATCGCCGACCTTGTTAAACAGGCTACCCGTCCGCTCCCAGACGATACCGCATTTGGTTTCGACGACGACTTCACGGCGCGGAAGCTGTTTAAGCGCCTGGCCGACAATCACTTCGCTGTTGCCGAAGTTGTAGCCCGGCGCGGTATCAATCAGATTGATCCCACAGCGATGCGCCTCAACAATGGTATCGATACATATCTGCAGGTCGAGATCGCCGTTCCATGCCGGGCCGCCGCCAATGGCCCATGTGCCTAATCCCATGCGGGAAAGCGTCATATCCGTACTGCCTAAAGGAATCATTTTCATCTGCTGCTATTACCCTTCGTATTCGTCGAGAAGTTGTTCAACCAGCTTTCTGTTCTTCACGCCCGTGGTGGCGCCTACGCTAAGCACCGAGATCGCGGCCGTTGCGTTAGCAAACAGCGCGCAGTCGCGCAGCGGCTTGCCTTCCAGCAGCGCGGAGATAAATCCCGAGGCAAAATTGTCGCCCGCGCCAATGGTGTCGATGGCGGTAATGCCAGAAACCGCCGGAACCTCCATTTTCATATCGGCACGCTTAATAAAGCAGCCTCTCTTACCGGTCTTGATGACGACCGTTTTTACGCCGCAGCTCAGGAAACAGTCGGCAATCTCATCCAGCGTCTCTTTGCCGGTGAGCAGTTTTGCCTCGGCAAAATTGGGAAACAGATAATCGACGTAGCTCAGCGCCTCACGAATATCCTCAAGGGTTTCGTTAAGCCGCGGCTTAATCATATCGGCGCAAATAATTAACCCATGCGCTTTGGCCTGAATGAAGATCTCCGTTAACGCTTTGCCGTCGAGCAGCGGGCTATTAAAAATGCTCGCCAGCGACAGCAGCGTTGCCTGAGAGAAGCGGTCAAAATCAACATCGTTAATATTCAGCTTCCACAGGCTCCCGTTGCGGTTAGTCACAAAAGTACGCTCGCCATCGGCGGTGACTAAGCCCACGTTGATTGAGGTATCGATTTCGCTATCCTGCTTCAGGCTATGGATATCAATATTCTCCCGGCGGCAGTGTTCAAGAATAAAATGTCCTGCTGCGTCGTTCCCTATCCGGCTAATTAATGCTGTTCGGTGACCGAGTCGGGAAATAATAGTGGCCTCATTAATGGCATCTCCCCCGGTGGTCATGGCGATGCGTTCTAACGGATAAGAGTCGACATCAAAGATATTTTTACTCACCGGCTGCAGAGGAATATCTACGATAGCCGCACCCAGACAAATAACCTCGATATTATCCATATTGTCATTCCGCTTTCCCGTCAGAACCAAACAGTTTGATCTTCTCCAGCGCGCGCGCTTTCACCGCTTTGCGAACTTCACGTTCTACGTGCAGGAACGGCTGATTGTGGTTCTCCTGTACCGCCGCCATCGCCGCCTGGCACAGTTCGGTATGGATGTTAATCTTCGAAATACCTAACGAAATGGCCTGCTTAATATCCGCGTCGCTAATGCCGGACGCGCCGTGTAGCACCAGCGGAACGGATACCGCCTCGCGCACACGTTTCACTACATCAAAATTCAATTTCGGTTCTGAGGTATAGACGCCGTGCTGGTTGCCAATCGCCACCGCCAGCGAATCGCAGCCGGTACGCTCGACGAACTCCGCCGCCTGATCCGGGTCGGTATAGTGATAGTCCGCCAGCGCTTCTTCGTAGACCGTTTCATTCCCCACATGCCCCAGCTCCGCCTCAACCGGAATACCCAGCGGATGGAAGAAATCCACCGCCTCTTTGGTCAGGCGAATGTTCTCTTCAAAATCAAAGGCTGAAGCGTCGCGCATCAGCGAATTCATGCCGTGGACCCAGGCGTTGTGGATTATCTCCATGCTGCGCCCGTGGTCCCAGTGAGCAATCACCGGAACCGACGCCTTTTTGGCCATCGAAACCATCATATGCGAAAAATCTTCAAACGAGGTATTGCCCACAAATCCGGTACCGAAAGAGATAATCACCGGCGACTTAGCCTCTTCCGCTGCATCAATAACTCCCATCAGCATTTCCGCATTCCACACGTTAAAGTGGGCAATCGCATAATGTTTATTCTGGGCATCGCTTTCCCAATATTTAATATCTGCCAGCATGGTTGTTTCTCCCTTTGCAATACATTAATGGTTAACTTTAATAACGCCTTTAATAATCTCGCGTTTGTTATTAACGGATTCATCAAACGCGCGCTGAACATCCTCAAAATCATAAATATGCGTCACCATCGATTTCACATCGAAACGCCCGGAGGAGATCGCTTCTATGGTGACCGGATAGCGGTTGGCATAGCGGAAGACGGTCTGAATCGAGACCTCACGGTTAATTTTGAGGAAATTGATGGCTGAATCACCGGGAACCGTACCGACGATCATGATTTTTCCTCCGCGCATCACCAGGTAAGGAGCCTGCTTAACGGTGATGGCAGACCCGGCCGTTTCAAAAACAACATCGGCCCCCATATCGCCGGAGAACTGCTGGCAACGCCCAACGGTGTCCTCTTTCGCGCCGTTGATAACGACTTTGGCTCCGAGCTGTTCGGCCATGGCAAGGCGTTTTTCCAGCACATCAACCACCGCGATGTCGGTTGCCCCCAGGCAAAGGCATGCCTGCAGGGTCATTAAGCCAATACAGCCTGCGCCAAGTATGACGATTTTCTTGCCCGGCTTGACGTTCGCCAGCATTGCGGCATGCATGCCAACCGCCGCAGGCTCCACCAAAGCGCCTTCAAGGGTGTCCACGTTATCGGGCAGTTTGTAAGTGAAGCTCTCCGGATGGCATAGATAGTGGGTTAGCGCACCGCGATAATTTGGCTGCGTGGCCATAAAGTCGACGTCGGGACAGATATTGTATTTTCCCTCCAGGCAGTAGCGACAGTGGCCGCACGGCACGCCGGGTTCAATATTCACCCGGTCGCCCGGCTTAAATTTGCTTACGCGCTTGCCTACGGCCACCACCGTACCGGCGCATTCGTGTCCCAGACCAATTTCCTGATTAGGGTCTTTCGGCGGAATAAAGGGCCCCGACTCAAAACCGTGGACATCTGAACCGCAAATTCCGACGTATTCAATTTTGATCAGCACTTCATGTTCTTTGGGTACCGGGATATCGGCAGCGATAATTTTCATCGTGCCCGGTGTTTTTAATATCGCTTTTGAATTTTTCATTTTATTTCCCGTCAATATTATTTGCTGGTAACTGCATCAATACCGAGACTTTCGACAGAGACGCCTTTGGTTTCAATTCCGATGGTTGCAATAGCGATAGCGACAATAATAGAGACGGCCCCCAGCAGCACAAACACCCCGGTTACGCCATAGCCGTTAAGCAGTACCGCCACCGCATAAGGCGCGGCGATACCGCTGATTCGCCCCACCGCGTTCGCGAGACCCGACCCGCGAAGCTTCGCTTCAGTCGGCCATATTTCCGGAACATAAACCGCCGAGGCGTAACAGACGTACATATAGACAAACGTAATCAGGAAGAAGCCAATTAACGTAATCAGCAGCATGCTGGTTTGCAGCGAATAGATATATCCCAGCGCGGCAATTAACACTAACAGACCTACACCCATCGTCTTTCTGGGAATTTTATCCATCACCAGCATGGCGATAAAAATCCCGAACGGCGCGCCGAACATACTCATGGTATTTAAGACAATAGAGTCTTTCAGATTAATACCCTGGGTCATAAATATCGTCGGTAGCCAGTTAATTAAGGTGTACTGGACGACGTTCATGGCTATCAGCACGAAGGAGCCTAAAATAACCCGTTTCAGCAATGCGCCCGTTAATAAGGCCGAATAAGGAACGGCACGCGGCGGTTTGCCGTCATCATCGATAACTACCGGCGGCAGCGGCTTACCCGTCTGCCGAGCCACCCGCCCTTCAATGGCCTGCATTATCTCCTCAGCTTCCGCATAGCGCCCGCGCGACTCCAGCCAGCGGGGGGATTCAGGGAAACTGCGCCAGGCAATCACGGTAGCTATCAGCGACAACGCGGCCGGGATCAACAGCTGCACGCGCCAGTTCCATTCCGCGCTAATTAGCGGCGTTAATGCCATCGCGATTAGCGAACAGAGCGGATAAGACCAGTTACCGATAAACGAGACCCGACTGGACCAGGTTCCGCGATTTCTGCCGGGCATATATTCGGTGAAACCGGCAAATAAGGTTACCAGCAGCGCGCCTAATCCCACGCCCATGACAAAACGACAGGCAATAAGGAAGCTCATATTCGGGGAAAACGCCCCAATGACCATGGCGATAATATGAATCGCTTCATACAAAATAAACGCGTTTTTACGCCCAATTTTATCGCCGATGATGCCGCCGCCGAGCGCGCCGAGAAACATACCTGCCGTGGTAATGGCGGAGAACGTGGCGGTAGTCGAATTGTCGGTCCAGCCGAGCTCTTTTAACTGCGCGAGAATTAATCCACCAACGGCATTACTCCAGCAGACCAGTAATCCGAAAGCGACCATGGCAAACATTGAAGAGTGCCAGCGGCAGTCAGGCAGGCGATCCAGCCTGGCGCCGCAGTGCGGTTTTGCTATCTGTTCCATCGGATAACGTTCCTTTTTATCACGGGGGTTATTCATCAAAGTCGTAAGTCATGATGACTTTGATGGCGGTTTTATCGACCATGGCGTCAAACCCTTCGCGCCATTGCGACAGGCCAATGCGGTGCGTGATCATTGGTTTGACTTTGATAGCGCCGCTGGCGAGCAGGCGAATGGCGTTGCGCCAGGACGTAGAGTCATAGGCCATATGCCCGATGATGCTTTTGTTCCACGCGGTGATATCGTTGATGGAGAAGTCCAGCGCTTTGAAGCCCATACCTACGCGTACCACTTCACCGTTGGGGCGCAGCATTTCAATGGATTGTTTGAGAGCGATATTGGCGCCGGAACATTCGATAACCAACCCCAGATTATCTTTGCCGCAGATTGCCTGGCAGCGGGCGACCACATCTTCGGATGAACCGTTGACGACCGCCGTTGCCCCGAGCGCTTTGGCAACAGGGAAACGCACCGCGACGTCCTCTTCCAGACCGACCATCACGATATTAACGGCCCCCATAATGCGCGCCATCTGTACGGCAAATAGCCCTAATGGACCGGTACCGAAAACCACCACGTCCTGACCGGGAAGAAACCTGGATTGTTGGGCGAGCGATTTATAGGCATTACAGATAGGATCCAGCACCGCAGCTTCTTCGTAATCAACGCCCGGCGGGATTTCCCACAGCGCGTGGCGATGAATTTTGAGGATCTCCCCCGGCACCAGGCAGTATTTCGAAAATCCGCCGCCCCAGGTATTGTTGTCCAGGCCTAAATTCACTTTTTCTGTACAACACAGAAAATCGCCCTGCTCGCAGGCCGGACACACGCCGCAGACGTGCCCGCTGTTGTCAGAAACCACCCGCTGGCCGACCTTCCAGTCCTTGACCTTTTCGCCAACCCGGACAATTGCACCGGCAAATTCGTGACCGCGAATGGAGTTAAATTCACCGGAGCCGCTGTCCACGTTGTAGTGTTTCATATCCGCGCCGCAGATGGCGGCGGCTTTGATTTCAATCACCACGTCATCCGGTCCGCACGCCGGCTCCGGAACATCAATCATCTTATAGCCGCCAAAGGCCTTACCAAATCTTGCCAGTGCTTTCATTGCGTTTTCCTTTGTTTAATGATTTTGCATCAGTGAAAGCCATACTTAACCACAGAATCTTTGAGGTCAATATTAAATCTTTAAAACACAGATATTGATCTGCATTTCACAACTCAGATCACAAATACGGTAAAATTCGTCGAGGGAGATGATTGAAGTGAAGAAAAGGACGTCGTCTCACTACCGCTTCGCTAATGCAGCCGTGAACCGCTTCGCATTTTTGCGCAGCGGAAGATGCTAGGCTGCACGAGCTGTTTTTTTCGCCACGCCATTTCCGTGGCGTGTTTGCTTTTCAATGTCACTTTTAAGTCAAAGAGGATCCGCTATGAAACTTTTGCCTTTACTGGCAGCTTTACCCCTGCTCTGCGCGAGCGTTGTTTCCGCTAACTCACTGATGTCCGTCGGCTACTTTAACGGCGGCGGCGACGTCACTGCCGGTCCAGGCGGCGATATTGATAAACTGGACGTACGCCAGATTACCCATCTCAACTACTCGTTTGGTCTGGTTTACAACGATGAAAAAGACGAAACCAACGCCGCCCTGAAAGATCCGAGCAAGCTGCATCAAATTTGGCTGTCGCCGAAAGTGCAGGCTGATTTACAGAAAATCCCCAGCTTGCGCCAGCAGAACCCGAACCTGAAAGTCTTGCTTTCCGTCGGCGGCTGGGGAGCGCGCGGATTCTCCGGCGCGGCGGCGACGAAGGAAACCCGGGTGGTGTTTATTCAATCCGCTCAGGCGATTATTGAAAAATACGGTCTCGATGGGATCGATCTGGACTGGGAGTATCCGGTCAACGGCGCGTGGGGGCTGGTCGCCAGCCAACCGGCCGATCGCGATAATTTTACCGCCCTGCTGAAAGAGCTGCGCGCGGCGGTAGGTAATAAAAAACTGGTGACCATCGCCGTAGGCGCCAACGCGGAGAGCCCAAAAAGCTGGGTGGACGTCAAAGCCATTGCGCCATCACTCGACTATATCAACCTGATGACCTACGACCTGGCCTACGGTACCCAGTACTTCAATTCCAATCTGTATGATTCAACCCGCTGGCCGACGGTCGCCGAAGCGGATAAGTACAGCGCGGACTTTATAGTGAACAACTACCTTGCCGCCGGTCTAAAGGCGAGCCAGATGAACCTGGGGATTGGTTTCTATGGCCGGATACCCAAACGCGCCGTCGAGCCGGGTATTGACTGGAGCAAGCCGGACGCGCAGAAAAACCCGGCCACCCGCCCCTACTTTGCGGCTCAACAGATTGAACTGTTCGAATCGCTGGGCGTCGATCTGACCAAAGATACCTATGTGAAATATAACGATATCGTGGCGAAGTTAATCAACGATCCGCAGAAGCGCTTTACTCAGCATTGGGATGATGAAGCGAAGGTACCGTGGCTGTCGGTGCAGTCCGCCGACGGTCAAGCCCTCTTTGCGCTTTCGTATGAGAACCCGCGCTCGGTGGCCATCAAGGCTGACTACATCAAGAGCAAGGGGCTGGGTGGCGCGATGTTCTGGGAGTACGGCGCCGATGACCAGAATCAGTTAGCGAAACAGCTGGCCGAGTCATTGGGGATCAAACGCTGATCTGCGCGGTGTCAGCGCCAGCACAATAGGTTATGATAACCCCATTCCGCTGCGCCGGCTCCGGCGCAGCTTTTCATTTGCAACAAAAGGCATGGGTATTATGGCTTATATCCCGAAAAACTACGCCCGTCTGGAAGTCGGTTACCGCGAAAAAGCGCTGAAGCTCTTCCCCTGGGTCTGCGGACGCTGCTCGCGAGAGTTTGTCTATTCAAACCTGCGTGAACTGACGGTACACCATATTGACCACGACCACTCCAATAACCCGGAAGATGGTAGCAACTGGGAGATGCTGTGCCTGTACTGTCACGATCATGAGCACTCAAAATACACCGAAGCCGATCTGTATGGCTCGACGGTGGTCGCTGGCGAAGATGCGCAGAAAAGCGTCGGCGAAGCGAAATATAACCCCTTCGCCGATCTTAAAGCGATGATGAACAAGAAGTAACGTTGTGATGCTTCAGAGCCCGGCGCGGAGTTAGCCGGGCTGACGCAGGCCTTTTCAGTCTCAGGATTTAAAGGTCGCGATAGGCTGCGGCGTAATGCCGAAGTCAACTTTCAGCTGCTGTTTACTCTTCATCACCATCTGCCCGTTGGTATCGATGGTCATATGCTGCGCGTCAACGTTGTATCGCGCCTGCCAGAGCATCACCAGCTGCAGACAGTTCTCTTTCTGTTCGTCAGTCAACGCCACGCCGTCCGGCCATTTACCCAGCTCAACCGCCGTCGCCAGGCGCTGATAAACTTCCGGCGTCATACCGTCAATAATCCGCTCAATTTCCATCTTCCGCCAACCCCGTTTGGAATAATTTGCTGAATCGTTTTTTCAACCCTTAATTTGCTCACCGTTTTCATCATTGGTGAAGCTTAATGAGGCCGAATTAACACAAAAACGCTCTCCGGTAGGCTGTGGACCATCCGGGAATACGTGCCCAAGGTGAGCATCGCAGTTTCCGCAGCGAATTTCCGTGCGCTGCATACCGTGGGAGTAATCATTAAGGTAGCGGATAGCGTCATCGCTGACGGGCTCATAAAAGCTTGGCCAGCCGCAGCCGGAATCATACTTGGTTTGCGAGTGAAACAGCGCGGCATCGCACACCAGGCAGTGGTAGACGCCATCGCGTTTGTTGTGGAGCAACCGCCCGGTGAACGGCGGTTCAGTACCGTGATTCTGCGTCACGTAAAACTGCATCTCGCTCAAATTTTTTTTGAGCTCGTCCGAAGAGGGTTTATTCGACATTGGCTTGCTTCTCGCTGTGAAAGGACAACTTTTCACGTCAATTCTAACAAAATATTAACAATGAAGCGTGCACTTTTGTTCTAAACTTAGGCGACGCCAAAAGGCAGCCACACAATTGTGATGAATATCACATTTTTATCTTCAGTGACCTTTAAAATTCCGGGCGCAGCCCCCATATGGAATTGGGCTCAAAGGGAAAGTGGGATAAATCGACCGCGCAAAGGCATGCTCTGGATTGATTTGTCGCAATGATTGACACGATTCCGCTTGACGCTGCGTAAGGTTTTTGTAATTTTACAGGCAACCTTTTATTCACTAACAAATAGCTGGTGGAATATATGACTATCAAAGTAGGTATCAACGGTTTTGGCCGTATCGGTCGCATTGTTTTCCGTGCTGCTCAGGAACGTTCTGACATCGAGATCGTTGCAATCAACGACCTGTTAGACGCTGACTACATGGCTTACATGCTGAAGTATGACTCCACTCACGGCCGTTTCAACGGTACCGTTGAAGTGAAAGACGGTCATCTGATCGTTAACGGTAAAAAAATCCGTGTTACCGCTGAGCGTGACCCGGCTAACCTGAAGTGGGACGAAGTGGGTGTTGACGTTGTTGCTGAAGCAACCGGTATCTTCCTGACCGACGAAACCGCTCGTAAACACATCACCGCTGGCGCGAAAAAAGTCGTACTGACTGGCCCGTCCAAAGACAACACTCCGATGTTTGTTAAAGGCGCTAACTTTGACAAATACGAAGGCCAGGACATCGTTTCCAACGCATCCTGCACCACCAACTGCCTGGCTCCGCTGGCAAAAGTTATCAACGACAACTTCGGCATCATCGAAGGTCTGATGACTACCGTTCACGCAACCACCGCGACTCAGAAAACCGTTGATGGCCCGTCTCACAAAGACTGGCGCGGCGGCCGCGGCGCAGCTCAGAACATCATCCCGTCCTCTACCGGCGCAGCTAAAGCTGTAGGTAAAGTTCTGCCAGAACTGAATGGCAAACTGACCGGTATGGCGTTCCGCGTTCCGACTCCGAACGTATCCGTTGTTGACCTGACCGTTCGTCTGGAAAAAGCTGCTTCTTATGAAGAAATTAAGAAAGCAATCAAAGCTGCTTCCGAAGGCGCAATGAAAGGCGTTCTGGGCTACACCGAAGACGACGTGGTATCCACCGATTTCAACGGTGAAATCTGCACTTCCGTATTCGACGCCAAAGCGGGTATCGCTCTGAACGACAACTTTGTGAAACTGGTTTCCTGGTACGATAACGAAACTGGTTACTCCAACAAGGTTCTGGACCTGATTGCTCACATCTCCAAATAAGTTGAGATGAGACAGTAATCTGTAAGAGCGACTTCGGTCGCTCTTTTTTTTGTCTGAAGATAAAGGATTGCGTAATGATTAATAAAATTTTTGCCCTCCCGGTTATCGAACAGCTTACCCCTGTACTTTCCCGCCGCCAGCTTGATGACCTGGAGCTGATCGTCGTTGACCATCCGCAGGTGAAAGCGTCCGTGGCTTTCCAGGGCGCTCACCTGCTCTCCTGGAAGCCCGCTGGCGAAGAAGAAGTCCTGTGGCTCAGTGGCAACACCCCATTTAAAAACGGCGTTGCCCTGCGCGGCGGCGTGCCGATTTGCTGGCCGTGGTTTGGTCCTTCTGCTCAGCAGGGCCTGCCCTCCCACGGCTTCGCCCGCAACCTGCCGTGGGCCCTGAAAGGGCACGATGAAGACGACAACGGCGTGGTGCTGACCTTTGCACTGAAAAGCAGCGACGCCACCCGCCAGTACTGGCCGCACGAGTTCACCCTGCTGGCGCGCTTTAAGCTGGGCAAAACCTGCGAAATTGAGCTGGAGGCGCACGGCGAATTTGAAACCACGTCAGCCCTGCATACCTATTTCAACGTCGGCGACATTGCGGCAGTGAAGGTCAGCGGTCTGGGCGACCGTTATATTGATAAAGTGAAAAATGCGGAAGAAGGCGTATTAAGCAACGGCACAGAGACTTTTCCCGATCGTACCGACCGCGTCTATCTGAATGCCGAAACCTGCAGCGTGATTCATGACGATGCGCTGAACCGCAACATCGACGTTACGCATCATCACAACAGCAACGTAGTGGCCTGGAACCCGGGCCCGGCGCTTTCCGTCAGCATGGGCGACATGCCGGATGATGGTTACAAGACCTTCGTTTGTGTAGAAACCTGCTGCGTGACCGAAACGCAGAAGGCCAGCGAAGAGAAACCTTCGCGCCTGACGCAAACCCTTCGCGTGGTGAAACGCTAACGCCAGAAAGGTTGGCCCACGGGTTAACCGCGTGTGCGCCATATCTGCCGGATGGCAGCTGAAGCCCCGCGAAGTCGGGGCTTTTCTTTAACGCTTGTTCAGACCATATCCAGCGGCGTTTTTCTGGCTGGCGCCGGGTAGGCGTTATCCAGAAGCGCAAGCTCCTCATCGTTCAGCACAATATCCAGCACCGCGGCATTTTGCCTGACATGCTCAATGCTTGACGCTTTCGGGATCGCCATTACGCCCCGGTGGCTAATCACCCACGCCAGCAGAATCTGCGCCGCGGTTACGCCCCGCTCCTGCGCAATATTTTTCACAACGGAATGATTTAAAAGTCCATTGCGCAGTCGACCGGCCTGAGCCAGCGGACAATATGCCATCACCGGCAGCCGCTGCTGCTGGCACCACGGCAGCAGGTCATGTTCAATACCGCGGGAGGCCAGATGGTAGAGCACCTGATTGGTCGCGCACTGTTCGCCGCCGTCCGCCTGCCAGAGTTCCTGCATATCATCGTAATCGAGGTTTGATACGCCCCAGCGGCGAATTTTTCCCTGCGCAACGAGCGCGTCCATACCCGCAACCGTCTCCTGCAATGAATAGTCCCCACGCCAGTGCAGCAGGTAGAGATCCAGATAGTCGGTATTGAGGCGGCGCAGGCTCTCCTCGCAGGCGCTGGCTATTTTGCGACCGCCAGCATTCCACGGATAGACTTTAGACACCAGCACTACGCGCTCGCGCTGCCCGCGAATGGCCTCGCCGACAACCTCTTCGGCGCCGCCGTCGGCGTACATTTCCGCCGTATCGATCACCGTCAGGCCAAGATCGATGCCCGCGCGTAGTGCAGCAGACTCCTGCGCGCGCAGAGCCGGGTTTTCGCCCATGAACCAGGTCCCCTGCCCTATGAGCGGAACCGCTGAATGCTCGCCAAAACGGATGGTCCTTTCTGCCATGACATGCTCCTGTGTTTGATTGCACCACCGTAATGCAAAACAGGGCTTTACGCCCTGTTTTGATGCACAAATTGCACTGTAATAATGCACTATCAGAAGGAGTAAGTGATCCCGGTTGAAATCAGCCCGCTCCAGGATTTGTCCACCATCGGGCTATCGGTAATTTCGTCAGACAGGCGGGTATAGCGCGCCACGCCGTATACGCTCCAGTCGCCGAGGAAACGATAGTTAGCCGACAGCTCGAGGTACGGGTTCCAGCTGCTGTCCGGATCGTAGCTGCGCATGCCGCTGCGATTCGATTCATGCTTCGAAACACCGTAGTAGTACTCGTTCTGGTTGTCGCTGTTCCACTCCACGCCAATACCCGGCGTAAGCGTCAGGTTGCCGTTGGTATAGCGATACAGCCAGGCCAGATCCCACACGATACCGTTGCTGTTATCGAGGGTGTCCCCCGACAGCGCGGTGCGCAGGAAACCGTACTGCGTATAGTGTTCGTAGGAAAGCCCTGCCATCACCGTGGACTTACGTTTATCCAGACGGCGCATCTGCTCGCTATCGCTGTCGCCTGGCTTAAAGTACATCGGCGACCAGTAGGCGGTCACGGAGAGCTTATCGTTGGTATCATTCCACAGGTAGAGGCCACCGCCCAGGCCGCGGAACCAGAAGTTATCGCTCTCGTAATTAATCACCGGCACCGGGTAAACATCAGCATCATATTGCTTGTACGGATGTTCAACGACGCCTACACCCGCCCCTAAAGTGAACTTCCCTTCAGCGTGTACGGCGGATGCTGAAGTCGCAATCAACACACCAAGTGCCAGAAGTTTGATTTTAGTCACGATCCATATTCCTGTTGTCAAATTATTAGCGCAGGCAGTTTAACGTTGTATACGTCATGCCTCAAATTCTTTACCAGTCATTACACTGAATTCACCAGATTCTCATCATCAGATGACCACCCGCTGACAGCTGAATGACAGCGTCATGACGCGGCGAAACCCGAAGTGCGAATGAGACGCTGCTTTTCCGGATGAGTTGTTGATAAGTCATTGAAATTGATTTTCTGCGCCATGCAAGTTTTCCAAATGCATCTACGCTTTAATTTAGAAGAAGTAAATGCGGGGCACGTTATCCCGAGACTTCGCCAACCTGGCATAAGGGTTGCTGGAGATTCAGAGAGCGCTGTGCAGCTTACCTCTTCCGGGGGCTCCCACTATTCATATGAACGGCTCTCAACCTGTGCTAAAAACGAAAGGACGGCATGCCATGAATATATTCGATCACTATCGCCAGCGCTATGAAGCTGCCAAGGACGAAGAGTTCACACTGCAGGAGTTTCTTACCATCTGTCGGCAAGATCGCAGTGCTTATGCTAACGCAGCAGAAAGATTGCTGATGGCCATCGGTGAGCCGGTCATGGTCGATACGGCCCTCGAACCCAGGCTATCCCGTCTCTTTTCAAACCGGGTCGTCGCGCGCTACCCGGCCTTTGAAGAGTTTTACGGTATGGAAGATGCCATTGAGCAAATTGTTTCTTACTTAAAACACGCCGCTCAGGGGCTGGAAGAGAAGAAACAGATTCTGTATCTGCTGGGCCCCGTGGGCGGCGGTAAATCATCGCTTGCCGAACGCCTGAAGTCCTTGATGCAGCGCGTCCCTATCTATGTGCTCAGCGCAAACGGTGAGCGCAGCCCGGTCAACGACCATCCGCTGTGTCTGTTTAACCCGCAGGAGGATGCGCAAATCCTCGAAAAAGAGTACGGCATTCCAAACCGCTATCTGGGGACGATTATGTCGCCGTGGGCGGCCAAGCGTCTGCATGAATTCGGCGGCGACATCACGAAATTCCGCGTGGTGAAAGTGTGGCCGTCAATCCTGGCGCAGATTGCCATCGCCAAAACCGAGCCCGGTGACGAAAACAACCAGGACATCTCGGCGCTGGTCGGTAAAGTCGATATCCGTAAACTGGAACACTACGCGCAGAATGACCCGGATGCCTACGGCTACTCCGGCGCTCTGTGCCGTGCCAACCAGGGGCTGATGGAGTTCGTCGAGATGTTTAAAGCGCCTATCAAGGTGCTGCATCCGCTGCTGACCGCGACGCAGGAAGGCAACTATAACGGTACCGAAGGGATCTCCGCCCTGCCGTTCAACGGGATTATCCTCGCCCACTCCAACGAATCGGAATGGGTGACCTTCCGTAATAACAAAAACAATGAGGCCTTCCTCGACCGCGTGTATATCGTCAAGGTGCCTTATTGCCTGCGTATCTCGGAAGAGATCCGTATCTATGAAAAACTGCTTAACAACAGCGAGCTGACCCATGCGCCGTGCGCGCCGGGCACGCTGGAAACGCTGTCGCGCTTCTCCATTCTGTCGCGCCTGAAAGAGCCTGAAAACTCAAGCATTTATTCAAAAATGCGCGTCTATGACGGCGAAAGCCTGAAAGACACCGACCCAAAAGCGAAATCCTATCAGGAGTATCGCGATTATGCCGGCGTTGATGAAGGGATGAACGGCCTGTCTACCCGCTTCGCGTTCAAAATCCTGTCGCGGGTATTTAACTTTGACCATGCCGAGGTCGCCGCCAACCCGGTGCATCTGTTCTACGTCCTCGAGCAGCAGATCGAGCGCGAGCAGTTCCCGCAGGAGCAGTCAGAGCGTTACCTTGAGTTCCTCAAAGGCTATCTGATCCCGAAATATGCAGAGTTTATCGGGAAAGAGATCCAGACCGCCTACCTTGAATCCTACTCGGAGTACGGGCAGAACATTTTTGACCGTTATGTCACCTACGCTGACTTCTGGATTCAGGATCAGGAGTATCGCGACCCGGATACCGGCCAGCTGTTTGACCGCGAGTCGCTGAATGCGGAACTGGAGAAAATCGAGAAGCCCGCCGGGATCAGCAACCCGAAAGACTTCCGTAACGAAATAGTCAACTTCGTGCTGCGCGCCAGAGCGCACAACAGCGGGCGTAATCCAAACTGGACCAGCTACGAGAAACTGCGCACGGTTATCGAGAAGAAAATGTTCTCCAATACCGAAGAGCTGTTGCCGGTGATTTCCTTCAACACCAAAACGTCAACCGATGAGCAGAAAAAACACGATGACTTTGTCGACCGCATGATGGAGAAAGGCTATACCCGCAAGCAGGTTCGCCTGCTGTGCGAATGGTATCTGCGGGTACGTAAATCATCCTGATAGACCAGCCCGGCTGGCAGCGGCTGCCGGGCTAATAATAACTGCGAAGACCCAATGACATTCAGCGCCAGCATATTTCGGCGCCTGAATGGCCGGGGCATAAGTTGGCAAATGCAGTACAGGAGGGCATATGACCTGGTTCATAGACCGACGCCTGAACGGGAAAAATAAAAGCGCCGTCAACCGGCAGCGCTTTCTGCGCCGCTATAAAGCGCAGATAAAACAGTCGATCTCCGAGGCCATAAACAAGCGCTCGGTGACCGATATTCAGAGCGGAGAGTCCGTCTCCATCCCAACGGACGATATTAACGAACCGATGTTTCATCAGGGGCGCGGCGGCCTGCGCAATCGCGTACACCCGGGTAACGATCACTTCGTACAGAATGACCGCATTGAGCGCCCTCAGGGCGGCGGAGGCGGTGGAGGCAGCGGTCAGGGCCAGGCCAGCGCCGACGGCGAAGGCCAGGATGAGTTTGTTTTTCAGATTTCGAAAGACGAATATCTCGATCTGCTCTTTGAAGATCTCGCCCTGCCGAACCTGAAGAAAAACCAGCAGCGTCAGCTGACGGAGTATAAAACCCATCGCGCGGGCTATACCGCTAACGGTGTGCCCGCTAACATCAGCGTCGTTCGCTCGCTGCAAAACTCGCTGGCGCGCCGCACGGCGATGACCGCCGGTAAACGCCGGGAACTGCACGCGCTGGAAGAAGACCTGGACACCATTAGCAAAAGCGAACCGGCGCAGCTGCTGGAAGAGGAGCGGCTGCGCAAAGAGATAGCCGAACTGCGGGCGAAAATTGACCGCGTGCCGTTCATTGACACTTTCGATCTGCGTTACAAGAACTACGAAAAACGGCCAGAACCGTCAAGTCAGGCCGTGATGTTCTGCCTGATGGACGTTTCCGGCTCCATGGACCAGGCGACAAAGGACATGGCAAAACGCTTTTACATCCTGCTGTATCTGTTCCTCAGCCGGACCTATAAAAACGTTGATGTGGTTTATATCCGCCACCATACGCAGGCGAAAGAGGTCGACGAACACGAATTCTTCTATTCGCAAGAAACCGGCGGCACCATTGTCTCCAGCGCCCTGAAGCTGATGGATGAAGTGGTCAAAGAGCGCTATGACCCGGCGCAGTGGAATATCTACGCCGCGCAGGCTTCGGATGGCGATAACTGGGCGGACGATTCACCGCTGTGTCACGAACTGCTGGCGAAGAAAATCCTGCCCGTGGTGCGCTACTATAGCTATATCGAGATAACCCGGCGCGCGCACCAGACGCTGTGGCGGGAATATGAACACCTGCAGTCAACCTTCGAAAACTTTGCTATGCAGCATATTCGCGACCCGGAAGATATTTATCCGGTGTTCCGTGAACTGTTTCACAAGCAAACCTCAAAAGCGGACGGTTAAGCCTTTCCGGACAGCCAGCACAGACGCTGGCTGTTTTTTTACCCCACCTTACCCGGCTCGCGCCTGTTGCAGGGTGACGGGATCAATCTCCGACATTATCAGGTCGGGCAAGCTCTCCAGCTGGTATACCTTGCCGCATTTAACGATAATCTGCCGCGCGTTGTCGTACCCCGGAGCCCAGAGTCGATTATTCATCCGCACATCTTTGTAGACCGCGATAAGCGGTTTTTTCCACGCCGCCGCCATATGGACCACCGAGGTATCCGGCGAGATAACTAAGTCGGCCTCGGCGATAAGCGCCATGCAGTGGTGCAGCGTTTTAAACGGATTCACGCAGACCTTCTCCGGCAGGGGGATCCGGATTTCATTGCGATGATCGAGCAATATGATATTGACGTCCGGATAATCCTCACACAGCCTGGCCAGAAGCGTTGCCAGCTGCGCCTGCGACATGCTGCGGTCCTGATGCCCGGCAAAAATATTAATCACCACGTTACGCCCGTTGAGCGCCGCCAGATAATCACGAACCTGCTGGCAGATATCCTGTGGTATATGCAGATCATAAGATTGCAGAGATTTTTTATCCAGCTGCAGATAATCAGCGATAAAAGAAAATGTCTTACTGACGTGCCAGTTTTCACAGTCAAAATCAAAAGACTTGCTGTAGTGTTTAATAGAAGGCCACTTATTGAAACCCAGTACCGCTCTGGGCTTTATCTGTCGTAACAACAGCATCCTGTGTACCGGAATATCAAACAACGACGGGTCGATTACAATATCGTACTTATTATTCGCAAGCTCAGTAATAACTGACTGAGGAACGTTATGGGTAAATTTGTGCAAATAATCCGCCGAGTCGACATTCTCGGCCTCATAGATATGGCGAATGCGCGGATTATACCGCATGACCTGACTATTGGATTTGGTCAACAGAAAGTCAACGGTCATTCCCGCCTCGTGAAGACATTTAACCAGCGCTGAATCAACAACTACATCGCCGATCGCACCTTCATTACGCATTAACAGCACCGTTTTTGCGGAGGTTAAATCAGCTTCGCGGCGCGCGCGACTATCCCAGAACGCTTTAGCGATATAGACTCGCAGATCATTGCGTATTTTCTTAAAAAAATAATTTCTCCGCCTGTTTAGCGCCCTTATTTTTTTAAACTTTCGAGGGGTTCCCTGCACCGCTGCGTTTTCCATCATGATAACCTCATTGCCGCTTTCAATAGTACTGCCTGTAACCCTGCTAAGGACTGGTAAAAATAAGAAAAGTTCGCTTGATAATTAACATTATTTCATTTTTAGCTGCACCAGGATAGCCATAGCAGCGTCATTGCAGCATATTTCATTGAGGATAAAATGAGTGAAAAATGGATTTTGCAGGATATTTATGACAGCAATATTCATTAGCGCCCTCATATTTAATAAACTATTTATTTTCATTGCCGCGCGGTGGTGCCCGATTCCGGCACTGGATAGATAAACAGTCTGCCTGCCACCGAACGTGGCGTCCCTGCGCCGCACATGGTAGAATTGTCTTAATTGTGCTGGCGAAATTATCATCATGAAATTACAGAATAAATTACTCCGACATTTCATTTCTGCGGGGGTGGTTGTCCTGACATCTTCATTTCTGGTGTATGAATTAGTCGCCAGCCATCGGGATATGTCGGAATACATGCGCTACATCGTCGAGAAGGGCGAATCCGCCTTTCTGTACGATAAATATCAAAATCAGTTGGTTATCTCCCAGGTCTCGCGAAAGCTGGATACGCATCCCACTGCCGAAAAGGCCCAACAGGCCTGCGCTGGCGTGCAGACCAATGGCAACGTATACGGGCTCAATATCGCCGGGCATACCTTCCCCGGGCTTCACGGTACGCTCAGTACCACCCAGCCTTCGTGCGAGCCGTGGATTAACGATCTCCCGGCCCTGCAGGCTTTTGATGCCGCGATAGCCCAAAGCGATATTATCGCCGCGCTGAATTCGGCAACCTTCAAATCCGATAAACGCTTCCGCTATTACCTCGATTTAGACAATAAATACGCGTATTTCTATTCGCCGATTGAGATAAATAGCAGCCCCGTTGATAACTGGAACTTTCTTCACGACAGTAAACTGGGCATCACTCAGTTCAGTCTTAACGGTTTACTTCGCGGGCGTACGCTAATTTCCAGTATCTATGCTGACGCGCTAACCGGACAGAATATTTTGTCGTTCTTAACCCCGGTCTATCATCGGGATCGGCTGAAGGGCATTGTGATGGTGGACGTCACTCGTCACGATATTGAGAAGCTGCTCTATACCACCGACCGCCCCCTGGTCTGGCGCTATCTCGACATCACCTTAACGGACTCGGACTCAACGTCTGAAATCCGCGTTCACCGCAGCAACACGCATTTTTTCAGCTACGCCCACCATAGCCAGCAGGTGGCGGAAAACCTGCACATTTCGCTGTCGCTGGATATGTCCTATTTTCTGCTTAGCTCCTGGAAGCTATTTTTGTTTTACCTGATATCTACCGGCGTTCTGCTGCACCTGGTACGCATGCACTTTCGCCTGTATACCGACGTTTTTAAAGAAAACATTAGTGATTCTTTAACCGGTCTGTACAACCGAAAAATTCTCTCCTCGCTGCTGGAATCGCGTATGCAAAAGCTCACCGAGCAAGGCGTGAATATCGTGTTTATGGCGCTGGACTGCGACCGGCTAAAATACCTTAATGACACCTGGGGACACGATGAAGGCGACCGCGCCATCGTGCTGCTCGCCCAGTCCATTTCCGCCGCCATACGTAAAAGCGATTACGGCATCCGGCTGGGCGGCGATGAGTTCTTCCTGATACTGATCGATTATGAGGAACAGGAGGCGAAAAATATACCCGAGCGTATTCGCCAGCACCTGAAGGAAATTGACATTAACCAGCGCGTTAATTTCTCATGGGGGGCCTGCAGCATGGCGCCGGGGGATAGCCTGGCCGACGTCATGAAAATCGCGGATGCCCGGCTGTACGAAAATAAAAAGCAAAAAAAACACGCTTACCCGGGGCGAGAGGATTAATCTTGAGGTTTTATTTTTAAGGAAAAAAACGACATGAACGCGCCGGTAAAAGTGAGTATTCATCAGCAGCTGTTGGCGCTGCTTAACCGCGACCACGCCCGTTACCGGGTCGTGGAACATGAAGCCGTCGGAAAGTGTGAAGCCGTGTCGAAGATCCGCGGCACCGCGCTGGGTCAGGGAGCAAAAGCGCTGGTATGTAAAATTAAAGGACATGGGGTTAATCAGCACGTTCTGGCTATCCTTGCCGCCGATCTGCAGGCGGATTTAGCCCGTCTGGCCGAATACGTCGGCGGCAGCAAAGCCTCTCTGGCCAGTCCGGCGGAAGTTGACGCCCTGACCGCCTGCGTCTTTGGCGCCATTCCCCCTTTCAGCTTCCACCCCTCTTTACGCCTGGTCGCCGACCCGCTGCTGTTTGAGCGCTTCCCGGAAATCGCCTTCAACGCCGGGCAGCTTGATAAGTCCATCATCCTTGATACCGCCGACTATCTGCGTATTGCCCGTCCGGAACTGATCGCGTTTCATCGCGAAGCCTGATTGTTCCCTCTCCTGCGCCAGGGCGCGCATTGTGCCGCGGGGGAAAATCGATCGTGCAGATGCCTCAAATCGCGAGTCTGCGATAAAAAACCTGTTTACTTACGCGATTATGCGTAGAGTAAACGGGCTGTTCTTTTTTATATTCTGGCAAGGACCTCTGCACATGCTCGACACCACCCTGTTAATACTGCTGGGCCTGGCGGCGCTCGGCTTTATTAGCCATAACACCACCGTAGCTATTTCAATCCTGGTATTAATTATCGTCCGCGTCACCCCGCTCAACGCCTTCTTTCCGTGGATTGAAAAGCAAGGGCTGACCATCGGTATTATTATTCTCACCATCGGCGTGATGGCGCCCATTGCCAGCGGCACGCTACCGCCCTCTACGCTGCTGCACTCCTTCGTGAACTGGAAATCGTTGCTGGCGATTGCCGTGGGGGTTTTTGTTTCCTGGCTCGGCGGGCGCGGCGTGGCGCTGATGGGCTCGCAGCCGCAGCTGGTAGCCGGACTGCTGGTCGGCACCGTGCTCGGCGTCGCCCTCTTCCGCGGCGTCCCGGTCGGCCCGCTGATCGCCGCCGGGATCATTTCGCTGTTTATTGGGAAGTCGTAGCCAGGCTGGCAAGATAGCGCCCCGGGGTTTGCCCGAGGCCCTTTTTAAACATGGTAATAAAGGCGGTGGTCGAGTCATAGCCCAGGCTCTGCGCCGTCTGCTGTACCGTCTGCCCGCGGATCAGCATCTGCAGGGAGAGGATCAGCTGCAGCTGATGTCGCCAGCGGCGAAAGCTTAAGCCCGTCTCACGCACCACCAGCCGCGCCAGATTGCGTTCGCTCATGGCAAACTCCGCAGCCCACTGCGCCAGCGTTTGCCAGCGGGCCGGGTCGACGGCCATCGTGTCCACCATCTGACGAATTTTTGGATGCCCGGAGACCGGGAGCTGCAGGTGCTCCTGCGGCTGCTGCGGGAGTTCATCGAACAGCACCTGCACCAGGCGGTTCATTGCCGGTTTAGCGAGTTCGGCCCTGCCGCGCTCGGCCATAACGAGGATAAGCTCGCGCACCAGCGGCGAAATCTTTAGCGTGCAGCAGAAATCCGGCATCGGCGCCGCGTGGGGTTCAATAAATAAAAAGCAGACCTGCGCCTCCGGCGTCGCGCGATTGCTGTGCGGCACCTGTCCCGGTACCCACACCGCGTACTGCGGAGGCACCATCCACATCGCGTTCTCCACTTCGCAGGTCAGCGCTCCGTGCAGCGCCAGGATGAGCTGACCTTTACGGTGCTGATGGCGCGGAATGTACTGCTCGTCCGCGACCACCTGAATACGAAAAGCCGCCGCCGCTTCGTGGCCGCTGTCCGGGTCGTAGCCGTCCAGGCCGAGTCCGATCATGATATTGTCCGATTTTAGCGATAATCTGTCATTTTAGCTTGATTTAAACAGGCGGCAAACAGGCTATGGTAAGCGCCACGTATTCTTGTTTGAGATAGCCATGAATTCTGTTTCACCTTCTGCCGGCCGCCGTAATCTGCTATTGATTGCCGGTATTCTGCTTATCGCCACCACCTTGCGGGTCACCTTTACCGGCGCCGCGCCGCTGCTTGATGCCATTCGCAGCGAATATGGCCTCACCACCGCGCAAACCGGTCTGTTAACCACACTGCCGCTGCTGGCCTTTGGCCTGGTCTCGCCGCTGGCGGCGGGTGTCGCCCGCCGATTCGGCATTGAACGTAGCCTGCTGCTGGCGATGATCCTGATTTGCCTCGGCGTGGGTCTGCGCTCCCTGCCCTTCGTCTCGCTGCTGTTTATCGGAACCGCGATTATCGGCTGCGGCATCGCCCTGGGAAACGTTCTGCTGCCCGGACTGATCAAACGTGACTTCTCGCAGCACGTCGCCAAAATGACCGGCGCTTACTCTCTCACCATGGGGGGCGCGGCGGCGCTGGGTTCGGCAATGGTCGTTCCGCTGGCGCTCGCCGGACTGGGCTGGCGCGGCGCGCTGTTGATGCTGATGGCATTTCCGCTGCTGGCGCTGTTTATCTGGCTACCGCAGGCGCGCAGGCAAGTCACCGCGCCGCTGACGGGGTCGGGCGCCATCCACAACCGCGGGATCTGGCGCTCGGCGCTGGCCTGGCAGGTGACGCTGTTTCTCGGGATTAACTCGCTGGTCTACTACGTCATCATCGGCTGGCTGCCCGCCATTTTGCAAAGCATAGGCTACAGCGAAGCGCAGGCGGGCTCCCTGCACGGGCTGCTCCAGCTCGCCACCGCGGCGCCGGGGCTGGCGATCCCGTTAATACTGCATCGGCTGAAAGATCAGCGCGGCATTGCGGTGCTGGTCGCCCTGATGTGTGCAGTCAGCGCGCTCGGTTTATGGTTTTTACCCGCTCAGGCGGTGCTGTGGACGCTTATCTTTGGCTTCGGTTCCGGCGCGACCATGATTCTGGGATTGACCTTTATCGGGCTGCGCGCCAGCTCGGCGCACCAGGCCGCCGCGCTGTCGGGAATGGCGCAGGCGGTGGGCTATCTGCTGGCCGCCTGCGGGCCGCCGGTGATGGGAAAAATTCATGATGCCAACGGCGACTGGCATATCCCGCTGATCGCCGTGGCGCTGATTTCCGTTGCGATGGCGGTATTTGGCGCGCTGGCCGGTCGCGATCGGGAGATCAACGGCTAGCGATATCGACGCCCGGCAACCGCCGCCGGGCGTTCGCTCACTGACTTGCCGCGCGTAAAAACGCGTGAACCAGCGGCGCAGGTCTGCCTTCCAGCGCATTGCGCTCGTGCTGAAATAGCGTGGCGACAAAGAACGGATGCGTCACCAGTTCTACCGCCCGAATCTCACCGTCATCATCCCAGCCCGTAACCCGCAGGTCGCCCTGCTCCAGCTCGCGGGCAAAATCGCTGGCAATCCCGTAGCTGCAGTGGTAACCCTCTTCAATACTGTCGCGGCCATAGGCGCGAGAGATCAGCGTATTGGCCCGCAGTTCAATGTTGTCCGACTTTTCTACCAGCGAGCAGCTAAGCGGCGCGATAACCATCCGGCCTTCGGTATCGGTTTCCGCATGTGCGGCATCCCGCCAGCCCATAACGTTGCGCGCGTATTCGATAATCGCGTGCTGGAATCCTCCGCAGGTGCCAAGGAACGGAATGCTGTTTTCCCGCGCGTGGCGTATAGCGATAAACGCGCCTTCGGCGTTTTTATAGGGGCTGGCGGGAACCACCCAGATAGCATCGTAATCAGCGAGATCGTCAGCGGACTTTATTTCGCTGGTGGCCAGCCAGTCATAACGCAGCGGCAGCTCCAGTACGGCGGCGGCATCATCAATCGCCAGGGGAATCGCTTTATGGGCAACTACATCAGGGTTGTAATCACCAACCAGGGCAATACGCAGGGGGGAGTTCATAGCAGAATCCTTATGTCAGAGCGAATATCAGGCAACACAAGGAGCCTCAGGTTAGCGATCTCAACGGCAGAACACAATCCTTATTTTGTCTGCTTCTGAACGCGGGTAATTTAGCCTGACTGGCGCTATGGTATAGGGCAGACAAATCGCTATGGATGCATGATGAAGGACAAAATTTTGGTTAGCGCCTGCCTGATGGGCTTTCAGGTTCGCTATAACGGTAGCCACAAAGCCCGGCTGGCTAACGCGCTGTCTCGCTGGCAGAGCGAGGGGCGGCTGGTCACCCACTGCCCGGAGCTGGCTGCCGGATTGCCCATCCCCAGGCTACCGGCGGAAATCCTTGGCGCGCAGGGAGCGGATGTCATGCAAAACCGTGCGAAAATTGTTGAAAGTGACGGCCAGGACGTCACTGCGAGCTATCAGCTGGCCGCCTGGCTGGCGCTAAAAGCAGCGCAGGAGGAAGGCTGTACCGCAGCATTGCTCACCGACGGCAGCCCAACCTGCGGCAGTCAGTTTATCTATGATGGTACCTTTAACGGACAGCGCAAACCCGGCGCTGGCGTTGCCGCCGCCCTGCTTCGCGAATACGGGATAACGGTATTTTCCGAGCAGCAGTTGCCGCAGCTGCTTGCCTGGATGGAACAGAGGGAGAGTGACGATGATTCAATGTAAACGGGTTTATGACCCGCAGGAAGCGAGCGACGGCTACCGGATACTGGTAGACCGCCTGTGGCCGCGCGGAATAAAAAAAGAGGCGCTGAATTACGATGAGTGGTGCAAAATCCTGGCGCCATCGACTGATTTGCGTAAGGCTTTTCACGGCGAGACGCTTGATTTTGCCCACTTTAGCCAGCGCTATCGCCAGGAGCTGGAAGCCCACCGCGATGAAGGCGAGCGCCTGGCCGCGCTTGCCAGGCAGCAGCCGCTGACGCTGCTCTACGCAGCGAAAAACACCCGGCAAAACCATGCCCAGGTGCTGGCTGACTGGCTGAAAGCGCTATGACTTAGCCGGATGATCGCGGCGCCAGAGCGCCCATTCATCTAACGTTTCACCACTGGGTAGCTTGCACTCGGTGCGCACGCCCTGCGGGCTTTGGACAGGAACCTGTTTCCCTCCCAGCTGCTGGCAGTATACCGAAGCCGGGTTAGCCATCCCTATCGGGTGTGCTTGCTGCGCCGGCTGACTCTGCGCGCATCCGGCAAGCGCCAGAGGCAGCATGACTATCATCCCCTTCATTTCCCCTCCTTAATCGATTAAAACGGTCTTTCACCCTGAATCTCCACGGTTTCTCCATTTTAGCTGCACTTTTGCATCGTAGAGTAGCCCTGTTCTCGAATTGACCAGAGAACAGATCATTCCATAATCAATGAGTTTTCCCCGTCGCCCCCGACGGGGCTTTTTTTCCCGCCGCGGATGCAGGTATTCTCCCCCCAGATGTGTTAAATTTTGTGTATCTCTGTTAATTCTGCGCTGATTGTTTTTTAGCATCATTTGCTGGTAGTGACGATTAGCATTCGGGAGCCGTATTTCTCATGTCCGATTTTATTCTCGCTCGCGTGTCGCAAACGCTCGCTAATGAACACTCCCTCGAAACCCTGGTGCGACAGCTGCTTGAGATGCTGGAGCTGGTTACCCGAATGGAATCTACCTACCTGACTCGTATCGACTTCGACGCGCAGCGCCAGCATATTATGTACGCGCACAACAGCAGCGAAATGCAGATCCCCGAAGGGTTCTCCGTCCCGTGGAACGACTCGCTGTGCAAACGCGCGCTGGACGACCGCTGCATTTTTAGCAACGATGTTGCCGAGCGCTGGCGTTCGTGTCTCGCCGCCCAGGATTTGGGGATCGCCACCTTTTTCAGCATTCCCGTGCGCCTGACCGACGGCTCATTATTCGGCACGCTGTGCGCCACCAGCCGGGCAAGACAGCCCTATAACATTGAGGGTGAGCAGGTGATGAATCTGTTTGCCAACCTCATCTCCCATTACGTTGAGAAAGAGACGCTGGTACAGCAGCTTCGGGCGGCTAACGTCGCGCTGGAGATGCATTCGTATACCGACGAGCTTACGGGTTTGCCGAATCGCCGCTCGCTGTTTAAGCATCTTGCCGCACAGTTTTCGCAGGCCCGGGAACAGCAGCGCAGCGTGCTACTGATTTTTATCGATCTCGATGATTTCAAAGCAATCAACGATCGATTCGGCCACCCGTGCGGCGACAGCTTTTTGATTCAGATCGGAGAACGCCTGGCCGCCCGCGTGCGCAGCGGCGATATTGTAGGCCGTCTCGGCGGCGATGAGTTTTTAATTGTCGGTCCGGGTCCCGATTCAGCCGACCAGCAGGAGTATATCGCCGCGTTACGTCAAGCGCTGGCGGGGATCTATTTCCTTGGCGAACACCGGATTAACTACCCCGGCGCCAGTTTTGGGGTGATTGAAGCCGACCCCTGGCAGATCGACGTAGAACTGGCGCTGCGCGCCGCCGATGAGGCGATGTATCAGGATAAGCAGTCTCGCCGTCAGGGGCGTTTTTTTCATATTGACTAATCTACGGTGAAATCCCGTATCATAGTCGACACGACTCGCACTTACAGGGGCTCAATAATGAGACTGGGTATTCTATTTCCGGTGGCTATTTTTATCGTCGCCGTGGTTTTTCTGGGCTGGTTTTTTGTCGGCGGCTATGCGGCACCAGGCGGAGCGTAATGAAAAAAAGCACCATAATTATGCTTATTGTCGCCATCGTCGCCGTGGCGGGTACGCAATTGGGCTGGTGGTAAATCCAGGATTATTCGCGCGTCTTTCCGGCAAGGATTGCAGAATTATCTCATCTACTCAATAAGTTAAAAGCATACACTCACCTCATCAGCCGATGGCGCATGCCCGTTTTTGCGCACGGATTTAACTGGAGAAGTGAGAAATGAAAAAACCGATCGTGTTGCCGTTGATTCTGGCGCTTTGCACGCTGTTATCGGGATGTATTGTCGACCCAGGCTATCACCATCAACACCGCCACCATCATCATGACGACAGAGACTGGCGATAGCCGTGGAAACATAATAAGGCGAACTTCGGTTCGCCTTATTGCATGAAATTAGTCCCGGCGGTCGGAACCTAAAAAGAGGAAACCCAGCGGGATGGAAAACAGCAGCGTAAACACAATGCTGTAAACCGTGACCATCGCCCCCTGCAGGAAGAACATTGACGTCGTCCATTCTGAATACGGCATATTGTATTCACTCACCACGCCGCCAAAGGTGGCGCGCCCAACCACGATAAGCGCGATGGCAAAGATCGCCGCGATCGACAAAAAGAACTTCTTGCTGTTTTTATTGCTGGTGAGTTTCTGCAGAATCATCCGGGTTCCCTTTTTTCTGAGCGATAATCGGCTGTATATGTAACACCAATGCAATCAAAATTGAAGGGATTTTGTTACGAGGCAGTGACAGTCACTATAGGGCCGGTCCCGCGTACCGGCCCCCAACGATTACGACTGGAGCGTCGCCAGACGGGCGGCAAAACCGACAAACACAAGGCCTATCAGACTGTTGCCGATTTTCGCCAGCTTCTTTTTCGTCTTCACGTAACGCGTGACGAAAGAGCCGGAGAGGATCAAAAAGCTCATATAGATGAAGCTGATTATCTCCAGGGTCAGCGCCAGAATAAAGAACGCCAGCCCGGGCGTTTTGGCGCTGACGTCAATAAACTGCACGAAGAATGAGACATAAAAAAGAATCGCTTTTGGATTCGTCAGGCTAAGGGTCAGCGAACGTTTGAGAATCGCGCTGCCCGGCTCGGAATCAGCAGACGAATGACCATCACGCTGGGTTAACACCGCGTAGAGCATCTTGCCGCCCATCCACAGCAGATAAATCGCCCCCAGGTAACGCACGATATTGAACAGCACCGGCGTAGTCTTGATGAGCGTCGCGACGCCGGCAAAAGCCAGAAACATCAGCACCGCATCGCCAATAAACACGCCTGCCGCCGCCAGATACCCTTTTTTAACGCCGTGGGCGATGCCGGTCTTGAGGACAAAAAAGGTATTCGGGCCGGGAACCAGGATGATAAAGATAGCGCCGACCAGATAGGTCAGGTAATTCAATACACCAAACTCAGCGAACACAACGCACTCCTTCGCTTACAACAAAAAATATGATCCCGCGCACGTTAACGCAACCGGGACCATTTTGAAAGCGCCGCGAGTGCGGAGGGCTTAATAGAGCGAAGTTTCGCCCAGCGGACGGGTTTTAAAGCGGCGGTGAACCCACAGGTATTGCTCCGGCGCGCGCAGGATCTCTTTCTCAATAACCTTGTTGATATAGCTTGCCGCATCCTGTTTATCTTCGCCAGGATAGTCGCTCATGACGTCGCTGATGTGCAGGCTATAACCTCTGCGGTCCGCTTTACGCACCATGCTGATGGTGAGCATTTTCGCGCCCGACAAACGAGAGAGTACGTAGGTACCGTTGGTCGTTGCTGCCTGCTGTACCGAGAAGAACGGAGCAAATACGCTCCCCTTCGGGCCGTAGTCCTGATCCGGCGCAAACCACACCGCTTCACCCGACTTTAAGGCATGTACCAGACCGGATAAATTACGACGGTCAATCATCGCCTTGTTCGAGCGCAAACGACCGCGCGTCTGCACCCACTCCATTAACGGGCTATTATGCGGACGGTAGGTCGCCATCATCGGACGACACAGCCCCATCGTACGGCCACCCAGTTCAAGCGACATAAAGTGGACGCCAACGACCATCACGCCTTTTTGTTCGCTCAGGGCATTATTGAGATTGACCATACCTTCCACGTCAAACCATTTCTTAACGCGCTCATCGCTCCAGAACCATGCCATCCCTGTTTCAATCAGGCCCATCCCTAGCGACATGAAGTTCTGTTCGATAAGCTTTTCGCGCGCCGCGGGCGACATGGTGGGAAAGCAAAGTTCGAGATTGCGTCTGGCGATATGCTCACGGCGTTTCAGGAAGCGCCGGGATGCGCGACCGGCGCTGGTACCGATAAGATGCAAGACGGGATAAGGAAGCTGGACGATGAGCCAGAGCACGCCCAGGCCAAACCAGGTCCCCCAATTACGGGGATGAAGAAGTTTTTTATTAAAAGCGTAAGACATGTTTTTTCCTGTAAACATTAGAACATGAGGTAACGCTTAAGGAAAAAACGAGTCCCTTCATCTGTCATTAGGCGGTACGTGTAGCAGTTCAGACAATAATAATCCTGGTAAATTCACTCCGGCAAGTAAAAAAAGAGGCCAACAGAAAAAAACACAATACCAGCACACCTGTAACAAAATGTAAATAAAAAAGTGAATAATAAACCTCAAATATCCACCGCAAGAATGATTAACGCGCTAATCATTCAACATAAAGTATGCGTCTTTTCCAACCAGAACGTCGCTGTGGTAACCCGCAGGCCGCAGCTGAAGCCGCGTCGAGGTACGGCTGCATCCAGATGAGGTCGGGGTAGCCTCTGCTTTCTGTTATCCTTTTCACAACGTTTGCGGACAGGCTATTCCTTTATCTTCCATAAGCCTCACTGACATAAAATAGCAATATTAAAAATGAGTGTCAGAGAAATGACTAAAATAAGAATCAGCTTATTTTACTTTCCTGACAATAATTAATATTTATCGACAATTATCCATATCGCCGGTGGGTTATTTCAGACTTTTTACCTCCGTTGCTTTAACAGAACAGCAGGCAATAAAGTTCAAATGCCTTTTATGACGTTGAAAAAAACGCAACATAGAGAAAAATCTCGGACGATTCTCGCGCTTCAACAAACCATTGCCGACAATTTTTAGCGCCTGTTTAAAACCTTCATCTTTCATCAACCCTCGCGGCGACATCAGCGACATCGGTCCATGATGAATGCTTACGGCGTCAAAGCCGGTCCGTTGGAAAAGCGTCTGCCAGGCGGCGGCGCTCAGCGGGCTGACGTGGGATTTCACCACCCCCTGCAGCTGCCGCCGGGCGTCCTCTCCCAGCGCATCCTGCGTATACATGATATCGTGCGTCAGCAAACGACCGCCGGGCTTAAGAACGCGAAAATATTCCGCCACCAGTTTCTCTTTGGCTTTATCCGCATACATGGTGAGCATCGCTTCATTTATCACCATATCAAACGTTGCATCGGCAAATGGCAGCCGAGCGGCATTCGCCTCCATCACTATCACCCGATGATCCACACCTTCGCGAACGATATTTTGCCGGGCTTTCGCCAGCGCGTCTTTATCCATATCGATGGCGTAAACGCTGCAGCGAAAACGCTGCGCCAGCTCAATAGAGGTTGTCCCCATATTACAGGCTACCTCCAGAACTTTACTGTCGGCGGTAAAACCCGCCTGCTGAAATAGCCACTCTGTGGCTTCAATGCCGCCGGGGCGTAAGCGGGTTTTCCCCAGGCTTGCCAAAAACGTATGTCCGGCTTTTTCGCTTGCGTTCATTTGACTTTCCTCACTCTCCATAAGATGCATTATAAATACAACATTAAGGTTAAGGAGGGAATAATGATAATGAATTTTATTTGCATTAAGCAGAAAGGGAAAGAAATGATGCAATGAGGGGAAAAATCTATTCAATATTTAACAATCACTTATCGTTACTATGAGTCTATATGGCCCTTATCCCTGCCGCGCTTTATTGAAATGATAACCATTCTCATATTAACATATGCCGTATTGATCAACTCTCCTGAACCTGGCTATGTCACCTTCTTCCGCCATCGCCTCTCCGCTGACGCTTGCCTCGCTCTATAGCGACCATCATGGCTGGCTGAAAAAATGGCTTACCCATAAGTTGCAATCCGCTTATGACGCCGACGACGTAGCGCAGGACACCTTTGTCCGAATTATGGCCGGCGAGTCGCTGTTGACGATTCGCGATCCAAAATCTTTTCTCTGCACGATTGCTAAACGGGTGATGATCGACCTGTTCCGCCGCAACGCCCTGGAGCGCGCCTGGCTCGACATGCTCTCTCAGCTACCGCCAGAGCTCTCTCCCTCACCGGAGCTATGGCAGAGCCAGCTCGAACTGTTACAGCAGATTGATGCCATGCTGGACGGGCTTAACGCAAAAGCCCGGGAAGCGTTTTTGCTCTCGCAGCTTGAAGGGCTGACCTACGCCGATATCGCCAGCCGCCTGGCGGTTTCCATCAGTTCGGTTAAGAAATATATCGCGAAAGCCACCGAGCACTGCCTGCTGTTCCGTCTGGAGAATGGCCTGTGAAACCGACGCTAAGCGAATCCCGTCGTCAGGCGCTGCGTTCCGCCTCGCACTGGTACGCGGTCCTCAGCGATGGGCGCGTCAGTCCGCAGCTGGAGGCCCGCTGGCAGCAGTGGTATGAGCAAAACAACGAAAATCAGTGGGCGTGGCAGCAGGTAGAAAACCTGCGTCAGCAGATGGGGCAACTGCCGGGCGGGCTGGCCAGCCGTGCTCTTCACGATAGCCGTCTGGCGCGTCGCCACGTGCTGAAAGGGCTGATGCTTTTGCTGGCGGCCGGAGGCAGCTGGCGGCTCTGGGAGTCCGAGCTGGCGGAGGGCCTCCGCGCCGACTACCGGACGGCGAAAGGAATACCGCGCCCGCAGCGGCTTGCCGACGGTTCGCTGCTGACGCTGAATAGCGAAAGTGCCGCCGACGTCCGTTTTGACGCGCGGCAGCGCATGGTTCATTTACGCTACGGCGAAATCGCCATCAGGACCGCTCACGACAGCCGGCAGCGGCCTTTTCGGGTGCAAACGCGGGAAGGCACTCTCACCGCGCTCGGGACCGCATTCACCGTCCGTCAGTTTGCCGGCGGCACCCGGCTGGCGGTACAGCAGCATGCCGTAGAAGTGGTTTTACCGTCCGGCAGCGCCCAACGCGTTAACGCCGGGGAAAGCCTGTGGTTTACCCGCGATCGCTTCGCCGCCCTGGTTAAGCTCAACGGCGGCGAGGATAGCTGGATCCGGGGCGTGCTGACCTTCCACGACGCCCCGCTGAGCGAAGTGGTCGAAACCCTCGCCCGCTATCGCTCCGGGGTGCTGCGCTGCGATCCCGCCGTGGCCGATTTACGCCTGAGCGGCACCTTTCCGCTGGGCGACCCTGATGCCATTCTGCAGGTTATCGCGCAAACGCTGCCGATTACATTGCGGTCTGTCACCCGCTACTGGGTCACGCTCGTTCCGGCCTGAGAAAAAAAATCGAAAAAATTCTCATTCTCTATTGTCCCTTTTCCCCTGCTCGTTCGACTTATCTGATGAATATAACCAAAAACGATGGTGGAGAAGAGATGACGCCTTTACGCGTTTTACGCAAACCGATGCCTCTGGTGATGGCAATCCGTTTAAGCCTGCTGCCGCTAGCGGGGCTGGCTGCCGCGCCGGTATTCGCCGCCGCGCAGTATGATATTGCCGCCGGGGAGTTAGATCACGCCCTGAACCAATATGCCGCCCGCAGCGGTATCACGCTTTCCGCCGACGCCAGCCTGACGCGCGGCAAGCATAGTCCGGGCCTGCACGGCAGCTTTGAAACCGAAGAGGGTTTACGCAGGCTGCTGAACGGCAGCGGATTACGGCTCAAGCCGCTGGGCAAGAACGTCTGGACCCTGGAGCTGGATCCCGCGTCCGTCAGTGCAGAATCCACCCTCACCGTCGTCGGGGACTGGCTTGGCGACGCGCGCGAAAATGATGTCTTTGAGCACGCCGGCGCCCGCGACGTGATCCGTCGGGAGGATTTCGCCAAAACCGGTGCCGCCACGATGCGCGAAGTGCTGAACCGGATCCCCGGCGTCAACGCGCCGGAAAATACCGGCACCGGCAGTCACGACCTGGCGATGAACTTCGGTATTCGTGGCCTCAACCCGCGGCTTGCCAGCCGTTCCACGGTGCTGATGGACGGTATCCCGGTTCCCTTTGCCCCCTACGGCCAGCCGCAGCTTTCGCTGGCGCCGGTCTCGCTCGGCAATATGGACGCCATCGATGTCGTGCGCGGCGGCGGCGCGGTGCGCTACGGGCCGCAGAGCGTCGGCGGCGTGGTGAACTTCGTCACCCGCGCCATCCCCGAGGATTTTGGCATTCAGGGCGGCATTGAAGGGCAGCTCAGCCCCACCTCTTCGCAAAACAACCCGAAAGAGACGCATAACCTCGCGATCGGCGGCACGGCGGACAACGGTTTCGGATCCGCCCTGCTTTACTCCGGCACCCGGGGCAGCGACTGGCGCGAACACAGCGCCACGCGGATTGATGATGTGATGCTGAAAAGCAAATACGCGCCCAACGAAGTCCATACCTTTAACAGCCTGCTGCAATACTATGACGGCGAAGCCGATATGCCCGGCGGCCTCTCCCGCGCCGACTACAACGCCGACCGCTGGCAGTCCACGCGTCCTTATGACCGCTTTTGGGGGCGCCGCCAGCTCGCCAGCCTCGGCTACCAGTACCAGCCGGATGCGCAGCATAAATTTAATATTCAGGGGTTCTATACCCATACCCTGCGCAGCGGCTACCTGGAACAGGGTAAGCGCATTACCCTCTCCCCGCGCGAATATTGGGTCCGCGGCATCGAGCCGCGCTACAGCCAAAGCTTTATGATCGGCCCATCCGCCCACGAAGTCGGCATCGGCTATCGCTACGTCAACGAATCGACCCACGAGATGCGTTACTACACCGCGACCACCAGCGGCGAGCTGCCCAGCACCGCCAGTCCGTACGATCGCGATACCCGTTCCGGCACCGAAGCCCACGCCTGGTATATCGACGATCGCGTGGATATCGGCAACTGGACGATTACGCCAGGTATGCGCTTTGAGCACATTGAGTCTTATCAGGACAATAATCTGCTGGGCACCCGCGAACGGGTCAGCTATAACGCCCCGCTCCCGGCGCTGAATGTTCTTTATCACCTCACCGACAGCTGGAATCTTTATGCCAACACAGAAGGCTCATTCGGCACCGTACAGTACAGCCAGATTGGCAAGGCTGTGCAAAGCGGCAATGTGGAACCGGAAAAAGCGCGAACCTGGGAAGTCGGCACCCGCTACGATGACGGCGCGCTGACCGCAGAGATGGGGCTGTTCCTGATTAACTTCAACAATCAGTACGATTCCAACCAGACCAATGACACGGTCACCGCCCGCGGTAAAACCCGTCATAGCGGCCTGGAAGCGCAAACCCGTTACGCCCTCGGCGAGCTTTCACCCGCGCTTGATAATCTCTCTGTCTACGCCAGCTATGCGTACGTCAATGCTGAAATTCGCGAGAAAGGCGATACCTACGGTAACCAGGTTCCCTTCTCGCCGAAGCACAAAGGCACCTTTGGCGTCGATTACAAGCCCGGCAGCTGGACGTTTAACTTCAACGGCGACTTCCAGTCGAGCCAGTTTGCCGATAACGCCAATACCGTTGCCGAAAGCGCCGATGGCAGCACCGGCCGCATTCCCGGCTATATGCTGTGGGGCGCTCGCGTGGCCTATGACTTTGGCCCGCAGATGGCCAATCTCAACCTCGCGCTGGGGGTGAAAAACATCTTCGACCATGCGTATTACACCCGCTCGTACGACGATAACAACAAAGGGCTTTACGCCGGTCAGCCGCGCACGCTGTACCTGCAAGGATCAATGAAGTTCTGATGATAGAGCGTTGCCGGACAGCGCTATTCGCGCCCTGTCCGGCAAGCTGGAGTGAATAATGTTTAGCCTTGTTCGTCTGTGTATTTTCAGCCTGCTGTTTCTGGCGGGCCCGCTCTTTGCCGCCACCGTACAGGATGAGCGCGGTCGCTTTACGCTTGATAAAACGCCGCAGCGCATCGTCGTGCTTGAACTCTCCTTTGTCGACGCGCTGGCGGCGGTTGACGTTAGCCCGACAGGCGTGGCCGATGACAACGATCCGTCGCGTATTCTGGCGGACGTACGCGCACGTCTGAAGCCCTGGCAGTCGGTGGGCACCCGCGCCCAGCCTTCACTGGAGGCCATCAGCGCGCTGCATCCCGATCTGATCGTCGCCGATAGCAGTCGCCATGCCGGAATTTACGCCGCCCTGAGGCAAATTGCCCCGGTGCTGCTGTTGAAATCGCGCAATGAAACCTGGGAGGAGAACCTGCAGTCAGCGGCGATTATCGGCAAAGTAGTGGGTAAGGATAAGGAGATGCAGCAACGTCTGGCGCTGCATCGGCAAAAAATGGCGGCGTTTTCCCGACAGCTGCCGGCTGGCGCCAGCGTGCTGTTTGGCACCTCTCGCGAACAGCAGTTTAATCTTCACTCAACGCAAACTTATACCGGCAGCGTGCTGACGGCGCTTGGCCTGAAGGTTCCGCCGCCGATCGGCGGCGCGCCGATGGCGGCGATAAATTTCGAACAGCTGCTGGCCCTGAATCCGCAATGGCTGCTGGTCGCCCATTACCGTACTGAAAGTATCGTGAAAAAATGGCAGCAGGACTCCCTGTGGCCAATGCTGCAGGCCGAGCAGAAAGGGCAGGTCGCAGCCGTCGACAGCAACAGCTGGGCGCGGATGCGCGGGATCTTCGCCGCCGAGCGTATTGCCAGCGATATGGTTAAAATTGTCCACCACCGGGCGGTTGATATCACGCCATGAAACCGTTCCGTCGCGCGTTTTTTATCTGGGGATGGCCGCTGCTGGCCCTCAGCGGCCTGTTCTGGCTGAGCCTGTTCTGCTATTCGCCCATCCCGATTTCGCCGCTCAACGCCCTTCACGCCCTGCTGGCGCCTGAGTCTCCTTCGCTTGCGGAGGCGCTGGTGCTTAATCTGCGCCTGCCCCGCAGCCTGGTGGCGGTAATGCTCGGCGCCTCGCTGGCAATGTCGGGGGCGTTATTACAAACGCTTACCCATAACCCGCTGGCATCGCCTTCACTGCTCGGTATTAATAGCGGCGCGGCGCTGGCGATGGCGCTGACCAGCGCATTCAGTCCGGCACCGCTGGCGGGCTCTTCGCTGGCGCTGATTGCCGCCTGCGGCGGCGGAATAAGCTGGCTGCTGGTGATGAGCGCCGGCGGCGGCTGGCGTCAACAGCAGGATCGCCAACGGTTGATCCTCGCCGGTATTGCTCTCTCGGCGCTATGCATGGCGTTGACCAGAATGACCCTGCTGCTGGCGGAAGATCGCGCCTGGGGCATTCTTACCTGGCTTGCGGGCGGCGTTTCCCACGTGCGCTGGGCCGAGTTCTGGCAGCTTTTCCCTTTTGTCGCGCTGATTACCCCCGGCGTATTCCTGCTGGCCAACGCGCTTAATCTGCTCAACGTCAGCGATACCGCCGCCCATTCGCTGGGGGTGAATTTGCCGCGCCTGCGCCTGCTTATCAACGCGGCCGTGTTGCTGCTTACCGGCGCCAGCGTCAGCGTCGCCGGACCGATTGCCTTTGTTGGCCTGCTGGTCCCGCATCTGGCGCGTTTTTGGGCGGGTCACGATCATCGTACTTTTTTGCCGGTCAGCGCCCTGCTGGGCGCCCTGTTTATGCTGCTGGCGGATATGCTCGCCAGAGCGTTGGCCTGGCCGGGTGAACTGCCCGCGGGCGCGGTGCTGGCGCTGGCGGGCGGGCCCTGTTTTGTCTGGCTGGTCAGGAGACGCGGGTGAAACAACGCATCGTGTTTTTATGGCTCGCGCTCACGCTGTTAACCCTGTTCTCGCTGCGGATGGGGGCGATCCCGCTGCCGTGGCGAGCGCTGCTCAGCGGATGGCATACGGACAGCGAGTATCACTACGTCCTTATGCAATATCGCCTGCCGCGCGTGGTGCTGGCGCTGATTATCGGCGCCGCGCTGGCGGTTTCCGGGGCGCTGGTTCAGGGTATTGTGCATAATCCGCTGGCCTCGCCGGACATTCTGGGCATTAACCACGGGGCGAGCCTGACCTCGGTGGCGGCACTGTGGTTTTTACCGTCCCTGCCCCTGCCGTGGCTGCCGCTGCTGGCCTTTATCGGCGGAATGGTGGCGATGGTAATACCGCTCGCCCTTGCCGGTTTTTCTCGACCAATGCGCCTGGCGCTGACCGGCATCGCGCTGTCGGCCTGCTGGGCCAGCGTGACCGACTACCTCTTACTGTCGCGGCCACAGGAGATCAATAACGCGCTGCTGTGGCTGACCGGAAGCCTGTGGGCCAGAGACGGCGCATTCGTCATCATCGTCCTGCCCCTGCTGGCGATTTTGCTGCCCTTAAGCTTCGCTCTCAGTCGCGATCTCGACCTGCTGGCGCTAGGCCATGAGCGCGCGGGAACGCTCGGCGTCAACGTACGCTGGCTTAACGGCTACGGCTTAACGCTGGCGGTGGCCCTCGCGTCGATTGGCGTCGCGGTCTGCGGTCCTGTCGCCTTTATCAGCCTTGTGGTGCCGCATCTTGTGCGTCGCCTCTTCGGCGGCCGCCATCGCCGTTTATTGCCGCTCTCTGCGCTCACGGGCGGACTGGTTCTGCTGCTCGCCGATCTGCTGGCGCGAACGCTGCATCCGCCGCTTGAACTGCCGGCAGGCGTGCTGACGGCGATTATCGGCGCCCCCTGGTTTATCTGGCTTCTTGTGAGAATGCGTTAAATGGAACTGCGAATAGAAAAGCTAACCGCTGGCTATGGCGGCAAGCGCGTTATCAACAATCTCGATCTGACGCTACCGGGCGGGAAAATTACCGCGCTGCTGGGGCCAAACGGCTGCGGTAAATCAACGCTGCTGAAGTGTTTCTCTCGCCTCCTGACGCCCATCGCCGGCGAGGTCTGGCTCAATGATGTCCCCTTAAACCGCCTCTCCGCCCGTCAGCTGGCGCGGCGACTGGCGCTGCTGCCGCAGCAGCATCACGTTCCGGAAGGCGTCACCGTACGCGAGCTGGTCGGCTACGGCCGAAGTCCGTGGCTACCGCTGTGGGGGCGGCTTTCCGCGCAGGATCGACAGCAGGTCGACAGCGCGCTACAACGAACCGGCATCGCTGCGCTGGCGGAACAACCGCTGACCGCCCTTTCCGGCGGCCAGCGGCAGCGGGCTTTTCTGGCGCTGCTGCTGGCGCAGGATACGCCGCTGGTGCTGCTCGATGAGCCAACGACCTGGCTGGATATTCATCATCAGGTGGCGCTGATGACGCTGATGCGCGAGCTGCAGACGATGGGCAAGACCGTGGTCACCGTACTGCACGACCTGAACCAGGCCAGCCGCTACTGCGACCATCTGGTGGTGCTTGAAGGGGGCCAGGTGCAGGCTCAGGGTCTGGCGGAAACGGTACTGACGCCGGAGATGCTACGGGAGATTTTTCACCTGGAGGCGGAGATTCACCCGGAGCCGGTGTCGCAGCGCCCGATGTGCGTGGTGAAATAACCCGGGTAAGGCGCGCTGCGCCCTACCCGAAGTTGATCAGTAGGTGTGGAAGTACTGCTGGATCACCTGCGGATTTTTCGTTTGCGTCAGCGCCGTCATCAGCAGGATGCGCGCTTTTGCCGGGTTGAGCGAGTCGGCTACCAGCCCAGGCTGGCCGTCATCAACCGGCACCACGCCGCTGCCGGTACGCGAGGCGCGAACCACCACGATACCGGCTTTTTCCGCCTTTTCGATCCCCGCCGCGCTGCGTACGGAGACCGACCCCGCGCCGGTGCCCGCATAGATAATCCCGTCAGCATGGTGCGCGATCGCCGCGTCATACATATATTCAGGGTCATCCTGATAGCCATAAATAATGACCACTTTCGGTAGCGCGTTAAGATTGCGGACGTCAAAAACCGAACGCACGGTATGAATTTTATCCACGCGAGTTTCGAACTGCGGTTTGCCGCTCACGATAACGCCCAGATAGCCCTCTTCCGGCGCCTTGAAGGTATCCAGCGTCGTGGCGTTGGTCTTAGTGACAAAACGCGCCGCGCCGATGCGGTCATTAAGCACCACCATCACGCCGCGGCCCTTCGCTTCCGGGTCGGCCGCCACGGTCACCGCTTCCAGCAGATTCATCGGACCGTCGGCGCTGATGGCCGTGGCCGGACGCATTGCCGCCGTGAAAACGACCGGCTTATTGCTTTTTACCGTCAGGTTGAGGAAATAAGGCGTCTCGTCCAGGGTGTCGGTACCATGGGTAATCACTACGCCGTCCACATCATCGCGTGCCAGCAGTTCATTGACGCGCTTTGACAGTTTGAGAATGATGTCGCTGGTCATATTTTCGCTGCCGATATTAGCGACCTGCTCGCCGTCAACGCGTGCGACTTTGCTCATCTCAGGCACGGCATTAATCAGCGTCTGTACGCCAATCGCGCCGGCTTTGTACCCGGTAGTCTGGGTATTGCTGGCCGCTGAACCGGCAATCGTCCCTCCGGTCGCCAGGATTACGATATGCGGCAGACGCGTCTCACTCGAAGCGAAAGCGCTTATCGCCAGTAACGTAATTGCCAGTAATGCTCTAAAATTCATCATGACTCATCCCAAAATAGATATTAAATAAATTCGCGCAGAGAGAATGCAAACGGCTTGCCAGGATTTAATGTATTTTACTCGGTAAAAATGATTAACTATCGGACAAAAAAGGATTTTTACTTCGCCCGGAGCGCTACTTTGGTGCAGGGACGCGCTAAAAATGGGCAGGATAAAAATGCGAAACCCGAATGGACTTATTCAATCTATTTTGTCATGTCGGCATCGCTATCAACGAAATAGAGCAAAACGGTGCGGGTAATGCGATGGAGAAAAACGATGCATAATATCGCCTTAAAATCAGCATTGATGCTTACCACCCGCGTCATACAAATTATTAACCCTGAATTACACCTGCATATGCAACGAACGGCGCTGATCGCGCTGGAGCTTGCGCAGGCGTCAGGGCTCTCGCGTCAGCAGCAGCAGACGATCTTTTGCGCCGCGCTGCTGCACGACATTGGCGTTCTGGGCGATAAACGAGTGTTCTCCTCGCTGAACGCCATCGATAACCTTAACGACCCGCATCAGCACCGGGGAGCAGAAATGCTGGCCGGGTTAGCGACCCTGGCCCCCATCCTGCCGATTATCCGCGATCACCATTTTAGCCCACACCACAAAGGCAGCCTCGAACAGCATATCGTCTATTTCGCCGACGTGTTTGAACGCCTGCTTGCTGGCGATAAGCACGCGACAACCTTTCAAACCGATATGATTATTGGTAAATTTCGCGCGCTTTACCAGGCGATAGATCCGCCGCTATGCCAGACTTTGTGCCAGCTCGCACAAAAAGAGCATTTTTGGCTGCACCTCAATCCCGGACATATTCAGCGAATGCTGGAGATCATCGGCCCTATCAACCATGTTTATATCGATATCGACGGTCTGAAAGATATCTGCCTGTTAATTGCCAAAATTGTCGATACCTACAGCAGCTTCACCGCCAGCCATAGTCTGAAGGTCGGGCGAATTTCGCGCACCCTTGCCGCTTATATGAATTTGCCGGAGATGGAGTGTAAGAAAATTGAGATTGCCGGCTATTTACATGATATTGGCAAAGTGCACATTCCGCTGAAAATCCTGGAGAAACAGGGCGAACTGAATGACGAAGAGCTGCTTCAGGTGCGGGAACATAGCTATATGACCGGCGAAATTCTTAGCACCTTCAGCGAACTCGGCGAAATAATTAACTGGGCCGCGAATCATCATGAAAAGCTGGATGGCAGCGGCTATCCGCTTCATCTCAATGAGCATTACCTGCAGCTCCCGGATCGGATTATCGCCATCGCGGATATTTTCACCGCGCTTACCGAAGACCGCCCCTATCGCCCCGGAATGAGCCGTCAGCAAGCGTTACAGCTGATAGAGAGTGATGTTATAAATGGCGCGCTGGATAAAGACGTGTACCGCATTTTGCATCACCATGCCGAAGCGCTGCACGCTATTATTACTCACACGCTGCACCCGTAATCACCGTTTTTTTTCCGGTGAAGCCGGAGTGTGACGATAAAAAAATAATTAATTCATCTGCACGCAAGGAATATCCGGTGAGAATCGCCACCATGACTAACTGGGCCTACGGGATCACCGTCGCCCTGACCCTCGCCTCAGGCATCGCCATGCTGATGGCCTCAAGTGCGGATAATGCCGAACGCCGCGCCGTCGAACAACGCCAGGCGTTTGACCAGCTAAGCGAAGAAGTAGAAAGCGGCGCCTGGGAGCTTTCCGATCTCGCGCGACTTTACATCATTCAAAAAAATCAGGATGTGCTGCAGGAGTACCGGCAGCAAGCCCAGGCCACCGCCGCCATTGAACATCGTCTGGAAAAGCTGAAAGACAATGGCGCAACCGCTGAAGAGCTGGCGCTGCTGCGCGAGGGTTTACAGATAGCCGATGAACTTCAGGATGAGCAGCAAACGGCGCTGGCGCAGGTTGCCAGGGGAGAAGAAAAAGCGGCGGTCAGCCTGCTTTACGGCGCTGCCTATGAGCAGGAGCTTGAGCGGGTCCAGACGCAGCTCGATCACTTTCGCCTGATGCTCGAAGGCCGGGTGAATAAAACCATTGCCGAGGCTACGGAGAAGTCACGGATCTGGCGTACGCTTTCTGAGATCATGGTTGGGCTCACCGCGCTGATGTTCCTGTTTGTGCTGGGGTTTATTCTTAAGCGGCGGGTGCTCTATCCCGTCGTTCGCCTGAGCGACGTGGTGCAGCGGCTGGCATCGCAGGATTATGCGGTTGAGACGCCGCAGTTTACCCAGATTGATGAAATTGGCGATATGGCCCAGGCCATTCGTATCTTTCGCGAGAACGGGCTGGCGCGGCAGCGGCTGGAACAAGAGCGCGATGCGGACTGGGCGGTCCGCGAGCTGCTGGCGAGGATGACCCAGCGCTTGCAGGGCTGCGAATCGTTCGAGGATGTGATCAAGGTTGCCGAACTGTTCGCGCCAAATATCGCCCCGGAGATCCCGGGCCGGCTGTATATTCTCGATACCGATCCCTGGCAGATGCGCTGCGTGGCGCAGTGGCTTTCTCCGCCGCTTGAAGCCGACGTCTTCCATCCGGATAACTGCTGGGCCGTGCGGCGCGGGCTGAGCCATCCGCCGGTCAACGGTGAGCCGGATATCGCCTGTTATCACCTGTCGGAATCGCAGGCTCAACGGTCGCTATGCGTGCCGCTGATTGCGCAAGGAGAAGCGATTGGTCTGCTCTCCTTCAGCAACGTCACCTCCGCGACCGCCCCGTCCCGCGCCTATCTTGAACTGATGGCCGAAGCCCTGGGTCTGGCGCTGGCGAACCAGCGTTTACGCAACGCGCTGCTGGAAAAGGCGCTGTTTGATTCATTAACCGGCCTGCGTAACCGCCACCACCTGGATGACGCTCTGCATACGCAAATGAATCTGGCGGTACGCAACGGTACGCCGCTGAGTTGCCTGATGATCGATATCGATCACTTTAAGGCGATTAATGATAGTTATGGTCACGAAGCGGGCGATCTGGTCATTAAAAACGTCGCGGCGATTATTCAACGTGCGGTGCGCGATATTGGGATGGCCTTCCGCTATGGCGGCGAAGAGTTCCTGGTATTGCTGGGCGGAACCGATGAAGAGGCCGCGATGGCCTGCGCGACCGACATCTATCACAGCGTTCAACTGCTGACGCTACGCTATGGCCTGGCTGAAATTGGTCAGGTCGATGTGTCCATCGGCATCGCCAGCTACCCGCAGCATACGCAAAGCGATAGCCTGCTGCGCGCGGCTGACGCTGCGCTCTACCGGGCAAAAGAGCTGGGGCGGTCGAGAATTGTGAGCTTTGGGATGTTAAAGGCGGATTGAGTCGCCTTCCGGAGGGCGAAGATGCCGTATTCACCTGTGCTTATGAAAAGCCTACGCCCAGGTGAATAACGCTCACATCGCGCTTGATAGCGCGTCTTCCATCAGTTGTCCCAACAGCGCCTGCGCGCCGTGCCCCCTGTCGTTCCCCTGCCCCAGCGTCAGCGAAATACCAAGACTTCCCGGCGATGGCAGCAGGCTTCCCGCCACGCGCAGGTTGCCGGGCATGCCGATGCGTGTACGTACGGTTATGCCCAATCCGGCCTGCACCGCCGCCCAGATGCCGCTCAGGCTATGGCTGATAAACACCACCTGCCAGGCGATGTTGGCCCGGTCCAGACAGTCGATGGAGCGGGAACGCATCAAGCACGGGCTTTCCAGCATCACCAACGGTAACGGTTTGCCCTCCGCCAGCAGCGTGGCAATATCCAGCTGCGGATGGGTTATCCACTCCAGCCGGCACTGGCCGATCGTCTTGCCTTCACGCTGTATGCTCTCCGCCTGCCACAGCAGCGCCATATCAAGCATATTGTCATTAAGCGCGTTGAGCAGCGCCCGGTTGCGATCGACTCGGGCAATAATTCGCATTCCTGGATGGTGGCGTTTAAACTCGCCAAGGATACCGGGCATAAGCGACTCGCCAAAATCCTCCTGCATGCCAATGCGTATTTCTCCCTGCAAGCGTTCGCCCTGAAGAGCTCGCTGTGCTTCATCATTCAGTGCCAATAGACGCCGGGCATACCCCATAATTATCTCACCATTCTGAGTCAGCGCCAGGTGGCGGCCTCTCTTCACCACCAAATCGGCGCCGCACTGCTGTTCCAGCTTTTTCAGCTGTGCGCTCACCGCCGAGGTAGAGCGGCAGAGGCGACTTGCCGCCTGCGCAAAGCTGCCGCATTCAATGCCGGTAACAAAACTGCGCAGCGCGTCGAGATCGAACGTAGGAGGGAGCTTATTCATGATTGTCCTGATAAACGGGATGAAGGGTCTATTATAATTCAATTTTCAGGATCGAAATGGCGCGCCAGAATGACGTTATCGTCAATACGGAGAGATAACAATGGCCAAACCCCTCGATCGTGAAACCCTGGCTCGCATTGCGCCGAAGTTAGCCGAGCTGAGTCAGAATGTACTTTTTAATGATATCTGGACGCGTGAACCGCTTTCCCCCCGCGAGCGCAGTCTGGTGACGCTCGGCGCTCTGACGGCGCTGGGCCGCGTTCAGCAGCTCCCCTGGCATATCCGCTTCGCCCAACAAAATGGCCTGACCCGTGATGAGATAATTGAAGTCTTCACTCATCTGGCATTTTATGCCGGCTGGCCCGCGGCGGTTTCCGCCATCGAATGCCTGGAAGAGGAGTAACGCCGATGCCCTTTACCCGTATTACCCTCCATCAGAGTTATAACGATACGCAAATCATGCAGATTTCCGACATTTTGCAACAGAGCCTTGAAACAGAATTTGCCGTCCCGCCCCACGATCGCTTTCAGGTTTTCGAAAGGCTGCCGGCGAACCAGCATGTGTTCGACCGCCGCTATAAAAGCGCTGGCCGCAGCGACAGTTTTATTCAATTCCATCTTCTGGCTGGTAAGCCTCGTTCATTGGCGCAGAAGAGGAACTTCTGCCGTACCTTGTGTCGGGAGCTACAGACGAAACTGCATATTAGTCCGGATGATGTGATGGTGATGATGCAGTTCAATACCGCCGATGAGTGGAGCTTCAGCCATGGGCTTCTGCTCTCTGAGGAGGCGTTATGATGGTAATGCAGTGTCGTTTTACCTGGCCCGGCGATTACCCTACGGCTCTCTTTGACCGAGACGTTGAGCAAAACGGAGCCAGACTTATCATTCAGACCACCTGCATAGCAGATGGCATTGATAAAGCCCACAGGGGCGTACTAAGTCCAGACTCTGAATTCGGATTTTCCCATGAGTAGCGTTACTGGCAGAGCCAACCTGTTGCTAACCACCTCCATAGGAGGTGGTGTTTATACAGGGATAAAAACCCACACATTGGCGGGTTTATCAACGCTGAACATTCAAAGCCCATCGTTGTACTTACAATACCCATTTTTTTGAAGCCCCCTCCACTCCCGACACTTCAATTCAATGGCACATGATATTTTGTTGGTCGTACATCAATATGAACGAAATTGGCATATTCAATGACGCCATATTTACCTGAATATGCCTGATCAAAATAATCGTAAACATTTTTCGGACTAACGTTATTTATAACAATATCAGCAGCCCATGCTTGTAAATGAAATGAGTTAGGAGCACCTCCGACTTGCTTATTATAAATCACACATCTAAAACCTGAATTTATATGTATTGGTTGATTGAAATGCTCCCGCGCAGCCTCCAATATATTAATTAGCTCTGGCGGCACATTAAAATTCTCACCACAACCATCATTACACGCAAACTCTTCTTTATTAAAATGCGATGACAAAGGAAAGGGTGCCATAAAAATAACCTCAACGTTAAGTTAAAAATCACTTTTCGCCATCTAAACTCTCTGCAGCCAAACAAGATGCAGATAAATTAGAAGCAATCATATAAACATCTTTCGGTTCTTTTGCAATTTTAGCAGCATCTGCAGCCTGTTGAATTTGATGAGCTATACTTTCCTTTTGCTTAACAAAATAATTTGTACTTAGGGGACCTTTCTCAGAGTTACCCAATATCATACTAATAACACCCGCCATGCCTGCAGCAATCCCTCCGACAACAGTACTTGAGCCAGCAGCCATGAGTGTCGAACCAGTTATACCAGCAACACCGCCAGTCGTTCCAAGTAATAACTTGGTTTGCTCTGCGTTATTAGCTTTTATTTCATAATTATTGTGAATCACCCTACATCTGGCACTGGCTTCGAGGAAGTCCTTCCACGCTGCAGTGAACTCTTTATCCTCAACTGTACCATGAGCATCTATTAAAGAAGGGTAGTTGTTTAAGAACTCTTTGTTTATCTTAGGTACTGGCGACGTAGTGTAATAACAACCCGAGGTACAGATGATGCATAAAAACGCAATAGTTTTACGCCCATTCATAATAATCCCCCACCATTTTTATTACTATAACCACAACCCCTATTAATTGCATGGCGAATGGAAAATAAAAATTTTTACGCGTGATTTTAAGTTTCTGGAAAAATATAATAGACCTACTAATTTATTTCTCTAGTCAAAAAAACCACAAAACAACAGCATGCAAGTACAAATACGCAAAACACCATTAGTTTACATCGATATAGTAAGCCTTCTACTGTTTATAGAAGGCCTGGAGAAAGTCAACTTGTTATTTTTTTCAATTCAGCCTCGGCATAGCTCTCTTCCCGCCAACACTTTGTGACGAGAATATTGATCACCTCAGCATAGTCGCTATGCCACTGATAATTTGTCATATCTGGAGCCAAGCGAATTAGCCGACCTTTTACCAATGTAGTAGGCAAACGGCTGTAACCCTTGCCATTGCACCGCCCACATAATTTTTGTACCGGTACTTTAAGCAACTCAGTACGTTTTTTATCGAGTACAAGACCGCGCCCTTGACAGTCCCTACATGCAGTGCTTATCCAACCCTTTCCTGCACAATGTCCGCATGTTGATTCAACCTCTTCAGGTTTAATAAAAAAAGGGGGGCATACCTTTCACACCAGAATGTTTAACAACGTCCTTTACCTCTCGAATGACTCCCAGTCCATAGCAATGCGGGCATGTGCTCTTATTAGCGGCATATCTTGCATAATCTTTGAACGCAAAAGCGGCTAACCGTGGTGATCAAGCATCTACTAAAACCCTAACCTCTACATTTAAAAAAGCTTGGGATAAGAGCGGTCTTATATGGGATGACGGAACTGACCCACCTTTCATGAGCAGAGGTCACTTTCTGAACGTTTATATCATGGACAGGGGTTGGATACTCAAAAACTACTAGTTCATAAATCTAAGAAAATGACGGATAAATACAACGATGACCGGGGTAAAGAATGGGTCATTGTGGGGAAAAAAGCAGTCTGATTTTTAGTCGGTTTTGGGGAGAATTTTGGGGAAAGATTTTGAGCGGTAGTAAAAAAGGGAGCCATGAGGCTCCCTTCTATCTTCAATCAGCGATCGCTGATTACATATTCGCGATAATCGCGTCGCCAAACTCGCTACATTTCAGCAGTTTAGCGCCTTCCATTAGACGTTCAAAGTCATAGGTCACGGTCTTGGCGGCGATAGCGCCTTCGGTGCCTTTAACGATCAGGTCTGCGGCTTCGAACCACTGCATGTGGCGCAGCAGTAGTTAACCAATAACATCATTACTTGTTGATTTAAATAGAAAAATAGGTATTTTTGATACGTTATTAATGTGTTTAACCTAAGCCCTAACCTATTGAAATTCATTAGTATATTTTCAGTTTTGATAACTGGCTTTGAGTTTTTCAGCTCATCTGGATAGTGAATTATTAGCCAATAATACTTACTCCCTGTGAGTCGGGTTAAATATCTCCGGTGTTATAACTCATGATTTGAAAAGAAAATAAAAAAGCCTCGGAATCCGAGGCTTGCATTGGAACAAGCAGCGCCATTATATTATTTAATTACTACCTACCATGTAATGATTGCTCTTTTCCAAACCATCTTCCCTTTTTGTTCTTCTTTTATATGCAGAATCCTTTTCATAATAAAATATAAAATAAGAGAAAACGCAATGATAGCAATATATGTCCCGATACCGAAAGATACCAGAAACACAACCAAGATCCCAAAGAGCGCTACCAGTAAAGATGTGCAGATAGATATCAAATTAATTGTCTTGCGTGCGTCTCTTGATACATAGCCTTTAATCTTAAATGCATGGCAGCTGTGGCAGTGGTCCTCATTAATTAAAACTGCACCACAAAATGGACATTTATCATCTTTTGTTGTCATTTATTTTAAATCTCAACATAATAGTAATCACTCATCCACAACCTTCCCTGGCAAGCGCAATCAACAACAGAATGTACTTTATTTTTTTGTTCTATTGTCTCAACTCCCTCAACAATCACGAAATTGCAGTATGATTTTATTTTATTTATTCTTTTAAAGAATTCGCTCTCACTCTGTATTTCCCAGAAATAATCTTTATCAATTTTTATACATTCAAAATTAAACATATCAATAATTGTTAAACTTGTTAAGCCCCTTCCAAAATCATCCAGCCATACTGGACACAATTTTGAAAGACACTTTAAGTCAACCATACAGCATTTAGTATTGAATTCATGAAAATACTCGTTAATCTCAAAAGCAATGTTTTTTTGGTTTTTTAAGTAATCACCAATATATTTATCGTTCAAAATACAATCGCTAATAAGACTGTCAACATTCAACGAAACTGGCTTGAACTTCAATTTTGATGCATCAAGCTTTTCAATTGTCAATATCTGTCTCTTAAACACATCGATTTTTTCTTTATCGCTTAGCGAACTGAAGCAAAAAAGACCTTCATTAGCATGATAATCATTAGCGTTCTTTTTTTTAACACTTTTCGTGAGAATTTCCCAAGAATGAATAGAACCATCTTTTTTGTAAGATGGTTCTAAAACAAACCTGCAGGATTCTATTTCCACACTGTTCTTTAACATAAAAAAACACCGGAACTAAGAATATTCCTAATCGTGTCATAATTATAAATGAAAGAGAAATAGTTTAAAATGATCGATCATGATCGAACAATAGGCAAAACCTATCACACGCCACAAATTGATCGGTAATTCAAATCAAATGAAGTGAAAGGTAAAAATAGAAACATGATTTCATTATAAATCACAATAAAATCAATGTGTTATTAAATACTAATAATTTAGTGCCAGATATCAAACGTTAGTTGAGAAGGTGTCTGAGGTTCCGAAGAAATTTATCTGCGATGATAATGCCGATAATAAACCATCTTAAACATTTATAGGTATAACATCATAAGAAAATAAATCATTTCATCTTCAATTATTCGGCATGCAATATCCATTCTTCCCATTACGTTTAACTTCATATAGCATTTGATCAGCCTCTTTGATCCACTCGATAATTGATTCTTTATTTTCTGCACAAGAAATACCGATACTGACAGTACAGTACATATCTTTATGAGAAGGCAATGAAAGATCTTTAATTTTTTCCTGAATTATATCAACCATGGCTATAACAAGCTTGCTATTACTGTTGTTAACAATAATAGCCAACTCATCGCCACCAAATCTTGCTGGCACATCCTTCTCGCCAGCGCACTCTCGTAATATTGTTGATATACGAGATAACACCGCATCACCTACTTCATGACCATATGTATCATTAATTTTTTTAAAATTATCAACATCAATGAGCATAAGATAAGAATGAATTCTCTTTTTACGCGTCGCACGAAAAGCACTTTCCATTTTTTGCTCAAAAAATCGGCGATTTGGCAGATCTAAGCCAGGATCCATCAGCGCCTGTTTTTCCAGTAACTCCCTTCTTTTCCTCAACTTTATAGATAAGTGCCTTGAAACAACACTCAACACTATGGGATAACAGGTTGCCAACGGTAAAGAAAGCAATACCGTTCGGGTGCTGAATTCTATAGTATATCTGAAATCATTTGCTAACCAAACTATCACGAAACTAATCATCATCCACGTTAATGCTGGTTTTAAAATTTTCCATCCACCAGCAGCATAGCGATCAGCTATTTGAACGGAGATTATGAATAATGATGGAATTGGGCTAGCTTGCATTACGGCTATCCAGATACCAGCCCAGAATGAATCGAGTACCATATTCTTTTTTTCAGTACTCAGCATATCCTTCGACATCATGCTTGCCAGATAAGCAACCGATGGCCAGATGAGTGCATTCAAAATTAACAGGGCTATCGTTATTTTTTGATGTGACTGTTCCTGGAGGACTGAATATATAGGAAGAAAGCAAAGAACGACACCTATCTGACGTAAGAAATATACTCTTTTAATAAACGATGAATTTCTGTCAGATATGTATTTTTCATCTGGGAATTTTGTTAACATAGAAAGCCTATTATAAATCACTAAGAGCCGCTATCACTTTAAACCACTAAATTACAAGATAAAACCGCCCTGCATTACAAAGTTATAACATGGATGTGAAAATTACAAGATTGCACTTCAATTATTGATAAACGTATCAATAATAACATTTTGCATCCATTTTCTTGAATCTATCTGTACGTTTTAAATCTAATGAAAGGCAATACTTTAGGGTTATATCCTTAAACATAAAAACCCAACAGGATTTATCACTATTGCATTATTAATTTTGGTAGATTATTAAACAACGACACAACATCTGACCAGTAAAAATTTACTTGAACTTACTTATCGTTTACTCCAAATTATTCTGTGATGTACACAGCAATTAATGTCGTTACAGTTGCCCCCGGCAAGTGCCTCCGGGGGATTTTTTATGCTCCTCAACTTTCTAGTGCGTCAACTCGCCTAATCAAATCCTGCACCACTGTTACCAAATCGGCGATGATGGCCGTGTAATCAACATTCATCACCCTGAATTTTTCGCCATCGATCTCCTGCTCGATGCCGAGGAAAGTATACAGATCATCAGCTTTTTCAGCCTGCTGAGCGATAAAACCACGCCTCCGGCGCGTTTCGCCTTTCATATTGAACTCGCATACCCCCAGCGCATTAATGCGCCTGGAGGCCCCTTCCTGAGGTTCTGTAAACCCGTCTTTCAGACGAACGTCAGAACCGGTAGTCATGACGTCACCTTTGCCGGTGGTGATTGTGCCGCCAGGCCGAAATAGCCAGGCATCGGTTCTTCCGAAACCGTCAGAGTACAGCACGATCCGGTGCTCAGTGCCGACCTTCTCCTCCATGTACATTTGCACGTATGCGCCGTCCGGGTCGCCGTAAGCGCCTCTTCCCAACATCTGAGACCGCACAGGTGCGGCGGTGACCTGCTGGCCGACTGCGATATTGCCGGGCATTGTTGAGCCAGCGGTTAAATTGCCATCGGTAACTAACAAGCTGGCATTGCCCTGAATATTTAGTCTGTTTTGCCGGTCCTGGATAATGCGGGCGGTAAAGTCGGCGATGCTGCCGTTGAAATGAAAGTCGATGTATGGCGTGCTCATCGATAGCTCTAACGCCTGGGAATACAGCTTGCCCTTTGCCGTATTATCGAAACCACCACCGACAACCAAATCTCCGGGCAACGTCGTCTGGTTATTGGTGCCAATAACGAGGATGTCATCAAAGGTGTCTGCCGGTGATACAGTGGTCGCTCTTGAACGCTGAACCCTAAACGGTGTTCCCGAGCCAACGGCAATTGTCCCGCCTTGCCCCTGTTTTTTGAGCAGAGCCAGATCTGAGTTCTTACCGAGTATAAAACCGGCATTATCGCTGGTTATAACCTGCGAGCCGTCGAGTTTGTTTCCTCCGGTGAGTTTTGCCAGCGCGTTAAGATCCGAGGCCTTCGCCATCCCGGCTATCGCCGGCACGGTCACCTGCTTTCCTGTGATCGGGTCAGTCAGGGTGATATTGCCGCTGCCGGTCAGGGCCATCGACCAGCCCTCCACTACACTACGCCAGAATGCAAACGCGCTGGCCAGCTGGTTAGCAAACGACGAGGTGCTGGCGGTTTCAGCGGTAATAATGCCGTAACTGGCACCGGAAAATGCGGTGGTGATATTCCGGGTCAGCGTCAGTTGCGTGTCGCTGTCCACGGATTTGATCGCATACAGGTCAGCACTACCGCTGCGGTAGACCACTAGAATCGACCCGGGCAGTATCCCCAGCGCCTCCTGTGACCATTTTGTTGTCGCACCTGTCACCCGTGACGGTACCGACTTCATACATCGCCATAATAAAGTTCCTCCTGGATGGTTTTCCCTGGAAAAAGAAAAGGCCCCTTGCGGGGCCATATATTGTTATCAGGTTGATGAACCGCGAATTACGTTGTTATTGCGCGCGGCGAAGGCGTCGAATCTTGAGAGGATGGTTAATACCATCTGTCCGTTACGGTCCAGGTAACAGCCATATCGCAGAACAGCGTCGCCAGTACCGGCAGGGACGACAAATGACATGTTGTCTACGTTCATTGACTCTTGCGCCGTTAACAGGCGTGTTGCTCCACCTGTTTCATACATAAGCTCAATGCCTAGCTCCATACTGCCGCCACCAGACGTAGCGCCTGTGCCACGAAGAAGCATTGCATACGACAGATAGCCAGGATTCAGTCCGCCGTCAGCCCCTGGCGCGTAGGACATCCCCGCTCTGAGTTTCGCGCCGCCGTCGATAGTGATGCTATCCGTCTGGAGGAGTCCACCGCGAATATTGATCACCTGGTCGAAATTCTGCCGCCGGAACCGGGCCAGCTCAAACCACTGCCATGTAGCCTTCGGCACCTTGCGCGTGCGGTGCTGAGCGATGTTGATCGCAAATGACCCGATGTCGCCCTCGATGTGGTTCGCATATACCGTCCCCTGGAACCAGCCGTCAGTCGCATAAACCGCACCGCGAACGATCACGTTGTTGAACTGCGAAGAGCCATCCTTGGCGATACGCCAGCCGCGTGACCCGTCAACAAAGTCATTCGAGCGGATCTCGTTGCCGATCTTCGCGTTCGTGATGGAACCGTCCGCGATTTTGGTTGAGGTCAGGGAACTGTTTTTGATACGTGCCGTATCGATATACAGCTCATTGCCTTCGGCAACCATCACCGGAACAGCCGTCGCATTATTACGGTTAAACAGCGAGAAGCGGTCAGCGTAGAGGATCATGTCGCTCGTTTCACCATTGCTGCCCAGCGTAATCCCCGCGCCAACATTCTTCCCGTTAGCCCCGCTATTTTGTCGGCCAAAATCCATACCTCTGTTTTGACTGCCCCGGCATATGCCTTAGTGGAAACACCGCAGCCCGTCAGTGCGGTCCCGGTGCCGTATGAAAGTCTGCTATATGGTGCTCATTCTGGTCATAACCTCACCTCCGTTGATTACGGATGGCGCTTTGTGCGTGAAGGGGTCAGGCCCATCGGGCTGATTAGACAACGAGCCGTATCGATGATGATTCCCGTGAGCCTGAAATAAGAAAGGCCACGCAAAGCGCAGCCTTCAAATGATGTTTACCTTTTCTTTCTGAAGCGCACTATTGATGGCGTAAAAATTCCGCCTGAAGGCGGGCAGAAAGTAGGCATTCTAGGTAGTAACGAAACGAAGGCACTCCTAATAGTCCGAGCTACCGATTTACCAGGAAGCATTCACTTTTGCCGTTACGTTCTATAAACATAGAAGGGCAACCGCAAAAGTAAACCTGCCATAAATCTTAAATATGTTTAGTGGCAGTGTGGTGCTGGGTGCCTCCCGGTGAGCATACCCCAGTCGGCATGGCCCGCGCTGCATTTACAGGTTTCTGTAACTGACTGGTCGCCCCTCCGCACAGGGGGATTCACCACCTAAATAATTTATGATGCAAACATTCAAAGTGTCAATATCTGACCATACCACCAGCGCCTCTGCCATAATATAAGCCAGCAACAGCCCACTTAAATTGTATGCATTCTAATACTTAAAGCTATTGCAAAACCCTGACCCCATGTAGCACTCACTGATATCAGGTAAATACGAGGTAAGTAAAATGCTATCTACTGATAACCAAAGAATTTCAGATATTTTTAAACGTTTGGCAGAAATAGCAGCTAAAACCTCCGAATTAACAAGAAATCCCAATCTATCCCCTGCTCAAAAGCAGGCAGCGTGTGACAGTTACTTTCGCGAACATGATCAGATAACAACCGAAGCCCTGAAGATCTTCAAAAAAATTACTAAAAATCCCCTGTGAACGCTGAAGCCTGTGAGATTACGTATGCAACACGACGATATGACAGGGGTATTGATGCAGCGCATCTCGCGAATACCCCTGTCGTATCGCCGGAAAGCAAAAACCCCGCACGGGCGGGGTCTTCGTTATATTCAGATTGTCGCTTTTTGTCGCTGCCGAGTGGCGCAGCTCTGCCAAGCATGAAGGGATTATCTAACTTTCTGGCCCGCTTTCAATACCAAACAGGGAAAATAGCACTTTTTGCTAATCCGCATAAATCGCCTTATGAACGGAAAGGAAAGCTTTTGCTCTGAATATTTCAAGGCACCAGCGCACTCTTTTCCGGGCCTCACTGTCTGTTAACCATGGCGCCACCAGCTGTAATTCCCGTGTTATGTCTGAGATTTTTTTACGGGTGGTGTAATAGTTAACGCCAACGAGATAAACCGGATCACCCGTTTCAAATATCGCCAGTACACATCGTTCAACAAATTCAACATCATCCTCAGTGATCGCAGCGTCAATGGCGACCGTTGCAGGCTTCGGCCACAAAATGGCATGCGCCCTGCTTAATGCCTGCCGCCCGCGATACCCTTCACTTCTTGCCTGCTCGATTGCTGCCGTAAAGCGTTCTAATGCTTTATCTGACCAGTGATCACCCTTCATTCCTCGCCAGCATGAATGTCCTGATGGTTTACGCGGGGCTGCACCTCCTCTCATCCCTTCCCCCCATACAGTAAGTAGAGATTTTATCCAGCCGGACTGAATGCCATTAAGGGGAGTGAATCGGCCCAGCCAGCTTTTGCGCGGGGCGGCGGCCACTGTTTCTAATCCTGCACGGTGCAGACGGCGTTGACGTGGTGTCATTCTGTTCTTCTCCTTACTACGCCAGAACGCCGAGCGAGTATGCCCGGTCCAGCAATTTAATAATCAATACCGGCTGGGTGCCGTATTCACGCTCAAAAGCGGCAGGGTCATGGTGCAAAGCGCGGTGGTGCTTGCGGCATAATGGGATCGTAAAAATATCGTGGGCCTTGGTGCCTACGCCGCCCTGCCCCCAGCCAATAAGATGGTGTGCATCATCTGCAGGCTGCCCGCAGCACATACACGGCTGTTTTTTCACCCATGAGATAAAGTCAGCAGATAACCATCGGATCCGCTTAGGTCTGGCAAATAGCGTCGCCGGTGCAATAGGATCAACGTTCACAGGTACCAGAGGTTTGCCCGGCGTTGTTATTGCCGTTGGCCTTATTGCTTTTTCGAGACGGGGAGAAAGAATGCTGGTGGCCGGTACCGACGGAACAATCTCACTCTCCCTGTAAACCGATTTAATGCCATCGTCTTTAATACGCAGGGATCGGCGCGCCATTTCTTCTGTAATTTCATCGCCAATCCCGGCGCCTACCGCCCACCAGCATAGCTCCGCCAGTGACAATGAGCGTTGAGCGTCCAGACCAAGCGCGATGCGGGCAGTGTCGATTACCCAGTCAGCGTTATTAACACCTACCAGTTGATCGAGGGTTTGTTCCGTTTGGTTTTTAAGCTCATTATCACAGTGCCAGCATGCGATTATTACACCCGTCGAATGGCGAAACGGGACGAGCTCATGGTGATGGTAATCGGAATGTGTCCACTGACAGTTTTTAACCTGCCGGCGCAACCATGACTCTAAAGCACTAACACCACCAGCCGCAGTGATAACAGCTTTCTTCATGAAAAATGGTCTGATCCCCATATCATCCCGCAACGGCTGCCGGGCATCAGGAAGACGTCCACTGGGTATCTTTTTCATGCTTGCCGGCGGTATTTCCACAAGAACTCGGCCGGCACCGAATAACGGCATTAATTCACTACCTGGCTTAAGCAGCACAATTCCAAGATGGCGTGCAATATCCACGTTAAGCAAAGCTCGCATCAGTCCCTCCACATCTTCTGTATGTAGGTCCTGTCAATCCGTGGCGGCTTCTTCGATTCCGGCAACAACACGCGGATCTCCCACGATGCAAAGTCTCTGGATAAGCTCTTCTCAACCACACAGTTATTTTTACGGTATCGCTCCACCAGCTCTGTAGCCTCAGCCTCTGAAAGTTGCTCGTGTAAAAACCAACTTTTCTTCATGGCTGATCACCGAACAGTCGCAAAAACTCAATCGCTCTTTCACGCGCACCGGGTTCTTAAGCGATAATTTCCTGCAGCAGCTGCACGGCGAGCACAGGCTCCTTTCTCCCGACGATGGAAATTCCTCTGGAGACACGGCGAGAGAGTTTTATAAAATTTTTTCTCTCTAACGCACGCAGATGCAACAGGACAGCATTAGACGAGCTAACGCCGAGCATATCGGCCAGCTCAGATAGCGTAGGTGGGTAGCCATGCTGATTGATGTAGGCCACCAGCAGATCGAAAACTTCCTGCTGTCGAAAAGTTAGTTTTGAAGACGAAAGCAAACCGGCGCTCGATGAAGGAGCACCAGTCTGATGGGATTTTGATACTTCGGGGGTTTGCGTCATGGTTTCTCTCCGCGACGCAGCAGGTATAGGTTGTTCAGGCCTATGACGGGATTGTAACAGAACCAGGGGGAACCTGGTAACCAACTCCAGACTTAGCCTTTTCAATCATCTGTGAAAAGAGAGAGAGAGTCCCCACGATCTCATCCGGCTGCAGAGGCATAAACGAAACAGTATCGCCGCGCCGGTACATCAAAGCGCGCTCACATACAGGAAAGGATGTCAGACGGGCAACGATCACACCATCGTCGCATCTGATAATTGCATAGCCGGTGTTCGGCATTTCTTGTTTTTTACTCACAGCAAAATCCTCAAAATAAACCAGGCAAGCCACTGGACCTCAAATTAACAGAACCAGTCATCAGCGCTTTCCCAGGTGTCCTGCAGGATTTCCTCTACACGTGTTTTATCTCCGTCCATTCCACCAAGCACGGTCAACCCATCAGAGATGGCCCGACGAATCACAAGACTGCAGTTATTAAAGTTTTGATCCAATCGCCGCAGTAGCTCCTTCTCCAGAGCAGGCACAGCGCCATCCGGCAATTTTTTTTGGCGATCAATTGTGATTTCCACTTTCATAACTAGCTCCTCATGCAAATACTGTATAAATAAACAGTATACTTGTTAGGTGAAATGTTCAAGCGTTTAATGCCACTTTTCGCTAACCCATGCTCATGTTTAGATTGATCTTTTCTCCACAAAGGACGAAATCCGCTATCACAGGGATACAGTCATTTTTGTGGTGATCAACACCGTTGATAAGAAACGTTGCTACCTCTGGCGTACACTCGAATTTATTAAGATGGTCAGTACACAAGTGGCAACACCCGGTCACATGCTTCTGTAATGTTGGTTTAATTGACGAACGTCTTGAAATGGAATGTGCAGGAGACTTCTGCACTGATGATGCAATGCCATGGGATGAAACCCGCTCACCTGGTAGTCATGCTGGACCTGTCGAGTCGCTTACCTCGCTTTTAAAGTGGCTGAAACTATATTCCTGAGCGTCCGCACTTGGCACAATGCGATCCCCCTAAACTCAGCTCGCTGAACATCAAACTCCTGGCATTCATATACCACTAAAATAGTAATGATAATCATTTACATCAACGTGATATATTGAGTATGCTCATAACAAGACATATTTCTCATAGCAGAAGGTAATACTCAGTACGTGAGGAATAATCTGTGGCTGCATTGAGATGCAGCATCAATACAGTTTATGGAGATAAGATGAGAACAATTTCAGTCCGTTCAGTGCTGTTGGCCTCCACTATTACAATATCAACCGTCGTAACGGCATACGCCGATAGTCAATGGGCAGCAGCCACCACGACCTTTCCAGGTAGTATTCGTGCCGGATCTCGGGAAGTTCCTGTTAAGCCCGGAGATCACACGGTGATCACGATTAAGAACCTGCCAACAGGTGCGACTGTCACCATGCTGAATGGTGCTGAAGTCCTTACGCCGAAGCCATTGGCTGCCGATGAGAAGGGAAATCTCACTATTCCACTAAATGTTCCGGCCGACGCTGCTACAGGCCTTCATCCACTCACTGTTATCACGCAAAATCCCGCGAGCGTTTCGCAGGTTATGTTGAAATTGTCCAAGGTTGTTCCCCCGAAAAACACTGAGGCTTTCAGGCTGCAAACAATTCCCGTCGGTGAGCGGGCTTACCAGTCGGCAGTGTCGGCCGATGGGAAGCTCTTCGTGACTTCTGCACGCGGCCCGAAGGATGGTAGCCGGCTGATGAGACTGAACGCAGGAACGCTGGCTGTCGAAGCGGAGGCGACGCTGCCTAAAGACAAAAAGGGAGAGCAGATTGGAGTATTCGGAGTCGGTGTTGATAATGCCCATAACCATGTATGGACGACGAACACGCTTGCCGAGACGGTGACCGTCTATGACGCAAAGACCCTTTCTGTGGTGAAAGTCTTTCCCGAAGGGTCTGTTGTACATCCACGCGATGTGATTATTGATGAAGCCCACAATCGTGCCTATGTCAGTGCAGCGCTGACCGGATTTATCGAGGTATATGACACAAAATCACTTGAACACATCGGTCAACTTGAGTTCGTAGTGGAACATGGCAAAAACATGTTTAACAATACCGATCTTGCCCTTGACAGTGCAGGAGGGAAACTTTTCGGCGTCAGCCGTGATACGCCATGGGTAGGTTGGATTGATCTCAAAACGGGTAAGAGCACGACGGTGAAAGTGCCTGAGGCGCAGGGGGCAACAGACATCACTCGCGATCCGGCGACTGGCCGTCTTTACGTTGCTTCCCAGGAAACGAACAATGTCGTGGTTCTTGATGCGGACGGTAAGGTTCTCGCAGATACTTATATTGGTGCCGGAGGCGTATCTGTCGTCTGGGATCCAGTGACGTCTCAGGTTTTCGCCGCCACGCGTGCAGGTGGAACCGTTGCTGTTCTGAACAAGGACGGTAAACTGGTCGCTAATATTCCGATGGATGAAACACCAAACCACCTGACTGCCGCGCCTGATGGCGCCGTTTATGTGGTCTCGATGTATGGCGCTGTCGGGGACAAAACTCAAACAGGTTCAGTGACGAAAATCACCCAAAAAAAATAGCGACTTCTTTATTCGCGGGCAGACCGGCCTGACATTATTATTTACCCCCTTCCGCCCGTGGAGCGGGAGGGGGTATCCGGCATACCTGCCCAGTATTCACGTATTCATCTTCGATGCTGATTGATGTCCATTGCGATCCCTAAATGCAACCCGAATCTTTCCGCACGCAAGTCTCTAAGAGGCTGCTTTGAGCGAGAAGCGGAAGCGAGAATATGTCATGATTACCCGGATGCAGGACGAGCATCGGCCTCTGATAATCAATGGAGAGCAGGTCAGGATGACCAGTTCCCTTCTTATTTGTATATTACGGGCAGGCGACCATACGTATTTACTTAATACTCGTTCACTTTAAGGCTTCGTCTCTGCCGTGATACCAGGTTTCAAAAGCATCAGGGGTCATCGGTTTGGCAAAAAAATAGCCCTGAACTTCATCGCAGCCCAGCCTTCTTAAAATATCAACGGTCCTGGCGTCCTCGACTCCTTCGGCCAGAACGATATAGTCGAGCTGCTTGAGGAGTGTGATAACGTTGCGAACAATGATGCGGCTGGCATTGTCGCCAGCAACCTTACTCACAATAGAGCGGTCAAGCTTGATGATGTCCATCGGGATTTGTCGCAGGTAATTAATGTTGCTGTATCCGGAACCAAAATCATCCAGAGATATTTTAAATCCGCGTTGTTTGAGCATGTCCAGGCCGATAAGTGCAGCGGGGCTTTCCAGCATCTTCTCGGTTTCCAGACACTCCACCCCCAGCAGGGCGGGATCCAGACGTGCGTCCAGCATTTTCTGTTCCAGCTCATCGCAGAAATCTGGTCTTGAAAAATCACTGGCAGCCAGATTAATCGACACAGGTAAAGAAACTCCACGGCTTTGCCAGGCACTCAGTTGCACAATCGTGTGATCGATAACCCATGCTGTGAGTTCACGCATCAGGCTGGTCTTTTCGACCAGAGGAATAAACACACCCGGCAACACTTCGCCGTTTTTAGGATGTTGCCATCTAAGCAAAGCTTCGGCTCCCGTCACACGCCCTGTCACCAGTGAGATTTTCGGCTGATAAACCAGATATAAGCCCTGGTTTTCTTGTAGCGCTTGCCTAACTTCAGTAAGAAGGCTGAAATCAGTCTTCTTACGGCTATCCAGTGCGTCATCATAAACTGTAAACCGGCGCCCCTGACTTATCCCTTCATGCAATGCGCTGACTGCACGGCGCAGTATTTCATTCGATGTCAGGGATTTATCGCAAAGCCCGGAGTCACCCATGTGAATATCCAGATCAAGGGGAACTTCAGGGGTAAACCTGGCCTGGATCCCCTGAAGGCTTTGAGAGATATCTTCTAATGTCCGAATTTTTTCCTTATGGGTAAAAAAGGCAAATCGTCCAACTGCCACGGCGTAGAGCGGCCCTTCTAAAGGCAGGCGGATCTGCAGCTCTGCGACCATATTACGAAGTAGATTTTCTACGGCTGTCATACCGAGGGAGCGAGCCATTTCGTAGGCTAATGGCATATCAATACAATCAATAATGACGAGCCTGAATGCGCCTTCAGTTGAAACCTCTATATCCTTCAGCAGTCGCTGCCGGTTTGGTAATAGCGTGACTATATCGAGGTAGCCGACGGAGTGCCACGAGGCCAGAAAATCCGATATAAGTCCTGCAATCTTTTCAAAAAGATCGAGCTGCTCGTCTGAAAGTTCCCTGGGCTGAGTATCGAGGATACACAAGGTACCTATGGGTACTCCATCCTGGGTTTTAAGTGGGCAGCCTGCATAAAAGCGAATGAATGGAGCCTCTTTCACCGCGTGATAGTCACGAAAGGTAGGGTGCTGATGAGTGTCATGACAAATGAATGTCTTACTCTGTTCCTGGGTCTGTACGCAAAATGCCTCGCTCAGGCTGATTTCCGTGACGGCAACATTTTGGGCTGATTTGATGTATTGCTTTTCTTCATCGAGAACAGAAACAAAGCCCATCGGCATGTTCAGCAATTGGCATATTAGATGAGTATATTTTTTTAACGCATCATCCCGGCCCTTGTCAGGATTTTTCAACAAGTCGATTGCCGCAAGTCTTTTACTTTCATCTCTGCTGAGATCGGTCAACATGGCAAGACATCCTCCGGCGCAATAGGCTTCTGGTTATTCCACACTCAAAGGTAGCATGCATCATTCTTCCAATGGCATATGGTAATACATACGCTGTGACCTGCATAAACTTTCACATTAAAATGTTTCCAGTTGATTGTCTCCCGGAAATGTCGCCCCCGGCTGCCCAGTAATCCATTTGCTGGTTGTGTTTGTGTCAGTAATGTCCGCTCCTGGCACTCAGCGGACATCTCAGCTTTGCCTCATCCCGGAATATTTGAACTTAGCTTTAACATCCCGTACCAGATGCTGTTGATTCCATTTTAGGCATAATCAGCACCTCGTCGCATTGCGCAGGCAGCGGTTACGCATTTTGGCAAGCAACCAGAGTTCGTTTGCTGTTGTAGTCATCCCAAGCATCGATGTGTAAACAGTCGCAGCCCGGCGCCACAGCTTTTTGTCTTCCAGCGTCTTCGCCAGGGACAGTGCGTTTTGGACTTTTTTCACATCCTCTTCAGATAATGGTGTTGCAGTCTGCGGCAGGGCAACATCGGGAACCTCAACGCCTGCAACAACCCGGTAGACATACTGGCAACCGTTATGGGTACGATGGAGTTTTCCCGCGGCATGGAGTTGCCGCAGCAAGTTACCTGCTGTACTGGCTTGCAAGTCGAGCGCATCGCAGACATCCTGCAGGACGCATTCTGGCGTCCGGCTAACGATGGCAAGCACCATCTGTGCTTTGGTTACTTTGGTTTTTGATTGTTTGGCCATGGTCAAAACTCGTTTACTTGGTTAAACCTGCCGCCTTGCGGCGTTTGTACTCTTCCATCAGAATCTGTGCTGGCGTCGGTCCCGCTGGATGTCTCGGTGCTGCCAACTGCTGACGAATTGGCGGAATCGAAAACCCGTTAGCCAGGTGTTTGGTCCATTTCGTAAGTAAGTTTTCTGCCAGTTTTTTCAGCTCTCCCTCCGTCAGGTTCCTCTCAACTCCGGTTCTGCGCATCTCAATGCAAATGTGATAGAGAACATCCTGTTTCCATGGGTATTTGTCGCTGCCCGAGTATCGGTAAGACTCATTCCTCCAGCGCTTGTATTCCGCCATTACAGATTCGGATGTCAGATTGAACGGGTTAGCACCGCTGGCAGATACCAGAGCAACGAATTCAGCCAGATCCGGTGGCCATGTGTTACCCGCGGCGCAGCGCTCCATGCACTGACTGCAGACCAGAGTAATCTGGGCTTCACTCATCGATCCAATCTGGGCAATCCACATATCCGAGGGCGCCGCCCCGTTCTTCTGGGTCCACCGGTTCGAAAATATTTCCCCCATGACTGTCCAAAGCCGCCATGCCGTATCCGCCGCCAGCAAGTCCGTTTTGCTTTTCCCAGCGTTCTCTGGCTGCCTGAATTTCCTGAACTGCCCGGGATGCGGTGTTAACTGGTTGAATTCCTGCATGGTCTTTTCCTCCGGTTGCTGGTTGTGGTTTAGATTTGGCTCTGGCACTTATCACGCTGCGGGCGAATTTCTGCTCCCACTGAATCTGAGTGAACACTTTCCCCTCGGATTTCCAGTACGCGGTGAACTCTGCCAGCTCTGTCGGCAGGTATGCCGGTTCGGGAAGCGCTATACCCCAGGTAGCAGCCAGTCGCGGCCAGTCCTGTGACGGCAGCCAAAGGTCGTGCATGGCGAATTTCCCGATCGGAATATCCACTCCAGGCAGATACTGAGGTTGCTGGGGAAAATTTCTCTCCTGCGCATAGAGAGTGGGGTTTGATCCTTTTCCTTTCCCTTCCCTTCCTTTTCCGTCAGTGAGTCCTCCATGAGGATTCACTGAGTCCTCACTGAGCCCTCCTTGATTAGGGACTCTCTTTTCTTCCTTTCCTGCCTTAGACTCAGTGAATTCTGGCGGAAGAGGTATTTTTGAGGCCGAAGGCCTGTTTATTTTTTGATGCTTAAGGAAACCTTTAATCTGCAAATAGCAGACATCATTCACTGAATACTCAGTGAGTAATCCATGAGTAATCAGTTCCTGTATTAGTGGTTCGCAATCGAGCGCGTCCGCAGGGAAGATTTGCATCTTCAACCGTTTTGGCGAACGCTCAAGGCATCCCATATCGTTGGCGAAGTTGAACAACCCGATAAACAGGAGACGCGCTGGAATTGAACATTCCACCACCTTCTCATCTGTCCAGAATTCAGGTTTAACTGTTCTGATGCGGGCCATCTGAAACCTCTTATTAACCAGCTGGTGCTGGTGGTCATTGTCAAAACTCGATTAAAAAAATTGCGGCGCTACGGCGCTGATGCTCGCCAGTAGTGGTCCCGCCGCATCTGCAGGGAGCATGTTAAAAAGTGCAATTGCAGCTTCCCGTATTTCACGCTCTAGTTTCTGCAGAGGTGCGCCAAGTAACTTGGCCTGGTGCGCTTCGCTGCATTCTTTGATTGCATTGGCCACCAGCTCAGTTTCAGTTAAGCCATGTTTTAGGCCATGTTTGCGCGCGATCTCTATCGGCATTGCATCAGCGATCGCCGCCGAAAGCTGGATGACATAACTGGTGTACTTCTCTGAACCGCCCTCGTTTTTCAGGTAGCGATACAGATTTTGTTTATTGACGCTGATACCGCGCCCGTTTTGTTTCTCCCACTGTTCGGCCACCAGCTGCGCGACGTGGTCTTGCGCACGCCCAGGTAATGAGGACTCCCATTCCTGAACGGCGGCCAAAATGGCTCGGCATTTCTTGCCGTCACGCCGACGGGGCAAATACTGATTTTCCGTTTTCAGTTGCATACTCATCACCGGAGTATGATTTTCAAAAGAGGTGGTTTGCATGGTCACTCCTTAGGTATTCCATCCGTCGGATTCGGATATAGATCAGGACGTAATTCATGAGGCGTAACGCCCGTTGCATTAAAAACCTGTAAAACTCGCGATGAAGGCACAATACCTTTTGTTTTCCACTGACTTACTGCCATGCCGCTTACTCCAAGCGTTGATGCTAATTTATTGGCTGAGCCAGCTACTCGAATTGCGTTATCAAGGGCTGTCATATCTATCTCCTCGTTAAGTTAGGCATAATAAAGCATAGGTTTATATTCAATGCAAATTTTTAATTTATTGTGACTATAAACTAAACCTTTACAATGGGCTTATGAAAAACACTGAAGAACTCAACAACCAACTGATTGCTCGTTTGGAAGAAATTACTCAAAGAGGGATCAGCAAGGCGGATATGGCTCGCATTGCTGGAGTTACACCTCAAGCGGTGAATGGGTGGTTTAAGAAAGGAGTAATCAGTAAAAAGTCCGCAATTGCCCTCGCGGAAGCTGCCAATGTGTCTGTAACTTGGTTGCTTGGAGAGAAAGTATCTGAAGATTCAGGCCTCAAGCCAAATGAGAGCAAAATGTTACGTCTGTTTAGGCAGTTACCTGAGGCTGAACAAGAGAGAATGATTGATACGTTTGAAGTCCGCCTAAAAGAAATCGATGATTATGTTGAGAAATATCTCCGTGGTCGATTTAAGGCTAGCGACACTAACTAACATCTCTGATCTCACCCCATGAAACCGGCAAATGCCGGTTTTTTTTTTGCCTGCCGCGCAGCCTCAATCACTCCAACAGCTCCCCTGTCTCGATTAAAGCAAAAGTTTGCATCTGTATAAATCCAATGTTGACATCAAACATAAACCAATGCTTTAATCATTCCATCGCAGCAAGTCATCGAGGCAGGAAGCCCACGAAGTAGCTGCCGGCGGCATACGAAACACCGGATGAGATGACAGCAATATCAATCGCAGCAGGTTCAACGTTCGGCTGCCCGGCCTTAAGGGAAAGAAATGAGTATGGATAAAGCATATGAAGACTATTTTGAAAGCCTCTCTGAAGGTGAGGAGGCGCTGAGTTTCAGCGAGTTTACCGCGGCGCTTTCAGGTAAGCCGGCAGACTGCGCCTCTTCTGAAATGTAATGGAAATCCTGCACGCTTCGTGGTGGTGAATTGCAGGGTGAAAAAGCTCAATCGTGAAGATCAGCGTCACGACACCACCGACGAAGCGCGTCGAAGTAGTGAAAATAAAAAATCAGGGTTTGCAATGCGGTGAATGCGGCTATGCGCACGCGACACAGTTAAAAAAGTAAACATGGCGGTTATTCACACGTTGTGGGGAAAAAGTTGTCGGCGGTAGTTGTTAACTGGCTGCCGTCACCGGGAGGCACCCGGCGCCGCATTGCAAAACCACATCCTAATACTGAGTTAACTGGAGATAACTATGAAGGATTTTGCCCGAGTACCTACCGGGAACCAGGCGACCCGCCTGAACTGGTTCGAGGTGAGACTACGCCAGCTGTGTTACTTGCTGGCGCAGAAAGGAAACCCTGAGGCTGAGGCATGAATACCCTGTTTGCCCTTGTCATCAGCGTTTGTGCTCTCACTGGTGAATGCTCTGATGTTCTGATCGGTGTTTATCCATCAGAGGCCAGTTGCAACAGCAACGCCGATGAACAAAAAGTACAGGGCCAGTGCCTCCCCTACCGAAATGCACAAAACATGGCTGACGACCAACAGCCTGCAGCGAGTTTTTGAATCGAGTTTTGACCAATGGCCGTTACGGCCGGAGAAGTGATTATGGAATTTGGAATGAAACGCGTTCTGGCATCTGTCCAGGCCGCCGCCACTTTGAATAAGCTCTATGACGGCTCGCCCGTTTCACTGACGGCCATCAGTAAAGAGTCAAAGCTGTCTACTTCATACCTTGAGCAGATCTTCAAAAAGCTGCGGGCGGGTAACCTGGTAATTTCACAGCGTGGCCCAGGTGGTGGTTATAGCCCCCGCGGCGATGACATCACCGTTACAGAAGTGATCACTGCGGTATCTAAACTGCCAGCCCATAAAACTTTTGAGCCTATCCTGCGAGCGCTTGACGACGTTCGCGTATCACAGCTGCTGCGGGCCGATTCGCCAGCCCCATAAAGCACAAAACCCGCGCAAGGCGGGTTAAGTACCCGGTCAGCCGACCAAAGCTTTCCGGAATCGAGTTTTGACCAATGACCACCACCAGGGCGGCTGCCATCAGCTGCCGGGTATCTTACAATCCAAAGGAGCCCAAACGCAATGAACAACTACCCGTATCTCATTAAAGCGAAGGCAAAAGCAAACGAAGCGAAAAGTCTCTTCTGCTGGTTCTCTGCTAAATCCGATTCTCGCGCCGAGCGCAAAATCCTGGACATCCTGGAAGACGCTGAAATTAACGTTGGCCGCGGCGCCAGCCATCAGCTGCCGATCCGCACCAACTGGCTCATCGTTGATGACTTACCGGAAGAAGGTGTACTGGATGACACCTGGTGCGATCGCTACGAGCTTGGTGGTGAAGACGGGCTGACATGGCAAAAAATCGTTGCGCCAGCGGCTGCTGAACCACAGCCCTCCAGTAAACCAGAAAACGATATCTCTCCTGCAAATAGCGATGAAGAGGACTATTCGAACAATGAAGAAGCACTCTTCAACCTGGCGGAAATGTCATTCCGCACGCAGCTGCTTGCCCAGTATATGGCCGACGAGCGTCACGTGTATCACATTAGCATTCCTCATCGTAACCGCCTTTCAGCGATGGAAATGGATACGGATAATCACGGTGTGCAGAATCTGCTGCTGACGGCAGAAAATATTCCGGAGCTTAAAAAATATGATATGCCTGGCCTGTGGAAATTTACCAGTGCATTTAAGAGCGTATTTCCTGTGGGGAAACGCCATGAGCTCGGCAAGCAAATTCAGTTCGCCAAATTGTGGCTTGAAACGTCGCACATTGACCGCGGGATCCTTACAAAGGAATGGGCTGCTGGAAACTATATCACCTCAATAAACAAAACCGATGCCGGCGCCAATGCTGGCGGCGGTAACAAAACTGACCGCAATCCGGATTATCAGCATTCGCTGGATACTCTGGATATAGAGATCGCTCTTGCAACGATGCCTATGGATTTTGACATCTATAATTTTCCGGCATCAGTCCACCGCCGCGCGAAGGAAATAGTACAGAAGAAAGAAAGTCCATTTAAAGAATGGTCTGCAGCATTACGGAGCACACCAGGCATCCTTGATTATTCCCGTGCAGCGATTTTTGCACTGATCAGGGAAGCATCCAGTGGAATAACTCCTTTTCCAGATCGGTTGCGTGGCTACATCAACGCGAATCTGACTGGACATAAGCATGATACCCCGAGCGCTGAGACGCTTACCAAGGCGGGACATATTCCATCTGCTGCAGTCACACTGGATGCAACAAACCAAGTAATCGCCGGAGAGGATAGCAGCGCAAAACTGGAAACACTCTCCTCCGACATTAAAGCAGTTGGTGCCGAACTGGTAAAAGAGGCTCAAAAGCAACGTCCGGACGCTAATCAGGTTCTGGCCGCCGAGCGCGGCGAATATGTTGAAGGGGTTAGCGACCCTACGGATCCGAAGTGGGTAACCGAAGACCTTACCAAGACCAGGCAGCCTGAAGTTTCAAAAATTGGGGACGGAGTATTTTCCATTGAAGGTCTTGTTGACGTTACGGGCAAGGTTAACCAAAAAGAAAAAACAGATGAAGTTGTTCATCAAACGGATTCTGTAGATATTGAATCCGGTCATCATAATAAGGAGGAAGATCAGCCAATTGATTATGTTCACGTTATGGTTGATCTGGAAACCATGGGTAAAAAACATAACGCCCCTATCGTCGCTATTGGTGCGGTTGTTTTTGACCCGGCAACCGGCTCTATTGGAGAAAGTTTCTATAAAGTCGTATGCCTTGAATCCTCCGTGAACTGGGGCGCCGTAATCGATCCATCTACTGTTATCTGGTGGCTTAAGCAGTCCTCCGAAGCACGCTCTGCGATCGTAAATGATGATGCTATCCCGTTGCAGGATGCATTACTCCAGTTCAGAGAATTTGTTTCTGATAATGTCGCTGGTGGGAGCAAAAAGGCGCAGGTATGGGGTAACGGTGCGTCATTCGACAACTCTATTCTGCGTTCTTCTTACGATTGCATTGCTGAAGATTATCCGTGGGAATACTGGAACGATCGGGACGTACGAACAATGGTAGAGCTCGGCCAAGCCATTAGCTTCGACCCCAAAACAACGATCCCGTTTGAAGGGTCTCGTCACAATGCCCTCGCTGATGCTATTCATCAGGCCCGCTATGTATCAGCGATCTGGCAGCGAATAATTGCCGGCAATCAGGTGCTGCAAAAATTGATGCAAAACTGATTTTGTATTTTCAGATACTGGCCCAGCAATGGGCCATGATGAGGTAAAACATATGCTCCAGATGTTAACCCTTGAAGAGTGGGCAAACGAGAAATACAGAAGCAATCCTCCAAGTGTTTCCACTCTCAGGAATTATGCTAAACAGAATATGTTTTCTCCCCCAGCCAAAAAAGAAGGTCGATTCTGGCGCGTCAGGGAGGATGCTGAGTTGGTCGGTACATTGACCACTCCTGTAGTAAAGAAAAGCGACCCTGTTCTTTTGCAGAGGATTTTGAACGATGGCTGCCAGACCACGTAAAAATAATATATCTATTCCAAATTTATACCCGCTCTTCAGCAGAAAGGTTAATAAAGTATATTGGCGTTATAAGCACCCGATAACTGGTAAGTTTCATAGTCTAGGAACAGACGAAGCAGAGGCCACGGCAATAGCTATTGAAGCAAATAAAAGACTGGCGGAACAACAAACCCGCCAGATAATGGCAATCACTGACAGAATTTCCACCAGCTCAGGAAAATCAATATCAACTAACACCTGGCTTGAACGTTACTGGAAGATTCAGCAGGAAAGATTGAAGTCCGGAGATATTAAAGAAAACACTATCAAACAAAAAGCAAAACCAGTATCTCTGCTTAAGGAACGGGTAGGAATGAAATTAATATCCGCTGTCAATGTTCGAGATGTTGCGCAAATTCTTGATGAATATTTAGCAGAGGGACAACCCAGAATGGCTCAGGTCATTCGCTCTGTCCTAATAGATGTTTTTAAAGAAGCTCAGCATGCGGGAGAAGTACCTCCTGGTTATAACCCTGCACTAGCAACTAAACAACCTCGTAGAAAGATCACTCGCCAGCGCCTCACTCTTGAGGAATGGCAAAAGATTTTTGATATAGCCGATGAAAATCACAAATACATGGGGAACGCCATGCTTTTAGCCATAGTAACAGGACAGCGACTAGGTGATATATCCCGTATGAAATTCTCGGACATCTGGGACGATCATCTACACGTTGAGCAAGAGAAAACCGGAAGCAAAATCGCTATACCATTAGCTCTGCGTTGCAACGCAATCAACTGGAGCCTCCGAGATGTAATCAGTCGTTGCCGGGATTATGCAGTAAGCCCTTATTTGGTTCATTTCTTTAGAACCACCTCACAGGCTGAGCGAGGAGCACAGGTGAAACCCAGAACACTGACCATGAATTTCAGCAAGGCAAGAGACAGTGCAGATATTGACTGGGGACAAGGTACACCGGCAACTTTCCATGAACAAAGATCGCTTTCCGAGCGGTTATATAAAGCCCAAGGTATAAACACGAAAGATTTACTTGGACATAAAACTCAACAACAAACGGATAGGTACCATGATGATCGTGGGAAGGGGTGGACAACGGTGGCCTTATGAGGTTTTTCGGGAGGGGTTTTGATAACTTGTTTTGATAAAATTTTGATAACCGTTCGAAAACTAATAATAAAAACGGGAACCACCAGGTTCCCGTTCTGACATAATCTGGGGGCCAGATTACATGTTCGCGATAATCGCGTCGCCAAACTCTGAACATTTCAGCAGTTTAGCGCCTTCCATCAGACGTTCAAAGTCATAGGTCACGGTCTTGGCGGCGATAGCACCTTCCATGCCTTTGACGATCAGGTCTGCGGCTTCGAACCACTGCATGTGGCGCAGCATCATCTCAGCGGACAGGATGATGGAACCTGGGTTCACTTTGTCCTGGCCGGCATATTTCGGCGCAGTACCGTGGGTGGCTTCAAACAGCGCGCACTCGTCACCGATGTTCGCACCAGGGGCAATACCGATACCGCCAACCTGCGCCGCCAGGGCATCAGAGATATAGTCACCGTTCAGGTTCATACAGGCGATAACATCGTATTCCGCCGGACGCAGCAGGATCTGCTGCAGGAAGGCGTCGGCGATAACGTCTTTAACGACGATCTCTTTCCCGGTGTTCGGGTTTTTAATCTTCAGCCACGGGCCGCCGTCAATCAGCTCACCGCCGAACTCTTCGCGTGCCAGCTGGTAACCCCAGTCTTTGAACGCGCCTTCGGTGAATTTCATGATGTTGCCTTTGTGCACCAGAGTCAGAGAATCGCGATCGTTGGTGATAGCGTATTCGATGGCGGCGCGAACCAGGCGTTTAGTGCCTTCTTCAGAGCACGGCTTGATGCCGATACCGCAATGTTCCGGGAAGCGAATTTTCTTCACGCCCATTTCATCGCGCAGGAATTTGATCACTTTATCTGCTTCAGCAGAATCGGCTTTCCACTCGATACCGGCGTAGATGTCTTCAGAGTTTTCGCGGAAGATAACCATATCGGTCAGTTCAGGATGCTTAACCGGGCTCGGGGTACCCTGATAATAACGAACCGGGCGCAGGCAAACGTAGAGGTCCAGTTCCTGACGCAGAGCAACGTTCAGAGAACGGATGCCGCCACCGACTGGGGTGGTCAGAGGGCCTTTGATAGCAACACGATATTCACGAATCAGATCAAGAGTTTCGGCAGGCAGCCAGACATCCTGGCCATAAACCTGGGTCGATTTTTCACCGGTGTAAACTTCCATCCAGGAAATTTTACGCTCGCCCTTATAGGCTTTCTCAACGGCAGCATCAACCACTTTCAGCATCGCCGGAGTCACGTCAACGCCGATACCATCACCTTCGATGAACGGGATAATCGGGTTATTAGGGACGTTCAGCTTGCCGTTTTGCAGGGTGATTTTTTGACCTTCCGCCGGAACTACTACTTTGCTTTCCATTAACCTCTCCTTCGAGCGCTTCTGGTTCTGCTCTTCCCTCTTCACGCTAGCCGGGCGTTGGCTTTACTCGCCCACTCCCGTCATCGGAATATGCCGCTAACCGGAGATTTCGCGTCCGTGTCGCCTTCCTGTAATGCGAATCGGTTTGAGCAACCTTTTTGTTAATAAGTTGTAATGAGCATGTCAATACTACCTGAATGTTTGCATCCATGAAAGGCATTCGTAATTAGGCTATAATGCGGCAATTGATTGAGTCTGAAAATACCATGCAAAAAACTTCATTTAGAAAACATCGCGTTGAGCGATTCAGCACGCAACAAGTCACCAGACAACGCAAAGAACGCCAGCCAAAAACTGTGATCTTGTTCAATAAACCATACGATGTATTGCCGCAATTTACCGATGAAGCCGGCCGCAGCACGCTGAAAGATTTTATTCCGGTTGCCGGCGTCTACGCTGCCGGTCGGTTGGATCGCGATAGCGAAGGCCTGCTGGTACTGACCAACGACGGCGCGCTGCAGGCGGCGCTCACTCAACCGGGTAAGCGCACCGGTAAAATTTATTATGTTCAGGTGGAAGGTGAGCCCACGGCGGACGCGCTGGCCGCGCTCCGCGACGGCGTCACGCTTAATGACGGCCCTACTCTGCCCGCCGGCGTGGAGCGGGTTGCGGAACCAGAGTGGCTGTGGCCGCGGAATCCGCCCATCCGCGAGCGCAAATCTATCCCCACCAGCTGGCTGAAAATCACCCTCTATGAGGGACGCAACCGCCAGGTACGGCGGATGACCGCCCACGTCGGCTTTCCGACGCTGCGCCTGATTCGCTACGCGATGGGCGGCTATACGCTGGATGGCCTGGCCAACGGCGAATGGCGTAAAACCGACTCACCGCATCCATCATAAGGAAAACCAATGTTTAAGCCGCACGTCACCGTCGCCTGCGTGGTTCACGCGAAAGGCAAATTCCTGGTAGTTGAAGAAACGATCAACGGAAAAGCGCTGTGGAACCAGCCTGCAGGTCACCTCGAAGCCGACGAAACCCTGGTTCAGGCCGCAGAGCGCGAGCTCTGGGAAGAGACCGGCATTCGCGCGACGCCGCAGCACTTTCTTCGCCTGCATCAGTGGATAGCCCCGGATCGCACCCCGTTTTTGCGCTTCCTCTTTACTATCGAGCTTAACGATACGTGCGTCACCGAGCCCCATGATAGCGATATCGATCGCTGCCTGTGGCTCAGTGCCGAGGAAATTCTTAACGCAACAAACCTGCGTTCTCAACTGGTTGCTGAGAGCATTCGCAGCTATCAGCAGGATCCGCGCTACCCGCTGTCGCTCATCGGCGAATTTAACTGGCCGTTTACAGGGGGTGCCTCGACGGATGACGCGTGCTAGAATACGCCGCCTCGAAGTTCAATGTAGTGAGTATTCCAATGTCAGAAAGCCAGAAAAAAGTGATCGTCGGCATGTCCGGCGGGGTTGATTCCTCAGTTTCCGCTTACCTGCTGCTCCAGCAAGGGTATAAGGTGGAAGGCCTGTTCATGAAGAACTGGGAAGAAGACGACGGCGAGGAATACTGCACCGCAGCGGCGGATCTTGCCGACGCGCAGGCCGTTTGCGATAAGCTGGGAATTGAACTTCACACCGTCAACTTTGCCGCAGAATACTGGGACAACGTATTCGAATTGTTCCTTGAAGAATATAAAGCCGGCCGCACGCCGAACCCGGATATTCTGTGCAATAAAGAAATTAAATTTAAAGCCTTCCTCGAATTTGCCGCAGAAGACCTCGGTGCTGACTACATCGCCACCGGGCACTACGTGCGCCGCGCCGACGTTAACGGCAAGAGCCAGCTGCTGCGCGGCCTCGACGGTAACAAAGACCAGAGCTACTTCCTTTATACTCTCAGCCACGAACAGATCGCGCAAAGCCTGTTCCCGGTAGGAGAGCTGGAAAAGCCGCAGGTGCGTAAAATCGCCGAAGAGCTGGATCTCATCACCGCGAAGAAAAAAGACTCGACCGGTATCTGTTTTATCGGCGAACGTAAATTCCGTGAATTCCTTGGCCGCTACCTGCCCGCCCAGCCGGGTAAAATTATCAGCGTTGACGGCGACGAAGTTGGCGAGCACCAGGGCCTGATGTACCACACGCTGGGTCAGCGTAAAGGCCTGGGCATCGGCGGCATCAAAGACGGCGGCGAAGACCCGTGGTACGTGGTCGACAAAGACGTCGAAAACAATATTCTGATTGTCGCCCAGGGCCACGACCATCCGCGTCTGATGTCCGTGGGGTTGATTGCTCAACAGCTGCACTGGGTAGACCGCGAGCCGCTGACCGGCACGCTGCGCTGCACGGTGAAAACCCGCTACCGCCAGACCGATATCCCCTGCAGCGTAAAAGCGCTGGATGACGACCGCATTGAAGTGATCTTTGATGAGCCGGTTGCCGCCGTCACGCCTGGCCAGTCTGCGGTCTTTTACCGCGACGAAGTCTGCCTCGGCGGTGGGATTATCGAACAGCGCTTGCCGCTGCAGGCTTGACAGACATATTAGCCGCGGAATGCCTCAACCGGGTATTCGGCGGTTTACAAGGAGAATGTGTGGCGAAGAATTATTATGACATTACGCTGGCGCTGGCCGGCGTTTGCCAGGCCGCGCGTCTGGTTCAGGAACTGGCGCACCAGGGGCATTGCGATAGCGACGCCCTGCATGTGTCGCTGAACAGCATCATCGACCTCGACCCGGATTCAACGCTGGCGGTGTTCGGTGGTAGTGAAGCCAATCTTCGTCTCGGGCTGGAAACTCTCATTGGCGTGCTGAATACCAGCAGTCGCCAGGGACTGAACGCCGAACTCACCCGCTATACTCTAAGCCTGATGGTGCTCGAGCGTAAGCTTGCCGCCAGCAAAGGGGCCATGGATACCCTCGGCAACCGTATCGGTGGCCTGCGCCGTCAGCTTGAACATTTCGATCTGCAATCCGAGACCCTGCTCAGCGCAATGGCCGGCATCTATGTTGATGTCATTAGCCCGCTGGGCCCGCGGATTCAGGTGACCGGCTCTCCAGCCGTGCTGCAAAGCCCTCAGGTTCAGGCGAAGGTTCGCTCTGCCCTGCTGGCAGGTATTCGCTCCGCGGTGCTCTGGCACCAGGTCGGCGGCGGACGTCTGCAGCTGATGTTTTCCCGTAATCGTCTGGTTAACCAGGCAAAACAAATTCTTGCTCATTTAACCCCGGAGTTGTGATCTATGGAATTATCCTCACTGACCGCCGTTTCCCCAGTCGACGGCCGCTACGGCGACAAAGTCAGCGCGCTGCGCGGTATCTTCAGCGAATTCGGTTTGCTGAAATTCCGCGTTCAGGTAGAAGTGCGTTGGTTGCAAAAACTGGCCGCGCACGCAGCGATCAAGGAAGTTCCTGCTTTTGCTGCCGACGCAAACGGTTACCTTGATAAAATCGTCGCCGATTTTAGCGTAGAAGATGCAGAGCGCATCAAAACGATCGAGCGTACCACCAACCACGACGTCAAAGCGGTTGAGTATTTCCTCAAGGAAAAAGTCGCCGACGTGGCAGAACTGCACGCGGTCTCCGAGTTTATCCACTTCGCCTGCACCTCCGAGGACATCAACAATCTGTCCCACGCGCTGATGCTGAAAACCGCCCGCGACGAAGTGATCCTGCCATACTGGCGCAAGCTGATCGACGCGGTTAAGGACCTGGCGGTACAGTATCGCGATATCCCGCTGCTTTCCCGCACCCACGGCCAGCCGGCCACGCCGTCCACCATGGGTAAAGAGATGGCGAACGTCGCTTACCGTATGGAGCGCCAGTATCGTCAGCTGAATCAGATTGAAATTCTTGGCAAAATCAACGGCGCGGTGGGGAACTATAACGCCCACATCGCCGCCTACCCGGAAGTCGACTGGCACCAGTTCAGCGAAGAGTTCGTCACCTCGCTGGGTATCCAGTGGAACCCGTACACCACCCAGATTGAACCGCACGACTATATCGCCGAGCTGTTTGACTGCGTCGCCCGCTTCAACACCATCCTGATTGATTTCGATCGTGACGTGTGGGGCTATATCGCGCTCAACCATTTCAAGCAGAAGACCATTGCCGGCGAAATCGGCTCTTCCACCATGCCGCATAAAGTGAACCCGATCGACTTCGAGAACTCCGAAGGCAACCTCGGTCTGGCCAATGCGGTGATGCAGCATCTGGCAAGCAAACTGCCGGTTTCCCGCTGGCAGCGCGACCTGACCGACTCCACCGTCCTGCGTAACCTCGGCGTGGGCATTGGCTACGCGCTGATCGCGTATCAATCCACCCTGAAAGGCGTGAGCAAGCTGGAGCTGAATCAGGACCGCCTGCTGGATGAACTGGACCACAACTGGGAAGTTCTGGCCGAGCCGATTCAGACCGTCATGCGTCGCTACGGCATCGAGAAGCCGTACGAGAAGCTGAAAGAGCTGACCCGCGGCAAGCGCGTTGATGCCGAAGGCATGCAGCAGTTCATCGACAGCCTGGCGCTGCCGGAAGCGGAAAAAGTTCGCCTGAAGGCCATGACCCCGGCTAACTATATCGGCCGCGCGACCACCATGGTTGACGAACTGAAGTAAGCCTTTCCACCCTCTTTCCGCTCAGGAAAGAGGGTTTTATCTCCCTTCCCCGCCCGCGCGAACGTTAAATCCAGACGTCATTCACCGCGGTGCGTTCTCCGCCCTCGTGCCCGGTATTCAGGACGCCGCGTGGCTCAATCAGCATAAGTTTGGTTTCCGTTTCCGCTGAGGTTTTATGTTCAACGCCGCGGGGTACAACGATCATCTCACCGGCCTGCAGCAGCAGACAGTTATCGCGAAAATCCAGGCGCAACACGCCCTCCAGTACGATCAACGTTTCATCCGTTTCCGGGTGGCTATGCCAGATAAAGTCGCCGAGGATCCTGACCACCTTGAACTGATAGTCATTCATTTCAGCCACCACCTTCGGCTGCCATTGCTCGGTAAAGAGGGTGAATTTCTGCGCAATATTAATCGATTGATACATAAGCTGACTCCTTGTGATAAAGGCTGTCAGCATAGATAAGGTCCTGGCCGCAAAGATTGAACGATTGTGCAACTCGCGACGCATTATGCGCGGACAAACCTGAGCCAGCGGCCGGGAGAGAGGCCAAAGCGGCTGATGAACTGGCGCGTCATATGGCTTTGATCGGCAAAGCCTGCATGCGCTGCGATATCCGCCAAATTATCCCCAGCCAGCATCCGCTGGCGGCAAAAATCGAGGCGCCGCATCATCACGTAACGCCAGGGGCTGGCGCCAAACAGCGCTCTGAAATCACGGCTCAGGCTCCAGCGGTCTCTGCCGCTGACGTTCGCCAGGGTGTCGAGGGTGATATTCTGCGCAAAACAGGCGTGGATATACTCCCGGGCCCTTTCCGCGGCGGGATAATCGAAGGCCCAGCGTCGAAAGCGCTGGCCGCCGACAGCGGCCAGGGTCTGCGCCAGATCGTAAAGCGCATCTTCCTCCTCCAGAGGCGCGAAGACCGCATCGACGTCTTTCAGCAACGGCAGCGCAGCGCGCAGCAATCGCGGATCGCTGGAAATGCCGCCGGGGATAAAGGGCAATGGCCTGCCGCCGAGGATCTGTTGAATCAGCGCGGGCTCAATATAAACCATCCGGTAGCGAAATCCCTCTTCGGTCCCGGCATCGCCGTCATGGACCTCATCGGGGTGCAAAACCATCGTTCCGCCAGGAAGGCTATGCTGCAGACCTCCGCGATAGTGAAAACGTTGCACGCCGGAGATCGTCTGGCCAATGGCGTAGGTGTCATGCCGGTGAGGCTCATAGCCGTGACCGCCGAAAAAGGCTTCGATACGCTCAATCCGGGTGGGCGACTGCGCTAAGCGGACCCAATCCGCACGTTGATATTGCGACATGATTTACGCTCCCGCGCGCCATGAAAAACAACGCCTGCTATATTACACAAAAAATTAACATCACCCACGCGCTCTCCGCTAACCTTCTCTACCGTCATGGCTCGACATCACGCCACGGGTCATCAACCAGAACAGCAGCGCCAGCAGACTGACCGAAGCCCCCAGCAGGCAAACGCCCTGCCATCCCGCGCGCGCATATATCGCTGTCGTACTCACCGCGCCCAAACCGCTGCCAAGCGCATAAAACAGCATATACAAACCGACCAGCCTGCTGTGCGCTTCGGGACGGGTACGGAAAATCATGCTTTGATTGGTGACATGCAGCGCCTGACCGCCGAGATCCAGCAGTACAATGCCGACCAACAGCGCCGCGGGCGACCATGCCATCAGCGACAGCGGCCACCAGGCTATCAGCAACATCACCAGAGCCGCGGCGCTGGTGCGCTGCCCATATCCGCGATCGGCCCATTTACCGGCACGCCCCGCTGCCAGAGCGCCGATGACCCCGACCAGGCCCAGGGCGCCAATCTCAGTATGGGAAAAGCGAAAGGGCGGAGCGGTTAATGGCAAAACCAGCGCACTCCAGAAGATATTGAAAGCGGCAAACATCAGTAATGCCAGCACGCCGCGCACCTGAAGCACTTTTTCCTGGCGCAGCAGAGCCAGCATGGATATCAACAGCCGCGGATAGCTCAGGGGGTTCGGCGCAGCCGCCAATACCGGCAGCCGACGCCACAGCGGAAGCGCAATGCCCAGCATCAGTAAAGCGGCCAAGATGTACACCCCGCGCCAGCCGAAGAGATCGCTAATCGACCCGGAGAATACCCGCGCCAGCAGCAGCCCGATAAATACTCCGCTTTGCGCAGCGCCCACCACGCGTCCCTGTTCATGGGGCGCGGCGGCGCTGGCGGCATACGCGATTAGCCCCTGGGTCATCGCGGTACCCAGCAGGCCAACGGCAAGCATACAGCCCAATAGCATCACGGCGGTGGAAGCCATACTCACCGCCGCCAGGGCAGCGATCAGTAAAATCACCTGCGTCGCCATCAGGCGGCGGCGATTCACCCTGTCGCCCAGCGGTACCAGCAGTAGCAACGCCATTGCGCAGCCAATCTGGGTCGCCGCAATCACCCCGCCAATCGCGGCGTCGCCGATCGCAAAATCTCGCGCTAGCGCGTCGAGCAGCGGTTGCGCGTAATACACGTTTGCCACGCTCAGGCCGCTGGCGATAGCAAACAGCCAGACCAGGCTGCAAGGCATAACCGTTTGCGGATCGCTTAGCGTTGGAGATATCAGTGTCGCTTTCATGATGCCCACCTTGGTTATCTGGTTTCAAAATAAAACCAGTTGAAGACTAGAACATCAAGTTTTAAAATGCAACTACTTACCAGGCCGTTCGGAGAGCCCATGCCAGCGCGTGAAAAAATGAAAAACGAAACCTGCCCCGTCGCCCGAAGCGTGGATATTATCGGCGATCGCTGGTCCTTGTTGATTGTACGCGACGCCTTTGATGGCATACGCCGCTTCAGCGATTTTCAGCGAAGCCTCGGTATGGCGCGTAATATTCTCTCTGACCGTCTGCACAAATTGGTAAACTCAGGTATTCTCACTATGCAATCCGCCTCGGATGGCACGGCTTATCAGGAATACGTACTGACGGCAAAAGGAGAGCGTTTGTTCCCCGTTGTCGTTGCGCTACGCCAGTGGGGAGAGCTGCATCTGTTTGCCCATGGGGAACCCCATTCCGTACTGATCGATAAACGTACGCTGCGCCCGATACCGATGATGTCGCCCGCTGCCGAAGATGGACTCGTCCTCACCGCCCAAGAGACCGAGGTACAAAAAATCGAATAAAATTCTTTATTTAACAGCTGTTTATATTAAAGGTGTATAATAAACGCTAAACTGTTCAATATCATAAATAAAATGGAGAACTGGCATGCGCGTACTCGTGGTTGAGGATAACGCTCTGCTGCGCCACCACCTGAAAGTTCAGCTGCAGGAGCTGGGACATCAGGTCGATGCGGCGGAAGACGCAAAGGAAGCGGATTACTATCTGGGTGAGCACGTTCCGGACATCGCCATCGTCGATCTTGGCCTGCCGGATGAAGACGGCCTTTCGCTGATTCGTCGCTGGCGCAGCCACGACGTGTCGGTGCCGGTGCTGGTGCTGACCGCCCGCGAAGGCTGGCAGGATAAGGTTGAGGTCCTGAGCGCCGGAGCGGATGATTACGTCACTAAGCCGTTCCATATCGAAGAGGTTGCCGCCCGCATGCAGGCGCTTCTGCGGCGTAATAGCGGCCTGGCATCACAGGTTATCTCCATTCCGCCTTTCCAGGTGGATCTGTCGCGTCGCGAGCTGTCGGTCAACGACCAGCCCATCAAGCTGACGGCATTTGAATACACCATTATGGAAACCCTGATCCGCAATCGGGGCAAAGTGGTCAGCAAAGATTCGCTGATGCTGCAGCTCTATCCCGACGCCGAGCTGCGCGAAAGCCATACCATCGATGTGCTGATGGGACGATTGCGCAAAAAAATACAGGCTGAGTATCCGCAGGATGTGATTACCACCGTGCGCGGTCAGGGCTATCTGTTCGAACTGCGCGGATGAAAGGGGTGCTGCGGCATATTCTGCCGCTGTCGTTACGCGTTCGCTTTCTGCTGGCGACGGCCGCCGTAGTGCTGGTGCTGTCACTCTCCTATGGCATGGTCGCGCTGGTGGGGTATAGCGTCAGTTTCGATAAAACCACCTTCCGCCTGCTGCGCGGCGAGAGCAATCTGTTCTATATGCTGGCGAAATGGGAAAACAACACCATCGATGTTGATATCCCCGAAAACCTGAATATGCAAAGCCCCACGGTGACGCTCATTTACGACGCCCACGGCCAGCTGCTGTGGGCACAGCGCGACGTACCCTGGCTGGTAAAACGTATTCAACCGGACTGGCTCAAAAACAACGGCTTTCACGAAATTGAGGCCGACGTTGACAGCAGCAGTATGCTGCAGCACAACAACCACGAGATTCAACAACAGCTGGACGCCATTCGGCAAGAGGACGATGGCTCCGAAATGACCCACTCGGTGGCGATCAATATCTATCCGGCCACCAGTACCATGCCGCAGCTCAGTATCGTGGTTGTCGACACCATTCCGGTAGAGCTTAAGCGCTCCTACATGGTGTGGAGCTGGTTTATCTATGTCCTCGCGGCTAACCTGCTGCTGGTGATCCCGCTACTGTGGGTCGCGGCATGGTGGAGCTTGCGCCCTATCGAATCGCTGGCCAAAGAGGTGCGCGAACTGGAGGAGCATCACCGCGAGATGCTCAATCCGAATACCACCCGCGAGCTGACGCGGCTGGTCAGCAATCTCAACCGCCTGCTGAAAAGCGAACGCGAACGCTATGATAAATACCGCACGACGCTGACCGACCTCACCCACAGTCTGAAAACCCCGCTTGCGGTGATGCAGAGCACGCTGCGTTCCATGCGCGGTGAGAAAATGAGCGTCAATGAAGCAGAGCCGGTGATGCTGGAGCAGATTAGCCGCATCTCGCAGCAGATTGGCTACTATCTGCACCGCGCCAGCATGCGCAGCGGCGGTTCGCTGCTCAGTCGCGAGCTGCATCCCATCGCTCCGCTCCTCGATAGCCTGACCTCGGCGCTGAATAAGGTCTATCAACGTAAAGGCGTGAACATTACCCTGGATATCTCGCCGGAAATCAGTTTTGTCGGTGAAAAGAATGATTTTATGGAGGTTATGGGCAATGTGCTCGATAACGCCTGTAAATACTGCCTTGAGTTTGTGGAAGTCTCCGTCCGGCAGACCAACGACAACCATCTGCATATTCTGGTTGAAGATGATGGCCCGGGGATCCCCGCCGCGATGCGCAGCGCGGTGTTCGACCGCGGCCAGCGCGCAGATACGCTGCGCCCCGGACAGGGCGTCGGTCTCTCGGTTGCCCGCGATATCGTAGCCCAGTACGATGGCCGCATCCTCGCCGAAGAGAGCCTGCTCGGCGGCGCCTGCATGGAAGTTATTTTTGGTCGCCAGGCCCTGGAAGATAAAGAGAGCTAAAACAGTCGGTTTTTTAACGGCGCCTGCATCATGCTGGTGCCGCATCCGTTATAATCCCTAACAGACACCTGCTGTGGAATATAAATATGGATTATCAATTAACGCTTAACTGGCCCGACTTTATCGAACGCTACTGGCAAAAACGCCCGGTGGTGCTGAAACGGGGCTTTGCTAATTTCGTCGATCCGTTAAGCCCGGACGAGCTGGCCGGACTGGCGATGGAGAGCGAAGTCGACAGCCGCCTGGTCAGTCATCAGGACGGTAAATGGCAGGTTAGCCACGGCCCCTTTGAGAGCTACGATCACCTGAGCGAGAATAACTGGTCGCTGCTGGTACAGGCAGTCAATAACTGGCATCAGCCAACGGCGGCGCTCATGCATCCGTTCCGCGCCCTGCCCGACTGGCGCATCGACGATCTGATGATCTCGTTTTCCGTCCCCGGCGGCGGCGTCGGTCCGCATCTCGACCAGTACGATGTGTTTATCATTCAGGGTACCGGCCGCCGCCGCTGGCGCGTGGGTGAAAAAGTGCCGATGAAACAGCACTGCCCGCACCCGGACCTGCTGCAGGTCGACCCGTTTGAAGCCATCATTGATGAAGAGATGGAGCCGGGCGATATTCTGTATATTCCGCCGGGGTTCCCGCACGAAGGCTACTCGCTGGAAAACTCGCTCAACTATTCAGTTGGCTATCGCGCGCCTAACGCGCGTGAGCTGTTCAGCGGCTTTGCTGATTATATTTTGCAGCGTGAACTGGGCAGCCAGCGTTACGCCGACCCGGACGTACCGTCTCGCGAGCACCCTGCGGATATTCTGCCCGCGGAGCTGGATCGCCTGCGCGATATGATGCTGGGGCTGATTAATCAGCCGGAGCACTTTAAGCAGTGGTTCGGCGAATTTATCACCCAGTCCCGGCACGAGCTGGACGTGGCGCCGCCGGAGCCACCGTACCAGCCGGATGAAATTTACGATGCCCTGCAGCAGGGAGATAAGCTGACGCGTCTTGGGGGCCTGCGCGTGCTGCGGATTGATGGCGAGGTATTCGTCAACGGCGAGAAGATCAACTCTCCGCACCGTCCGGCGCTGGATGCTCTGGCAACCCACCTGACGCTAAACGCTGAGCATCTCGGCGATGCGCTGGAAGATCCCTCCTTCCTCGCCCTGCTGGCCGCGCTGGTCAACAGCGGCTACTGGTTCTTTGAGGACTGAGTCTTCGACTGCCCGGTGACGGCTGACGCCTCACCGGGCCCGTAGCTTATAGCCTTCATGCGCCTCGTTTCGCCGTCAGCTCCGCAATACGTACAATCACCTGCACCGCCTTCTCCATGCCTTCAAGCGTCACAAACTCATGCTTGCCGTGGTAGTTATAGCCGCCGGTAAACAGATTCGGACACGGCAGCCCCATGAAGGAGAGCTGCGCGCCGTCGGTACCGCCGCGAATCGGCTTCATCTGCGGATCGATCTGGCAATCCACCATCGCCTGGCGGGCAATCTCCACCACGTGCGGGTGCGCCATCACCTTTTCATGCATATTGTAATAGCTGTCTTCGATGACCAGCTCAATATAGCAATCCGGATGCAGCCCCTTGCCGACCTTTTTGGCGATCTCCATCATTTTGCGCTTGCGGGCCTCAAACTGCTTGCGGTCAAAATCGCGGATGATGTAGTGCATATCGGCCCGATCGACCGTGCCTTTGATGCTGGCCAGATGGTAGAAGCCCTCATAGCCTTCGGTGGTTTCCGGCGCTTCGTCCGCAGGGACTTCGGCATGAATGCGCGCCGCCAGCGACAGCGCGTTGACCATCACCCCTTTCGCCGTACCGGGATGAACATTGTTGCCAACGATCTTAATCGTCACCGACGCGGCGTTAAAGTTCTCGAACTCCAGCTCACCCACGCCGCCACCGTCGACGGTATAGGCCCAGCAGGCGTCAAACGCGGCAACATCGAAATGCTTCGCCCCTTTGCCCACCTCTTCATCTGGGGTAAAGGCCACGCGAATATCGCCGTGAGGAATATTCTTCGCCTTTAGCGTCGCCAGCGCGGTCATGATCTCTGCGATACCGGCTTTATCATCGGCGCCGAGGAGCGTTTTACCATCGGTGGTGATCAGCGTCTGCCCGAGCAGCTGGTGCAGTATCGGGAACATCACCGGCGAGAGGACCTCATCGCCAATACCAAGCGCGATATCGCCGCCGCGATAGTTTTCTACGATCTGCGGATTCACGTTCTTGCCGCTGAAGTCAGGCGACGTATCGACATGAGAAATAAAGCCAATGGCCGGAATATCACCCTCAACGTTAGCTGGCAGGGTGCCCATGACCGTCCCTTTCTCACTCAGCGTCACATTCACCAGTCCCATTTCTTGCAGCTGCGCCTGAAGCAGACGTAGCAGCTTCCACTGACCTTCCGTGCTCGGTACCTGACGCACGCCCGGTTTCGACTGCGTGTCTAAAGAAACGTACTGCAAAAAACGCTCAAGCAATTTATCCATGTAGCCACCCTCTTCTTTTGTGACAACATTATTGATAAGCCGGAAAAACCAAATATTGCGTCAGGTCATTTTTAGCCCGGCAAATGAGAATTTAATACATTTCACACGATAATGTTGTAAAGGTAGTTCATCATGGCGCATCAATCATTGGCGATTACAATCGTTTGCCGTAGAATGCTCGGCCTTATTATTTTATGTGCAAAACCAAAGGTGGTTAACCACAAACCCCGCATCGGTAAGCTTTCCGCTGCGTCTACATGGGACAGAGTCGAAAATTGAATACACAACCGCGTTCGCGTTCTCCGCTGGTTCATCTGGCGGGAATTCGCAAAAGCTTTGATGGTAAAACGGTTATCTCCGACCTCAATCTGACCATCAACAACGGTGAGTTTCTCACCCTGCTTGGCCCCTCTGGCTGCGGTAAAACAACCGTTCTTCGTCTTATCGCCGGACTGGAAAGCGTCGATAGCGGCCAAATCCATCTCGAAGATCACGATATCACCCATATCCCGGCGGAAAACCGCCATGTGAACACCGTCTTTCAAAGCTATGCGCTGTTTCCGCACATGACGGTGTTTGAAAACGTCGCCTTCGGCCTGCGTATGCAGAAAACCCCGACGGTGGACATCGCGCCCCGCGTCCACGATGCCCTGCGCATGGTGCAGCTTGAAGCGTTTGCTCAACGTAAACCGCATCAGCTGTCCGGCGGCCAGCAGCAGCGCGTGGCGATTGCCCGCGCGGTGGTGAACAAACCGCGCCTGCTGCTGCTTGATGAATCCCTCTCCGCCCTTGATTATAAACTGCGCAAGCAGATGCAGAACGAACTGAAGGCGCTGCAGCGTAAGCTCGGCATCACCTTCGTCTTCGTGACCCACGATCAGGAAGAAGCGCTGACCATGTCCGACCGTATCGTGGTGATGCGCGAGGGTAAAATCGAGCAGGACGGTACGCCGCGCGAAATCTACGAAGAACCGAAAAACCTGTTCGTCGCCAGCTTTATCGGCGAAATCAACATTTTCAGCGCCACGGTCATTGAACGGATTGACGATCGGCGGGTGCGCGCCAGCGTCGAAGGCCGCGAGTGCAATATCTACGTCAACTTCGCCGTTGAAAAAGGCCAGCGGCTTAACGTTCTGCTGCGCCCGGAAGACCTGCGCGTGGACGAGATCCACGACAGTAATGACGCCGATGGCCTGATAGGCTATATCCGCGAACGCAACTATAAAGGCATGACGCTGGAATCGGTGGTTGAACTGGAAAACGGTAAAATGGTGATGGTCAGCGAATTCTTTAATGAAGACGACCCTGATTTTGACCACTCGCTCGACCAGAAAATGGCCATTAACTGGGTAGAAAGCTGGGAGGTTGTGCTGGCCGATGAAGAACACCAGTAAATTCCAGAATGTGGCGATCGCCACCATCGTGGGCTGGCTTGTGCTGTTTGTCTTTCTGCCCAACCTGATGATCATCGCCACCAGCTTTCTGACCCGCGACGACACCAACTTCGTCAAGCTGGTCTTTACGCTGGACAACTACGCGCGCCTGCTCGACCCGCTCTACTACGACGTGCTGCTGCATTCGTTGAATATGGCGCTGCTGGCGACGCTGGCCTGCCTGGCGCTCGGCTACCCTTTCGCCTGGTTCCTGGCCAGGCTACCGGAGAAGGTGCGCCCGCTGATGCTGTTTCTGCTGATCGTGCCGTTCTGGACCAATTCGCTGATTCGTATCTACGGCCTGAAGATTTTCCTCAGCACCAAGGGCTACCTTAATGAATTTTTGCTGTGGCTGGGTATCATCGATACGCCGCTGCGCATCATGTACACCCCCTCGGCGGTGATTATCGGCCTGGTCTATATTCTGCTGCCGTTTATGGTGATGCCGCTCTACTCGAGCATCGAGAAGCTCGACCGCCCGCTGCTGGAAGCGGCAAAAGACCTTGGCGCCGGTAAGCTACAAACCTTTATCCGTATCATCATTCCGCTGACCATGCCGGGGATTATCGCCGGCTGCCTGCTGGTGATGCTTCCGGCTATGGGGCTGTTCTACGTTTCCGACCTGATGGGCGGCGCGAAGAACCTGCTGATTGGTAACGTGATTAAGAGCCAGTTCCTCAACATCCGCGACTGGCCGTTTGGCGCGGCGACCAGCATCACGCTTACGCTGGTGATGGGCCTGATGCTGCTGATTTACTGGCGCGCGGCGCGTTTACTGAATAAAAAGGTGGAACTGGAATGATCGGTCGACTGCTGCGCGGCGGCTTTATGACCGCTATTTACGCGTATCTCTATATTCCCATTATTATTCTGATCGTTAACTCGTTTAACAGTTCACGCTTTGGCATTAACTGGCAGGGTTTTACCACCAACTGGTATAGCCTGCTGATGAATAACGACAGCCTGCTGCAGGCGGCGCAGCACTCGCTGACCATGGCGGTGCTCTCGGCGACCTTTGCTACGCTTATCGGCTCGCTGACCGCCGTGGCGCTGTACCGCTATCGCTTTCGCGGCAAGCCGTTCGTCAGCGGGATGCTGTTCGTGGTGATGATGTCGCCGGATATCGTGATGGCGATTTCGCTGCTGGTGCTGTTTATGCTGATCGGTATTCAGCTGGGATTCTGGTCGCTGCTGTTTTCCCACATCACCTTTTGCCTGCCCTTCGTGGTGGTCACGGTATTTTCGCGCCTGAAAGGTTTTGACGTGCGGATGCTGGAAGCAGCGAAAGATCTCGGCGCCAGCGAACTGACCATTCTGCGAAAGATCATTTTGCCGCTGGCGCTGCCCGCGGTGGCCGCAGGGTGGCTGCTGAGCTTTACCCTGTCGATGGATGATGTGGTGGTCTCTTCATTCGTCACCGGGCCGGGTTATGAGATCCTGCCGCTGAAGATCTATTCGATGGTTAAAGTTGGGGTATCGCCGGAGGTTAATGCGCTGGCGACCATTCTGTTGGTTCTGTCGCTGGTGATGGTTATTGCCAGCCAGATAATTGCACGTGATAAAACTCAGGGGACGTTAAAATGAAAAAATGGTCACGCCACCTGCTCGCTGCGGGCGCTCTGGCAGTCGGTATAAGCGCCGCGCACGCGGACGATAGCAAAACGCTCTATTTCTACAACTGGACCGAGTATGTCCCGCCGGGGCTGCTGGAGCAGTTCACCAAAGAGACCGGCATCAAGGTGATCTATTCGACCTACGAGTCGAACGAAACCATGTACGCCAAGCTCAAAACCTATAAAGACGGCGCCTACGACCTGGTCGTGCCTTCCACCTACTTCGTCGACAAAATGCGTAAAGAGGGCATGCTGCAGAAGATCGACAAGAGCAAACTGAGCAACTTCAGCAATCTTGACCCTGAAATGCTCAACAAACCGTTCGACCCCAACAACGACTACTCCATTCCGTACATCTGGGGCGCGACGGCCATTGGGGTGAATAGCGAAGAGATCGATCCGAAGACCGTCACCAGCTGGGCGGATCTGTGGAAACCCGAGTATAAGAGCAGCCTGCTGCTGACCGACGACGCGCGCGAAGTGTTCCAGGTCGCGCTGCGTAAACTGGGCTACTCCGGTAATACCACCGATCCGAAAGAGATTGAAGCGGCCTATAACGAGCTGAAAAAACTGATGCCGAACGTCGCGGCGTTCAACTCCGATAACCCGGCGAACCCGTATATGGAAGGCGAGGTCAACCTTGGCATGGTATGGAACGGCTCCGCGTGGGTTGCGCGTCAGGCCGGTACGCCGCTGGAAGTGGTGTGGCCGAAAGAAGGCGGCATCTTCTGGATGGATAGCCTGTCGATTCCGGCAAACGCCAAAAACGTCGATGGCGCGCTGAAGCTGATCAACTTCCTGCTGCGCCCGGAAGTGGCCAAACAGGTAGCGGAAACTATCGGCTACCCGACGCCAAACCTTGCCGCGCGGAAGATGCTAAGCCCGGAAATCGCTAACGATAAATCGCTCTACCCGGACGCCGCAACGATTCAGAAAGGCGAATGGCAGAACGATGTCGGCAGCGCCAGTACGCTTTATGAAGAGTATTATCAGAAGCTGAAAGCGGGTCGTTAATCACCTCACAGGTCGGGTAGCATGGTGCTTACCCGACCGCTTCAGGAAGTGCGTTTCTAGCTTCTCAACGGATGAATTCTTGATTTAACCAGCGCGTCTTCAACGTCAAAATCGGCCAGCGGGTAGTTGGTCGCCACCAGATAAAATCGCCCATCCTGCGCCGGATATTCATGGACATTGTAGTTCACCATTTTTGGCTGCTCGGCAGAGGTATCTCCCCGGACGGAACAGGCGGCGTATTTCGAACGGACCCGGAGAGAGTGGCTTTTAATATCCCTGTGGATTTCGCCGTGATGCTCGTCGCCGAGGATCAGGTAGTCAACATATTCAGTGGCCATGGTGTTATTCCTTCTCTGTTGTCCGAGTGAAGAAACATGCCACAAATGTCTGTCTGATACTGTTTTGTTAATCACAGTGTTACATATATGTGAAATGCAAAATCAAAATATTAACGGCCAAAATAATACCAGCGCTGCCGCTCTGGCAACGGTGTGAGGCACGGCGAAGACAGGCTTTTCCCCCGGAGGCGGTGCTGCGCGCCTGTCCGGGCTACCCGACCGCGCTGGCCCGTAACCCGGAGGCGGTAAAAGAACTACAGCAGCGCTTTCGCTTTCGCGACCACGTTGTCCACGGTGAAGCCAAACTCTTCAAACAGCTGCTCCGCCGGCGCAGACTCACCGAAGGTGGTCATGCCAACGATCGCGCCATTCAGGCCCACGTATTTGAACCAGTAGTCGGCGATACCCGCTTCGATGGCCACGCGCGCAGAGACGGCTTTCGGCAGCACGGCTTCACGGTAAGCGGCATCCTGCTTGTCGAACGCGTCGGTGGACGGCATGGAAACCACGCGCGCCTTCACGCCTTCGGCTGTCAGTTTTTCGTAAGCGCCAACCGCCAGCTCCACTTCAGAACCGGTGGCGATGAAGATCAGCTCCGGCTGTCCCGCGCAGTCTTTCAGCACGTAGCCGCCGCGGGCGACGTTCGCCAGCTGCTCTTCGGTACGCTCCTGCTGCGCCAGGTTCTGACGGGAGAGGATCAGCGCGGTCGGGCCGTCCTGACGCTGCACGCCGTATTTCCACGCAATGGCGGATTCCACCTGGTCGCACGGACGCCATGTTGACATATTCGGGGTGACGCGCAGGGAAGCCACCTGCTCAACCGGCTGGTGCGTCGGGCCGTCTTCGCCCAGACCGATGGAGTCGTGGGTGTAGACCATCACCTGACGCTGCTTCATCAGCGCCGCCATACGTACCGCGTTACGCGCGTACTCGACGAACATCAGGAAGGTGGAGGTGTACGGCAGGAAACCGCCGTGCAGGGCGATGCCGTTGGCAATCGCGGTCATACCGAATTCGCGCACGCCGTAGTGGATATAGTTACCGGCAGCGTCTTCGTTGATGGCCTTAGAGCCGGACCACAGGGTCAGGTTACTTGGCGCCAGGTCAGCGGAGCCGCCGAGGAACTCAGGCAGCAGCGGGCCGAAGGCTTCAATGGCGTTCTGGGACGCTTTACGGCTGGCGATTTTCGCCGGGTTAGCCTGCAGCTTCGCGATGAATTCGTTCGCTTTCGCGTCTAAATCAGCCGGCATCTCACCTTTCATACGGCGGGTAAACTCGGCGGCTTCCTGCGGGAAGGCTCTGGCGTAGGCGGCGAATTTCTCGTTCCACGCGGACTCTTTCGCCTGGCCGGCTTCTTTCGCATCCCACTGGGCATAGATTTCAGACGGGATTTCAAACGCCGGGTGTTTCCAGCCGAGCGCTTCGCGGGTCAGCGCGATTTCCGCGTCGCCCAGCGGCGCGCCGTGGGAGTCGTGGGTACCGGCTTTGTTCGGCGAACCGAAACCGATGATGGTTTTGCACATCAGCAGGGACGGTTTGTCGGTAACCGCACGCGCTTCTTCTACCGCGCGTTTAATCGAGTCAGCATCGTGACCGTCAACGCCGCGCACCACGTGCCAGCCGTAGGCTTCAAAACGCTTCGCGGTGTCATCGGTGAACCAGCCTTCCACGTGACCGTCGATAGAGATACCGTTGTCGTCATAGAACGCCACCAGCTTGCCCAGTTTCAGGGTACCGGCCAGGGAGCATACCTCGTGAGAGATACCTTCCATCATGCAGCCGTCGCCCATGAACGCGTAGGTGAAGTGGTCAACAATGTCGTGGCCCGGGCGGTTGAACTGCGCCGCCAGAGTTTTCTCCGCGATGGCCATACCAACCGCATTCGCAATACCCTGCCCCAGCGGACCGGTGGTGGTTTCCACGCCCGCGGTGTAGCCGACTTCCGGGTGACCCGGCGTTTTAGAGTGCAGCTGACGGAAGTTCTTCAGCTCTTCAATCGGCAGATCATAACCGGTGAGGTGCAGCAGGCTGTAAATCAGCATGGAACCGTGGCCGTTGGACAGGACAAAACGGTCGCGGTCGGCCCATGACGGGTTCTGCGGGTTATGATTCAGGAAATCACGCCACAGGACTTCGGCAATGTCAGCCATACCCATCGGGGCACCCGGGTGGCCGGATTTGGCTTTCTGTACTGCGTCCATGCTCAGGGCTCGCAGCGCGTTGGCGCACAGGCTGCGGGTGGTTTTTGTGGTATTCATAAGTCTCTTTTCCTGCCCTTACAGCATCTGCTGAATCTGATTTTCCAGTTTGACCTGATCGACCGCGAACAGGCGGATACCTTCCGCCAGTTTTTCCACCGCCATCGGATCCTGATGATGCTGCCAGAGGAACTCCGCCTGAGTTATCGGGCTGGGGCGGGTTTCCGTCACGCAGCCGGGCGCCAGCTGGCGACTCAGCGCGCCTTCGCTGGCGGCCAGTTCATCAAGCAGCGCCGGGGAGATAGTCAGGCGATCGCAACCCGCCAGCGCCTGGATCTGCTCGATACGGCGGAAGCTGGCCCCCATCACCACGGTGTCGTAGCCGTGAGATTTGTAGTACTGATAAATCTGGCGCACGGAAACCACGCCCGGATCGCTGTCGACCTGATACTCCGACTGCGGTTGGTTTTTCTGATACCAGTCGTAAATACGCCCCACGAACGGCGAGATTAAAAAGACGCCCGCTTCGGCGCAGGCCCGCGCCTGGGCAAAGGAGAACAGCAGGGTCAGGTTACAGTTGATACCGCTTTGTTCCAGCTCCTCTGCGGCGCGAATCCCCTCCCAGGTGGCGGCAAGTTTGATAAGGATGCGTTCCGGCCCGATGCCGTTCTTTTCATACATCTGAATAAGCTTGCGCGCCTTCGACACGCACATCCCGCGATCCCAGGCAAAACGGGCATCGACTTCGGTAGAAATACGCCCCGGCACATGACGCAGTACCTCGGTACCGATATCCACCGCCACCTGATCGCAGGCGTTTATCAGCTGCGTTTCCGGGCTGCCGCCCTGCCGACGCGCCTTGCCGATTGCGTCGGCAATCAGCGCCTGATACTGCGGGAGCTGCGCGGCCTTCAGCACCAGTGAAGGGTTGGTGGTCGCATCCTGCGGGGCAAATTTTTTAATCGATTCGATATCGCCGGTGTCGGCAACCACCGTGGTGTATTTTTTCAGTTCGTCTAACTGGCTCATAGTCTGTTCCTTATATTACGACTGCGGATATTAATCTCTGGCGTGCTGGTGTTCGTAATAGTCGATACGCTCCACTTTCGACGCGGAGCCGCCGCCTTCATATTCGGATTCAAGCCAGGCCTGAATAATTTTTTTGCCCAACTCCGGGCCAATCACGCGCGCGCCAAGAGTGATAATCTGCGCGTTATTACTTTTGCGCGCCCGCTCGGCGGAGAAAGTATCGTGGCATTGGGCGGCTCGTATCCCCGGCACTTTATTCGCCACAATGCTCATTCCAATGCCGGTGCCGCAAATCAGGATGCCGCGATCGTGCTCGCCCTGCTTTATTGACATTGCCACCGCGTGGGCAACATCCGGGTAGACCATGCTGCCCTGGCGTTTATCGCTGCTGTAATCCGCGACCTTAATTCCCTGCCCATTCAGATAAGCGACGATAGCGTCGCGAAAAGCATAGGCGGCATCATCCGCACCAATAGCGATTGTTTTCATGATAATTTCCTTAATTTAGCTGTACGTCTTAATTTAGTTCCGGATAGAAAAAGATTTGGTCGCCGCGCTGAATATTCTGGGGGACGTCACCATTGAGATGCACCATCCCCGGTAATTCAGCGGTGGCAGCGCCATCAAATTTTAAAGTGATATGGCCAAGCTGTTTTAAATTTGCCGTTGCAACACAACCTACCGCCGTGACTCGATAAATAGTCTCATTTATTTTCATTATCTGCCCGGGTGACAATTCAGCTGTCAGCTCACTGCTCTGATGTACGGCGCAATACATCGCAATATCGTCAGGAACGGATTCAGAAAATAAAATCAGCTGATGCTCCTGTAGAGAGTTTTTGACATATTCCCCGACAGCCGTGATAAGTAATGAATACAACGGCGCGATCATATTATTTGTTCCCTTTGGTGGCAGGCGAAGATAATGTCACTTTCTCTTCACTGGTTTCTTCTTTTACTGGTTCAACCCTCGGCGAGCGCTTTTTCAGACGTTTATCAAACCAGGCCACCAGTATCGGCGCGGTAATCATGGTGATGATGCTCGCCGTCGCCAGCTGCGCGGTCGCGGCATCCACGTACATCGCCAGCGAGGGGTCGGCCTGAGCCACCATTGCCGGCGTCAGCGCAGAGCTGGCGGCGGTTGTCCCCAGCGCGGCGCCCAGCGCGGTTTTCTTCTTCAGGAACAGGTTGTAGATAAAATAGAACACAATGCCGGTTAGCGCAGAGATAATGCCAAGCAGGATCCCGGACAGTCCGGCGGTAAAGACCGTGTTAATGCTGGAATTGGCGCCGATGGCAAACGACATAATAATGATAATCAGCGGCTGAGCGGCGGCGCACAGCTGTTTGAAACGATCATCAAGGTTGCCCCATAGCATACCAATCAGCAGCGGGATCAGCATCGATAGCAGCGCGGCGAAAGGAATATTGGCCAGGCCGCTGACCCCCAGCACCATCATGGTAACAAAGGGCCCATCCTTGACGCAGAAGACGGAGATCGCCCCGGCGTCGCTGGCATCGCCGTAGTTGCTGCACAGCGCGATATATAGCGAGCTGTTGGAGCTGGTTAAACAGGCAATCAGTGCCAGGGTCGAAATACCGAGGAAACCGTTGGGGCCAAACATCGCTCCGGCCACCCATACGGCCAGCGCGCCGGCGAGGCATTTCAGGAACAGCAGCACCGCGCCTTTATAGAGCGGCAGGCCGGCCTGGCGGATATTGATCGAGGTACCGCAAATCAGCAGAAAAATCCCCATCATTGCGCTGGAACCAACCTTGAATAATGCGGTCGTCGGGCCGCCGATGCCCAGGACTTCCGGTGCAAAGGTATTAATAAGAATCGCCGCGAGCAACGGAATAATAATTAAACCGCCTGGCACCTTATTCATCTTCTCTAATATATTTATGTTCATAGGGTAACTCATAAATTATGATTTAACAGAGATAACGACGCAATACTACCCGGACGACCATTACGTCGTTTTTTATTTATATGACCGGTGGGTTATAGCTGCGCTTCTTTATAAATTCTTTCAACAATAGTACTAATAATATCTTCTGGTCCGGTTAAACCGCCTTTACCGACGCAAATCAATCCCGCATAATCGCCGCCGATAATACGCACCATATCGGTTTGCGGTATCACGTAGTCAATCATTTCAATCCCGGTAGCGCCGAGCTCTTTAAGAACATTCACCATCGTATCGCCACCGGTCATATACAGGCCTTTAATTTCTCCGGCTGCGCAGTTAAGCACGTCACGAACAATATTCCCCAGTCCCTGGTTAATATTTTCCGCAGCCTGTCCGTGGGCCAGCCCAAAGCGCTGCTCTTCTTCCTGAAGATTCAGCAGCCGCCCGGTTAACGCGGATTCAAAAACGAAGATGGCGTTCTGCTGTGCCGGCACGCACTGCCGGGCATGCTGCACCACGCGATTCACTTCGATTTCAGCGGCGTTTTTCCTGTCAACCAGCAGTTCGGCATCAACAGGAATGTGACATACTCTTTCGTCATTAGCGATCAGATGCTGAAGCTGCTTTTTAGTCACCGGCGTGGCGCTACCGGCAACCACCAGAATCGAACCGCGCGGGTTTTCCGCCCCTGACGACGCTGTCGCGCTGCTGCGCGCTTCCCGCATCAGGCCACGACGGACCGCAAGCCGCTCGGTAAAAGGCCCCGGGTCGACCGCCAGCACGTTCCAGTTCAGCGCCACCACCGCCCCGGCAATCGCATCGACATCGTCAACGGTAATCGCATCGACGACGATCACCCGCACGCCGCGCTGCTGCTGTTCCTGGAGATCCCGCTGCAGTTGCTCCTCGCCTTTCATCACCGAGGCCAGCGCGATATGTCCGACCTGATGATGGGTCTGTGCCTCCAGCAATCCCGGCACCCAGGATTCAGTAACCGGGGTACGCACATCGCGTGCGACATCGGTTCGCGAAAGCGCGACGGAGTCAATTACCGAATAGCCGCCAACCAGAATACGCCGCGACTGCGGCATCGCCGGCACGACTACGGCAACCGTTTCCAGCGGCAACTGTTCCAGCATGGCATCAATTTCAAAGCCGATGCCGCCGCGCAGCGTGGTATCAATACGCTTGGTAAAGTAGTGCGCGCCGCGCGCCTGCAGCTGCTTCACCGCGGCGCTGACCTGCTGCTGGGCTTCCGCTTTCGGCAAAGGACGGCTGTCGCTGCTAACGACCATCGCCGGATACTCCACCTCATTGCGGGCGAAGGATTCAGTATCGAAGAACGCGGCGGTTTTTAACCCGCTACGCGCCAGCAGCACCCCGACGGTGGTCGCGCCGGTCAGATCGTCGGCCACGATCCCCAGCTTACCGCCTTCCCCCTGCGGCCAGATCATTTCAATACAGGCAGGCATCACGCCGGAGACGTAGATCCCTTCATGAATAAACTCCGCCAGCGGGCCACTTTTACCGGTGGGATGGAGGTTAATCGTCGGAATACCGCGTTTGGGATAGAGACCGCAGCGTAGCGTGCCGCCGCAGTCGATAACCATCAGGCCGATCTCCTCTTCCGGCGGCTCGCCATTTTTAAATACGTCGACGGAAGGCCAGCCGGTCAGTTCGCTCAGGCGCTCAACAACCGGGGGACAAATCCCCCCGGTGATATAAGCAATCTTTTTCGCCTGGCTAATATTAATGGTCAGCGGCCCGCCCCAGCCCTTACAGCCTTTGCTAATTAACAGATGTTTTTCCATTTCTCTGCCCTTTTGCTTCGCATTAACCTCAGCGATTAGTGGTTTTTCATTTTCCAGTAGCTCACCGCGGCCATCGTGGACTCCAGCATACTGACGGTGCCCGCTTTACCGGTGCCGGCAATATCAAACGCCGTGCCGTGGTCTACCGAGCTACGCATAAACGGCAGGCCAAAGGTAATGGTCACGGAACGCTCAAAATCGAGGGTTTTACAGGCGATATGCCCCTGATCGTGGTAAAGCGAGAGGATGGCGTCATAGCGCCCCTGTTTACCCAGATGGAAGACGGAATCTGCCGGCACCGGGCCGATGGCGTTAATCCCCATTTCCTGCGCCGCTTTGACTGCCGGGATGAGGTTATCGGCTTCTTCGTGGCCAAACAGGCCGTTGTCTGAACCATGCGGATTCAGCGCGGCTACCGCAATGCGCGGATTTTTGATATTTAGCGCGGTGAACTCATGGTGGATCTGCTGCACGCAGGCCAGAACGCGCTCTTTATTGGCGTAATCGCAGGCGTCTTTAAGCGCCATATGACGGCTCACGAAGAAGACCCGCAGGTTATGAACGTGGAACATGGTCAGGCCATAATCGGATTGCGTTTCAACCTGATAGATCTCGGTATGACCCGGCAGTTTACACCCCGCCAGCTTGATTGCTTCTTTATGAATCGGCGCGGTAGAGACCACATCGATCAGGCCGGCTTTCCCCAGTTCGATAGATTTCAGAACATAGTCCAGCGACATCTGCCCCGCCAGCTTCTGCACTTTGCCCCATTCAATGCTCTCGCAGTCATAATCATCGGTTTCCAGCACGTCCAGCGTACCCCAGCTGAAGCGAGCTTCCTGCGGATGGCTAATTTTGTTAATCGGAAAATCACAGCCCATGATTTTCATTGCTCTGGCGATAATCGGCGCTGAGCCAATCAAAAAAGGTTTGCACTCGTCGTAGACGCTTTTCTCCATCATCGTCGCGACTGAAATCTCCGGACCAATCCCGGCAGGATCGCCAATGGTAAGTGCGACAACGGGCTTTTTCTCTTGTGACATCGTGGACCTCTCGTAGTGAAAATCGGTTTGTTCATATGTTCAATAGTGAATCATATGGTCAAAACATTACCTGATGATTGAGAGGTTATTGGTGATTTAGATCACATAAAAAAATCCATAGATTTATTTTATAAAAAAATGTGATCTAACATATGTTCATTGGGTGATAAAAAGTTCAATCTCACTCATAAGCGAAAGCCATTTCACGACAAGCTATTGATTTACCTATTACGGAGAACAAAATGGAACAAATCTGGTTAGGAACCAGCTGGAAAATGAACAAACCGTTATCGCAAGCCATGGCCTTTTGTGAAACGCTGGCGCAGCGGTTACCGCAGGTGAGGCATCCGAAAATCCAGCCGTTTATTATTCCCCCTTTCACCGCCATTTATCCCGTCAGCCAGTATCTACAGCAGCATCAGATCCCCTGCCTGACCGGCGCGCAGAATATGCATGAAGCGGAAAACGGCGCCTGGACCGGTGAAATATCCGCCGCCATGCTGGCTGAAACCGGCGCCGCCCTAGTCGAGCTTGGTCACTCCGAGCGTCGCGGCGCGTTCAATGAATCCGACGCCGCCATTAACCAAAAAGTACATCGCGCCCTGCGTCATGGCCTTCGGCCTCTGATCTGTATCGGCGACAGCGCCGATGAAAAACGCTGGCAGGTCTCACGGGAAACGGTAGTGCGGCAGATGAAAATCGCGCTTTATGGCCTGAATGAACAGCAGGTTTTACACACTCTGGTTGCCTATGAGCCCATATGGGCTATCGGCGAACACGGCACGCCGGCGACGCCGGAGCAGGCCGCAGAGATCCACCGGGCGCTGCGTCAGGCGTTATGCGAGACCTTCAGCGAAGAAATCGGACGGCGCATTCCCCTGCTGTACGGCGGTAGCGTCAATCGGCAAAATGCCGTAGAACTCCTTCAGCAGGATGACATTAACGGACTGTTTATTGGCCGCGCGGCATGGGATGCCAACGGCTATTGCGACATTGTTCAACGCGTTACAGAGGAATTTATTCTTCAGGCGCAGTAGTATTAGGGAGACATCAAAGATGGAAACACCAGGCGATAACTATGACTGAACAAGACTCAGATTATGCGCTGCTGACAGAAATTGCCGTGGCCTATTACGATCAGGAGCAAACCCAGGAAGAGATTGCAAAACGCTTTGGGATCTCACGCATTAAGGTCGGTCGGCTGCTGAAAAAAGCTCGCCACGAAGGAATTGTCGAGATCAGCGTGAAATACCACCCGGTCTTCAGCTCCCAGATTGAGCAGCAGTTTATCTCCCATTTCGGCATCAAGCGCGCGCTTATCGCCCTGGACCATCACGACGAGGATGAACAGCGCCAGCAGGTCGCGGCGCTGGTCAGCAACTATCTCGCCGGGATCCTCAAAAGCGATATGACGGTGACCGTCGGGCAGGGTCGCAACGTCGCCGCCGTGGCCAACCACGTGGGGATTTTTCCGGAGCGCAACTGTCGCTTTATTTGCGGTATCGGCGGCACCAAGCGCGACAACCAGCTGATCGATGCCGATCACATCAGTCGAAACCTGGCGCGTAAATTCAACGGTTTTAGCGAAACGCTGTACGCCCCGGCCTATGTCGAAACGCCGGAACTGCGCTCGGCGTTTATGCAAAACCGGCTGATTAAAGCCACGCTCGAACAGGCCAGCAAGGCGGATGTCGCCATCATTGGCCTTGGCGATATGAATGAAAATAGCTTTATGGTGCAGCTCGGCTGGTTCTCCCCACAGGAGATTGCGACCGCGCGCCAGGAACAGGGCGTAGTGGGCGATCTCGCCGGCTATAGTTTTTTCAATATCCAGGGTAAACCGGTTGATACGGTGATGAACGATCGGGTTATCGGCCTGAGCCTTGAACAGCTCCGCGCCATCCCGTGCGTGATCGCCATTGCTTCGGAAAGCACCAAGGCAACGGCGATTCTCGGCGCGCTGCGCACCGGCGTGATTGACGTGCTGGCCACCAGCGCATCCAATGCCCGGGCGGTGATTAATATGCAGAAGGCGCTATGAATAAAGGGCGCCGCGGCGTCCTGAATTTCATGAGCGACCTGCCCTGGCGATTGTCGTACGCTTTTTCTCGGGCGGTGGCAAAAGCGTGGATTATTTCTTGTCCTGGTTTTCGTTAAGACAGCAGCAAGCTTTCCCGCAACATAATTCAGCGGCTTCCACAACGCGCTCAGCACGATAAGCGGGCCGAACCACGCCGAACCGCCCCTACTGCGGCCAAAAATATCGCGGCAGATATTGCTAATGGGCTATCCATAGCCACTCCTGTTTTCCGTAACGCTGTAGTGATGAGGTTGCGTTTATCCTGCCAGCTGTTTAAGCAGCTTTTCCACAAAGAGCGGCACCACTTCGCTTGCCAGGCCATAGTGCTTTTCGGCAAATTCGCTGCCCACCTGGCTTGGCTCGAGGTTGAGCTCTACCGTATGGGCGCCCTGCAGCCGCGCTTCGTGAACAAAGCCTGCCGCCGGATAAACGTGCCCGGAAGTGCCGATGGCGATAAAGATATCGCACTCGGCCAGCGCAAGGTAGATCTCATCCATATCCAGCGGCATCTCGCCGAACCACACCACGTGCGGGCGCAGCGGCGCGGGGAACTGGCAGCAGTGGCATTTGTCTTCCGTCGTCACATCGCCGGTCCACGCCAGCACCTGGCCGCTCCACGAGCAGCGCACCTTCAGCAGCTCGCCGTGCATATGAATCACCCGGCGATTGCCCGCGCGCTCGTGCAGATTATCGATATTCTGGGTGACCAGCAGAAAACGATCGCCCAGCGCCTCTTCCAGCCGCGCCAGCGCCTGATGCGCCGCGTTGGGCACGATGTCCGGTCCTTGCAGCTGGCGGCGGCGGTCATTGTAAAACGCCTGCACCAGCGCCGGATCGCGGGCGAAGCCTTCCGGCGTCGCCACGTCTTCCACCCTATGCTCTTCCCACAGGCCATCGGCGGCGCGGAAGGTTTTAATTCCCGACTCTGCCGAAATACCCGCGCCGGTTAGCACCACGACTCTTGGTTTTTCCATCGTTTCAGGGGTCTCCTTATCTTCGCCGAAGAAAATCCGCTGACGCAGACGGTCTCGTAACCGACGCTTATTGCGGCGAAATCGGCTTAATCGATGTAAGCGGCGCGACTGCATAGCTACCTCTGTCGTTATTGAGTCAGATGAAGGAAGGCCGCACCGCGCATGCCTCCGGCATCGCCATGACGCGCGCGCTCAATGCGCGGCACGCTGGCAACGGGAAGCAGATGTCGCGGCAGGCGCTGCGCCAGCCCTTCGGTTATTGCTGTAAAGTTAGACAATCCACCGCCAAGCACCAGCAGATCCGGGTCGACAATCGTTAAAATATTGCCCAGGCATACCGCCAGTAAATCGAGATAGCGCTCGACGTGCTCGCGCGCCTTCGCGTCGCCCTGCTGCCATAGCGCGACGATCTCGGGCGAGGTTAAAGCGTGTTGGTAAAAATGTTCATACAGCCAGGCGAAGCCGCGTCCGGAAAGGTAGTTTTCAATGCAGCCCAGCTGGCCGCAGCCGCAGCGCGTAAGCGGAAAATCGCGCCCCACCACCTCCAGCGCATCCACCGGCAGGCGGATATGGCCGAATTCGCCGGTAATATAGCGATGCCCGGTAATCGATTTTCCGTTGAGCACCAGCCCCCCGCCAACCCCGGTGCCGAGGATCATCCCCATCACCAGCGGATATTGGGTGAACTCGTCATCCCACGCTTCGGAGAGGGCAAAACAGTTGGCGTCGTTATCAAGCCGCACATCGCGGCCCAGACGTTCGCTCAGATCGGCCCGCAGCCGCCTGCCGCTGGCGGCGGGCACGTTGGCGGCGTAGAGCGTGCCGTCTTCCGTCTCCGGCATGCCCGGAATACCGATGCCCACCGAGCCCTGGCAGCCGAAGCGCTGGTCGGCTTCTTCAACCAGCTCCTCTACCGCCTGCAAAAATGCTTCGTAGCTCTCTTTCGGCGTGGCGACGCGTTTTTCCCACTGCAGCCGCCGCGATTTATCAAATACGCCCAGCGCTATCTTGCTGCCGCCAATGTCAAATCCATAGTACATTTCAGCAATTCCTCTTTACTGGTCAGCAAAGCCGACCATGACGATAAATTACTGGCCACTCAGCACCCTCGCCGGGTCAATGCGGCTGGCGCGGCGGGCGGGATACCAGCTGGCCAGCAAACTCAGCAACAGTGCCGTCACCAGCACGTAAACGACGTCCAGCCAGTGCAGTTCAGACGGCAGGAAGTCAATAAAATAGATGTCGCCGGAGAGGAATTTATGCCCGATCAGGTTCTCAATACCGTTAATGATTGCGGTCAGCTTAAAGGCGCAGATAACGCCAATCGCCACCCCAATCAGGCTCCCTACCGAACCGGCAAGTAAACCATACCATACGAAAATCGCGCGGATCAGCCCGTCTTTTGCGCCAAGCGTGCGCAGCACCGCAATATCGCCGCTTTTATCTTTCACCGCCATCACCAGGGTCGAGACGATGTTAAAGCAGGCCACGCCAATCACCAGCACCATCGCCAGGTACATAATGGCGCGGATCATCTGAATGTCCCGGTACATATAGCCGTAGGTGCCTATCCAGCTCTTGATATAAACGTAGCTATTGGTCACCTGGCCCGCATCGCGTACCAGGGTGTTGGCATGAAACACGTCGGTCACTTTGATGGCGATCCCCGTCACGCTGCTGCCCATATCAAGGTACTGCTGCGCATCCTGCATGGGAATCATGGCAAAACTATGATCGAGCTGACCGCTGAGCTGCAAAATACCGGCGACGTGAAGCCTGACGCGCTTTGGCTGCAGCAGCTGATGCTCGGCATCGGAGTTAGGGATCATAATTGACACCCAGTCCCCCTGCTTAACGTGCAGGGCATCGGCGACGCCTTTACCAAGGATCACCTGCTGTTCGCCGGCTTTAAAGCTGGCCCACGCATTGTTCTGCACAAAGTTGGGCAGCGAACTGAGACGGCTCTCCTGCTGCGGGTCAACGCCTTTCACCTGGATGGCGCGCATATTACTGCCGCTCTCCACCAGCCCGGTGAAGTTAATATATGGCGCCGCGGCAACGATGCCTTTGACCTTCTCAACCTTCGCCAGCGCCTCGTTCCAGTTGTTCCACGGCTGGTTCACCGGTTCAATCTCACCGTGCGGGACCACCGCCAGAATGCGGTTGTTGAGCTCGCGTTCAAAGCCGTTCATCGCGCTCAGGCCAACGATCAACACCGCCACGCCCAGCGCGATACCGATCGTCGAAATAACCGAAATCAGCGACACCATCCCACCGCGCCGCCGTCCACGGCTGAAGCGCAGGGCAATCAATAACGATAACGGAGAAGCCATTACTCAGCCCCCATCAGGGAGAGTTCGGCTGTCAGGCGCCCGTCGCGCATCTCCAGCTGGCGGCTCATGCGTTTTGCCAGCTGCAGGTCGTGGGTCACCACCAGGAAGGCGGTACGCTGCGCCACGTTCAGCTCGCCAAGCAGCTGAAAAATGCTGTCGGCGTTGCGGGCGTCAAGGTTACCGGTGGGCTCGTCCGCCAGCACCAGGCGCGGTTTATTGACCAGCGCGCGGGCAATCGCAACGCGCTGACGCTCGCCGCCGGAGAGCTCCGACGGACGGTGGTCGCTGCGGTGCTCAAGCCCGACGGCGCGCAGCATCGCTTTCGCCTGCCGCTCGATATCCGCCGCCTTCTGCTTACCAATCAGCAGCGGCATCGCCACGTTTTCCAGCGCGGTGAAATCCGGTAAGAGGTGGTGAAACTGATAGATAAAGCCCAGTTCGCGGTTGCGCAGATCGGCGCGGGCGGCGGCGGAGAGCTGGCTCATCGGCTGGCCGGAAAAGATAACGTCGCCGGAGGTCGGCGTATCCAGCCCGCCAAGCAGATGCAGCAGCGTACTTTTGCCGGAACCGGAGGTACCGACAATCGCCATCATCTCGCCCTCCTCAATGCTGAAGCTGACATCATGCAACACGTCGGTTTGCACGGTGCCTTCCTGATAGCGTTTGCACAGGTTGTCGCATTGCAGCAGGATCTTATTCATAACGTAAAGCCTCAGCGGGTTGAGTGGCGGCAGCGCGCCATGAAGGATACAACGTAGAGAGTAATGCCAGCACCATTGCCACCAGGGCAATCACAATGACCTGCAGCGGCTCAATGGCCACCGGCAGCGCGGCGCCGTCGAGGAACGCGCCGATAATCGGCATCAAATTATTCAGCTGGCTGGCCAGCAGCGCGCCCAGCCCGGCGCCAAGCAGCGCGCCGACGATCCCGGCGCTGGCCCCCTGAACCATAAAGACCAGCATGATCTGCCGCGGCGTCAGGCCGAGGGTCTGGAGAATCGCCACCTCGCCCTGCTTTTCCATCACCATCATTCCCAGAGAGGTAATGATGTTAAAGGCGGCGACGGCGACGATCAGGCTCAGCAGCAGGCCCATCATATTTTTTTCCATCCGCACGGCCTGGAACAGTTCGCCTTTACGCTCGCGCCAGTCCTGCCATTTGGTCCCTTCCGGCAGCGTCTGCTGGCTGAGGGTATCCACCTGTAAAGGCTGATTCAGCCACAGCCGCCAGCCGGTAATATTTCCCTGCGGGTAGCGCATCAGGCGCGAGGCGTCGTCGATGTTGGTCAACATTTGATAACCATCGACTTCACTGCTGGCGGCAAAGGTACCGATTACGTTAAACAGGCGCTGGCTGGGAAGCCGCCCCATCGGGGTAAACTGGCTGGCGGAAGGCACCATCACGCGGATTTGATCGCCGCGATTGACGCCCAGCTGTCCTGCCAGCTGTTCACCCAGGATGACGTTATACTTGCCGGCCTGCAGATCGCTCTGCTTGACGTTAACCAGGTAGGGCGTCAGGGGATCTTTTTGCGCCGGGTCGATGCCGAGCATCACGCCGACCGCCACGCTGCGGGCGCTTTGCAGCACCACATCGCCGGTGGTCAGCGGCGCCACGCGGGTGACCCCCTGTAATCTGGCTGCGCTTTCCGGCAGCTGTTGCGGGTTTACAGACCCCTGCTTGGCGCTAAGAATGGCCTGCGGCATCAGCCCCAGGATGTTGTTTTGCAGCTCGCGTTCAAAGCCGTTCATCACCGAAAGAACGGTCACCAGCGCCATCACGCCAAGCGTAATGCCGATGGTCGAAAGCCAGGAGACGAAACGACCGAAGCGGTCGGCTGCGCGCCCACGCATATAGCGAAGGCCGATAAAGAGTGCGGCAGGTTGATACATGTAATCCATCTGATTGCTGATAGCCGATGCCCGAGTATATAAGCGATTATGGGCAGCGTAAATGACTGATACCTGTAGATTTTATTGACAAAAACAGCAAAACATCAATATAAACAACAAGATAGACAGGTAAGTCATTATTTAACTTTACGCTTATCGGAGTTCGTTACATTTTTGGCCACGACAGGATGTTTGCGATACGGGTTGGCGAATCCGGGTCGATCGCGGATAATCTCACTATTGAATATCAGCGAGTTGCCCTCCATATCGGCAGAGCGAATACCCAAGAGATCATGATACCGTCTATGCCTGAACAATACCGATACTCTCTGCCGGTTAAAGCCGGCGATCAGCGCCAGATTGGCGAACTGACCGGCGCGGCCTGCGCCACTCTGGTGGCGGAAATGGCCGAGCGCCACGGCGGACCGGTGGTACTGATTGCCCCCGATATGCAAAACGCCCTGCGTCTGAATGATGAAATCAGGCAGTTTACCGATAGCATGGTGGCGGGCCTGGCGGATTGGGAAACCCTCCCCTACGATAGCTTTTCCCCGCACCAGGACATTATCTCTTCCCGTCTCGCCACCCTGTACCAGCTCCCGACCATGGAACGCGGCGTACTGATTATCCCGGTCAGCACCCTGATGCAGCGCGTCTGTCCGCATAATTTCCTCCACGGCCACGCGCTGGTGATGAAAAAAGGCCAGCGCCTGTCGCGGGATGCGCTGCGCTCCCAGCTGGATAGCGCCGGCTATCGTCACGTCGACCAGGTGATGGAGCACGGCGAGTACGCCACGCGCGGCGCATTGCTTGACCTTTTTCCTATGGGCAGCGAGCAGCCCTACCGTCTCGATTTTTTTGATGATGAGATAGACAGCCTGCGTCTGTTCGACGTCGACAGCCAGCGTACGCTGGAGGAAGTCGCCAGCATTAACCTGCTTCCGGCGCACGAATTCCCGACGGATCAGGCCGCTATCGAGCTATTCCGCAGCCAGTGGCGCGACCGCTTTGAGGTCAAACGCGACGCCGAGCATATCTATCAGCAGGTCAGTAAAGGCACGCTGCCCGCAGGAATCGAATACTGGCAGCCGCTGTTCTTTAACGAGCCGCTGCCGCCGCTGTTCAGCTATTTCCCGGCGAAAACGCTGATCGTTAATACCGGCGATCTGGAGGCCAGCGCCGAACGCTTCCAGAACGAAACCCGCGCCCGCTTTGAAAACCGCGGCGTCGACCCGATGCGCCCGCTTTTGCCGCCGGAACAGCTGTGGCTGCGCAGCGATGAGCTGTTTAGCGAGCTCAAAAAATGGCCGCGCGTCCAGCTCAAAACCGAGCGTCTGGCGGAAAAAGCCGCCAACACCAATCTCGGTTATCAGAAATTACCCGAGCTGGCGATCCAGGCGCAGAACAAAGCGCCGCTGGATAACCTGCGCCGATTCCTCGAGTCCTTCAGCGGGCCGGTGATTTTTTCGGTCGAGAGCGAGGGGCGTCGAGAGGCGCTTGGCGAAATGCTGGCGCGTATTAAGATCGCGCCAAAGCATATCCTGCGTCTTGAAGAGGCGACGGGTAATGGCCGCTATCTGATGATCGGCGCCGCCGAGCATGGTTTCGTCGATAGCCAGCGTAATCTGGCGCTGATTTGCGAAAGTGACCTGCTGGGCGAGCGCGTCGCGCGCCGTCGTCAGGACTCTCGCCGCACCATCAATCCCGATACGTTGATTCGTAACCTGGCGGAGCTGCATATCGGCCAACCGGTGGTGCATCTTGAGCATGGAGTTGGGCGCTACGCCGGAATGACCACCCTTGAAGCGGGCGGCATCAACGGCGAATACCTGATGCTGACCTACGCCAACGATGCCAAACTGTACGTGCCGGTGTCGTCGCTGCATCTGATTAGCCGCTATGCGGGCGGCGCGGAAGAGAATGCGCCGCTGCATAAACTGGGCGGCGACGTCTGGGCGCGGGCGCGGCAGAAAGCGGCGGAGAAAGTGCGCGACGTGGCCGCCGAACTGCTGGATATCTACGCCCAGCGTGCGGCGAAAGCGGGCTACGCGTTTAAACATGATAAAGAGCAATATCAGCTGTTCTGCGACGGCTTCCCGTTCGAGACCACGCCCGATCAGGCGCAGGCTATTAACGCCGTACTGAGCGATATGTGTCAGCCGCTGGCGATGGACCGTCTGGTGTGCGGCGATGTCGGCTTCGGCAAAACGGAAGTGGCGATGCGCGCCGCGTTTCTGGCGGTTGAAAACCATAAGCAGGTGGCGGTGCTGGTGCCGACCACCCTACTCGCCCAGCAGCACTTCGATAACTTTCGCGATCGCTTCGCCAACTGGCCGGTGCGCATCGAGATGCTCTCGCGCTTTCGTAGCGCCAAAGAGCAGGCGCAGATCCTCGAGCAGGTCGCGGAAGGGAAAGTCGATATTCTTATCGGCACCCATAAACTACTGCAGCCGGACGTTAAGCTGCGCGATCTCGGCCTGCTGATTGTTGATGAAGAGCACCGCTTTGGCGTGCGCCATAAAGAGCGCATCAAGGCGATGCGCGCCGACGTCGATATCCTGACCCTGACCGCCACGCCTATTCCGCGTACGCTGAATATGGCGATGAGCGGTATGCGCGATCTGTCGATCATCGCCACCCCGCCCGCCCGCCGTCTGGCGGTCAAAACCTTCGTCCGCGAATATGACGCGCTGGTGGTCCGCGAGGCGATCCTGCGTGAGGTACTGCGCGGCGGCCAGGTTTACTACCTCTATAATGACGTGGAAAACATCCAGAAAGCCGCCGAGAAGCTGGCGGAGCTGGTGCCGGAAGCGCGCATTACCATCGGTCACGGCCAGATGCGCGAGCGCGAACTCGAACGGGTGATGAACGATTTCCATCACCAGCGCTTTAACGTACTGGTGTGCACCACCATTATCGAAACCGGGATCGACATTCCAACGGCGAACACCATTATTATCGAACGCGCCGATCACTTCGGTCTCGCACAGCTGCACCAGCTGCGCGGTCGCGTCGGTCGTTCGCACCATCAGGCTTATGCCTGGCTGCTGACGCCGCATCCGAAGGCGATGACCACCGATGCGCAAAAACGCCTTGAGGCTATTGCATCGCTGGAAGATCTCGGAGCTGGTTTCGCTCTGGCAACGCATGACCTCGAAATTCGCGGCGCGGGTGAACTGTTGGGCGAGGATCAGAGCGGTTCCATGGAAACCATCGGCTTCTCCCTCTATATGGAGCTGCTGGAAAATGCCGTTGACGCGCTGAAAGCAGGCCGCGAACCCTCGCTGGAGGATCTTACCAGTCAGCAGACCGAAGTTGAGCTACGGATGCCGTCGCTGCTGCCGGATGACTTTATCCCGGATGTGAATACGCGCCTGTCGTTCTACAAACGCATTGCCAGCGCGAAGAACGAGAATGAGCTGGAGGAGATCAAAGTCGAGCTTATCGATCGCTTTGGCCTGCTGCCCGACCCGGCAAGAAACCTGCTCGATATCGCCCGACTGCGCCAGCAGGCGCAGAAGCTGGGGATCCGCAAGCTGGAGAGCAACGAAAAGGGCGGCACCATTGAGTTTAACGAGAAGAATAACGTGAATCCGATGTGGCTGATTGGCCTGTTGCAAAAGCAGCCTCAGCACTATCGCCTGGATGGCCCAACGCGCCTCAAGTTTACGCAGGACCTTGCCGAGCGTAAAACGCGGATGGAGTGGGTGCGCCAGTTTATGCGCCAGCTCGAAGAGAACGCCGCCGCCTGATAGCAAGCGGGATACGGCCTGTGCGTCGTATCCCGCCCCTCCCCACTTGTTCGGCAAAATTTACAAACATTTTGCAATCCCTCTGAACTTCCAGACACTCTCTTCGCCATAATCTCAGGGACTTTTCGTATAAAAATAACCACTTACTTATTATGGAATTAGGGTGATGAAAAGCTTTACGCGAATTTCTCTCTGGCTGGGGATGATGGCTATCGCCGCCGCGCTGGCGCTGCCCGCTCGCGCCAATACCTGGCCCCTGCCGCCTCCGGGCAGCCGTCTGGTCGGGCAAAACCAGTTTCATGTCGTCGAGAATAACGGCGGCTCGCTCGAAGCGATCGCCAAAAAGTACAACGTCGGTTTTCTGGCCCTGCTCCAGGCTAACCCCGGGGTGGATCCGTATGTTCCACGAGCCGGTAGCGTGCTGACGATTCCGCTGCAAACCCTGCTGCCCGACGCGCCGCGCGAAGGATTAGTCCTTAACCTGGCCGAACTTCGCCTCTATTACTATCCGCCAGGAAGAAGTGAAGTGACCGTTTATCCTATCGGCATTGGTCAGCTCGGCGGCGATACCATCACGCCGACGATGGTCACCACCGTCTCCGACAAACGCGCCAACCCGACCTGGACGCCGACGGCCAATATTCGCGCCCGCTATAAAGCAATGGGCATTGACCTGCCCGCCGTCATGCCCGCTGGCCCGGATAACCCCATGGGGCACCACGCTATTCGCCTGGCGGCGTACGGCGGCGTGTATCTGCTGCACGGCACCAACGCCGACTTCGGCATCGGCATGCGCGTCAGCTCCGGCTGTATTCGCCTGCGCGATGACGACATCAAAGCGTTGTACAACGAAATCACCCCTGGCACCAGGGTGACGATTATCAATACGCCAATCAAGGTGTCCGTGGAGCCGAACGGCACCCGTCTGGTGGAGGTCCATCAGCCGCTGTCAAAACATATTGATGACGACCCGCAGACGCTGCCCATTACCCTTACCGACAGCATGCAGGCGTTTAAGCAGGCACAGTTGACCGACACCGAGGTAATGGAACGCGCGATGATGCTGCGTTCGGGCATGCCGATTGACGTCACCCGCCACCATCGCGTAACGGAGCAGCCGCTCTAGTTCGCTAAACTGCCGACGAAAAAAAACCGCCTTCAGTTCACTGAGGCGGTTTTTTTATGGCAATAATCAAACAGGGTCCTGCTTTTCTGCGGGTTGCGGCGCCATATAAGGGGTGGGCACCGCCTCTCGTCAGAGAACAACGTACTTCTTACTTTACGCGGACTGCTGAAGGGGGTCAGATCCGCGCGTGGTCAGTGGCATAACAGGGGTAGTTCAAAAAATTATTTGTAGATAACCGCAGTCCCGTGAAGGGTGTTAGGACCGGTTACGGACGTAATACGGTAAGAGGTTGCGCCCATCTCTTCCGCTTTTTGCGCCAGCTGATCTTCCAGCGAACCCAGGTTGGTCCCGGCTGAGGCGGAAACGGTACCGATTTTATGCTGACCCGCCGGCGTTGACTGAACTTCTACAGCGGCGAAGCTGGCGAAAGAGAGTGAGCTAAGAACAGCGGCGATAGCGAGTGTTTTAACATTTTTCATGATTGTTATACCTGTGCAGATGAATGTTTTTGTAGGGGGCGAACGCATTTAATTAACGATCGATAGGGAAATGATAATGTGATCCACATCACACGTCAAACTATTTTTATAACGACCGTTTAACTATTTATAAACAGCTTAAAATTCATACATATATGAATTATTTATTTTTAGAGCAACATCGCTGGTAGCACGTAAGGTTTATTTTTATAATGCCCTTTCAACAAACCAACACAGGTACAGCGGCACCATGACAACTGACGTTCAAAGTTGCACGAAAAAAAGCCGTGGCCGACCTAAAGTGTTCGACAGGGAAGCGGCGCTGGATAAGGCCATGACACTCTTCTGGCAGCACGGCTATGAAGCGACCTCTCTCGCCGATTTAGTGGAGGCGACGGGCGCAAAAGCGCCTACGCTTTACGCGGAATTTGTGAATAAAGAGGGGTTGTTTCGCGCGGTGCTGGATCGCTACATCGCGCGTTTTGCCGCCAGGCACGAAGCGCTCCTCTTTGACGAAGAGAAAAGCGTCGATCGGGCGTTACGCGACTACTTCACCGCCGTCGCGACTTGCTTTACCAGCAAAGAAACGCCGGCAGGCTGCTTTATGATTAATACCTCCGCAGCGCTGGCGGCGGCGTCCACCGATATCGCCAATACCGTTAAGTCCCGGCACGCAATGCAGGAACAGACGCTAACGCAGTTTCTCCAGCAGCGGCAGCTGCGCGGCGAGCTGCCGCCAGACGGTGACGTACGTCAGCTGGCGCAGTTCCTCAACTGCATATTACAAGGCATGTCGATCAGCGCCCGCGAAGGCGCCGACTTCACTAAAATCATGCAAATCGCCGAGACCACGCTGCGTCTGTGGCCCCAGGTTCTTCAGCGCTAAGACCTCGCTTACCGGTGGGCTCCCCACCGGTTCCCCTCCCCTTTATCCCTACATAACGCAATGTTTTCAGTCATTTATTTTGTTCATTTCGCGAGAATGATATTGATAACAATAATCAATACGGGCAAAATTCAGTCTTAAACGTTTCTGTATATTTCACCATGTAACAACCGGTACGCCCGTACCGAATAACGAAAACAACGATATCGTAAGCCCTAAATAATTCGAGTTGCAGGACATGGCGCTTGTGCCTTGATCTGCGCTAGCGCTGGCCCCGTAGGGGCGAGGCCCATGGATGGGCCGAGTAATCCGCAGTCAACACACCTGCAACTTGAAGAATGACGGGCATAAACTCATAAAAGGAATGAGCATGAACAAGCGTCTCTGGGTGCTTAACCCACTGCTGCTGGCAACCGCCCTGCCCGCCTGGGCCGCTGATGACAGCATGATCGTCAGCGCAAACCGAACGCACCGCACCGTCGCTGAAATGGCCCAGACCACCTGGGTTATCGAAGGCCAGGAAATTGAACAGCAAGTTCAGGGCGGAAAAGAATTTAAAGACGTGCTGGCGCAGCTGATCCCCGGCATCGACGTCAGCAGCCAGGGACGCACCAACTACGGCATGAATATGCGCGGCCGCGCGATTGTCGTGCTGATTGACGGCGTTCGCCTTAACTCTTCCCGTACCGATAGCCGCCAGCTGGATTCTATCGATCCGTTTAACATTGAGCATATCGAGGTGATCTCCGGCGCCACATCGCTGTACGGCGGTGGTAGTACCGGCGGCCTTATTAATATCGTCACCAAAAAGGGCCAGCAGGAGCGCCAGGTCGACCTGGAGCTGGGGAGCAAAACCGGTTTTGCCAACAGCAACGATCATGATGAACGCGTGGCGGCAGCGGTCAGCGGCGGTACCGACCACGCTTCCGGCCGTTTATCGGTCGCCTATCAGCGTTTTGGCGGCTGGTATGATGGCAATAATGATGCGCTGATCCTTGATAATACCCAGACCGGGCTTCAACATTCCGACCGCCTGGATGTGATGGGAACGGGAACCATTGAGATTGACGAGAACCGTCAGCTGCAGCTGGTAACCCAGTACTATAAAAGCCAGGGCGACGATTACGGTCTGTACCTCGGGAAAAATATGTCGGCGGTGACCGGCGACGGCAAAGCCTTTACCACCGATGGCCTGAACTCCGACCGCGTCCCCGGCACCGAACGTCACCTGATAAGCCTGCAGTATTCCGATGCCGATTTCCTCGGCCAGAATCTGGTCAGCCAGGTCTATTATCGTGATGAATCCCTGACTTTTTACCCTTTCCCTACGCTCAGCAAAGGCCAGGTCAGCAGCTTCTCCTCTTCAAAACAGGATACCGATCAGTACGGCGCGAAGATCACCCTGAATAGCCAACCGCTGGATGGCTGGGATCTGACCTGGGGAGTGGACGCCGACCACGAAACCTTCAACGCCAATCAGATGTTCTTCGATTTGGGCCAGTCTATGTCTTCCGGCGGTCTGAATAACCAGGCTATCTACACCACCGGCCGTTATCCCGGCTACAGCATTACCAACCTGGCGCCGTTCCTGCAGTCCAGCTATGACCTGAACGACATCTTCACTATCAGCGGCGGCGTACGTTATCAGTGGACGGAAAACCGGGTCGATGATTTTGTCGGCTATGCCCAACAGCAGGATGTCGCCAGCGGCAAGGTCAGCTCTGCGGATGCCATTCCGGGCGGAAAAACCGATTACGACAACTTCCTGTTTAACGCCGGGATTGTCGCCCATCTCACCGATCGTCAGCAGACCTGGTTTAACTTCTCCCAGGGCGTTGAGCTGCCGGATCCGGGCAAATACTACGGCATCGGTAAGTACGGCGCGGCGGTCAACGGCCATCTTCCGCTTCTCTCAAGCGTGAACGTTGGCGATTCGCCGCTGCAGGGAATTAAAGTTAACTCGTACGAACTGGGCTGGCGCTACACCGGCGATAATCTACGCACTCAGCTGGCGGCTTACTACTCGACCTCCGATAAAACGATCGTCGTTAACCGTACCGATATGACCATCGATGTGCAGTCCGATAAACGCCGTATTTATGGCGTAGAGGGCGCGGTGGACTACTACTTCCCGAACAGCGACTGGAGCGCCGGAGCTAACTTTAACGTACTGAAATCGCAGGTGAAAAGCGACGGTAGCTGGCAGAAGTGGGACGTCACTCTCGCCTCGCCGTCAAAAGCCACCGCGTGGGTTGGCTGGGCGCCGGAGCCGTGGTCGCTGCGGGTGCAGAGCCAGCAGGTGTTTGATATCAGCGATGCCAGCGGCAATAAGCTCGACGGCTACAATACGGTAGACTTTATCGGCAGCTACGCGCTCCCTCTCGGCAAGCTGACCTTCAGCATTGAGAACCTGCTCAATGAAGATTATGTCACCCTCTGGGGCCAGCGCGCGCCGCTGCTGTATAGCCCGACCTACGGCAGCAGCTCTCTCTACGAGTATAAAGGTCGCGGACGCACCTTCGGCCTGAACTACGCTTTGAGCTTCTGATAAAAAAAGCCCCTCAGCCAGAGAGCCTGAGGGGCGAATAAAGATACACATCTTTTTTACGCTTTGTTAGTCAGAATCAGTTGGCCATTGCTGTCCAGCGGGATTTGCGTACCAGGGTCGCGATCCATACGGATTTTGCCCTGCTGGTCGCCGATTTTGTAAGTGACATCGTAGCCGAGCATTTTTTCTGATTTATCGTACACCGTTTTGCAGCGCTGCTGCGTCGTGGTGTAGGTATCCCCTTCCTGCATTGAGCCCTGAATCTGGTTACCGGCATAGCCGCCGCCCAGCGCGCCCACAACGGTGGCAACGTCGCGGCCGCGTCCGCCGCCGAACTGATGGCCAATAACCCCACCGGCCACCGCGCCCAGCACGGATCCGGCGATGCGGTTTTCATCCTGCACCGGTCGACGATGGGTCACGGTGACGTTCCGGCACTCCTGACGCGGGGTTTTGACGCTCTCTTTTATCGGCGTACTGGATACTACCTGTGCATACTGCGGGCCGCGATCTAACACGTTAAGACCGGCAACGGCTGCGACGCCCAGCGCGGCAGCCACGCCAATTCCTATACCCGCCAACATTGATTTATTCACGGGACTTCCTCCTTCGTTGCTATTGCCCGTAATTTTGCAATCCAGGCATCAGGCTTGCAAATAAGAAAGCGGATGAAAAGTGCGTGAACGTGTGGCAAATCAACGGGATTCGGAGGAATCTGAGAGGGTTTCCCGGCAAGGAAAGGAGGATATTCTGGTTATGAGTCTCTTAATGCGAAAAGCAAACGGGCGGACAAAACCTTCTGGCTTTGCCGCCCAGAGACATTAATGCAGCTTCAGGCGCGGACGAATAATGCGGTTGATACGTCCTACCAGCATCATCAGGCCGGTTTTAAAGTAGCCGTGCAGCGCAATCTGGTGCATGCGATACAGAGAGATATAGACGAAGCGCGCAATGCGACCTTCGATCATCATTGAACCGCGCATCAGGTTGCCCATCAGGCTGCCCACGGTGGAATAGTTAGAGAGCGACACCAGCGAACCGTGATCTTTATAGGTATAAGCTTTCAGCGGCTTACCTTTCATCTGCGCCAGAATATTGTGCAGGGCGCAGGTCGCCATCTGGTGCGCAGCCTGAGCGCGCGGCGGGACAAAACCGCCTTCCGGGCGGGCGCAGGACGCGCAGTCGCCGATGGCGTAAATATCCGCATCGCGCGTCGTTTGCAGCGTCGGTTCGACCACCAGCTGGTTAATACGGTTAGTCTCCAGACCGCCAATCTCTTTCATAAAGTCCGGCGCCTTAATCCCGGCCGCCCAGACCATCAGGTCAGCGTTGATAAATTCACCTTCTTTCGTGTGCAGACCGTTTGCATCGGCGCTGGTGACCATGGTTTTGGTCAATACGCGGACGCCAAGCTTGGTCAGCTCGCTGTGCGCGGCGCCGGAAATGCGCGGCGGCAGCGCGGGCAGAATACGCTCGCCAGCTTCAACCAGCGTCACGTTCAGAGCTTCGTTAGTCAGACCTTTGTAGCCGTAGCTGTGCAGCTGTTTCACCGCATTGTGCAGCTCGGCCGACAGCTCAACGCCGGTCGCGCCGCCGCCGACGATGGCGATATTCACCTTGCCGTTCGCCCCGAGGTTCGCCGAATACTTGAGGAACAGATCCAGCATTTCCTGATGGAAACGACGCGCCTGATGCGGATTATCGAGGAAGATGCAGTTCTCTTTCACGCCAGGCGTGTTGAAGTCGTTCGACGTACTTCCCAGCGCCATGACCAGCGTGTCGTACGGCAGCTTACGCTCGGGCACCAGCAGCTCGCCCTTCTCGTTATGCAGCTCGGCGAGGGTGATCGTTTTGGTTTCACGGTTAATATCCACCACCGATCCCAGCTGGAACTGGAAGTCGTGGTTACGGGCGTGAGCAAGGTAGCTCAGCGCGTCTACACCTTCATCAAGTGAACCGGTCGCCACTTCATGCAGCAGCGGTTTCCACAGGTGGCTGTGGTTACGATCAACCAGCGTGATTTTGGCCTTTTTATTACGGCCCAGCTTTTTACCCAACTGGGTAGCCAGCTCCAGCCCACCGGCACCACCACCCACAATCACTATTTTTTTCAATGGCGTAGTCACGCGACCCCCTAAAATTATTAACCAATTGTTAACTAAAAGTTATACATATAACCTTTAATTAACAACAGGTTACGGCAGTGAAACCATTCAGCGAGATCGAGAATAACATGAACGGTGCATTGGTCATACCAAAATTGATATGCATCAAGTTTTACCGCATATTTTTTGAGCGCAGAATCGCAAAAATGAATAAAAAAAGCCCGCGATGTTTTCACATTGCGGGCCGGCGCGCGTTTAGCCGAGGGTTTTGAAGGCTTTTATGCGCTGGAGATGCGGGGAGATATTCTTGAACTTGTGGGTCTGTTCTTCATCCCAGATTATCTCATAGTAATGGTGCAGCAGGTCCGCCGAACGCTGGCTATTCAGCGCTTCGTCCTGACGAGATAGCACCACCAGGCAGCGATCGCGGTTTTTTTCGCGGAAATTATTCACGCATTTGGTGGCAATATCCGCATACTCTTCCGGCCGATCAATTTTCCCTTCCATGTTTTCATTGGGAAACAGGTTCGGGTTAAAAATGGCCTGGCGGATATCGCAAAGAAAGCCAATTCGCTCCGCCCAGAAGCCGCCGAGACCCACGCCGCAAATCAGCGGCCGATCGTCGGCGCTCAGCTGCAGCATCTTATCGACCTCTTTTAATAAGTGCTGCATATCATGTTTGGGATGCCGCGTGCTGTAGCTAATCAACCGAACATCGGGGTCAATAAACTGAAGCTGAAGCACCTTCTCATGGTTACCGGGGCTGTTTGAGTCAAAACCATGTAAATAGATAATCATCGCATCCTCACCAGACAACAACGCCTTTCAGGTTTATTACGCGGATTTCGCCTCTTGCCAGCGCGCGTGAAGCTGCTCAAGCTGCGCGCTGATCGTCTTCCAGCGGGCGGAATCCCTTAACGCCTGACGGCTAAAGGAACCTTTATGATACAATTTCGTAACACGTTCTGCTTTGATCGGCGACAGGTTATCCAGCACGCTGACCGCACCCTTACGATTATTGCAGACAAGGATCATATCGCAACCCGCATCCAGCGATGCCTGGCCGCGCTCGGCGTAGCTGCCCATAATCGCCGCCCCTTCCATCGACAGATCGTCAGAGAAAATCACCCCTTCAAATCCCAGCTCACCGCGCAGAACCGTTTTTAGCCAGTGCGCAGATCCGCTGGCCGGACGCGGGTCAACGTCGCTGTAGATGACGTGAGCGGGCATGATCGCATCAAGCCGCTGCTCGCCAATCAGCGTACGGAAGATGGCCATATCTCTGGCGCGAATTTCCGCTTCCGCGCGCGGATCGCGCGGCGTCTCTTTATGGGAATCGGCCGTCACCGCGCCGTGTCCGGGAAAGTGCTTACCGGTGGTTTTCATTCCCGCGGCGTGCATGCCGTCAATAAAATGACGAGCTATCGCCAGGGCTTTGTCGGGATCGTCGTGATAGGATCGCTCGCCAATAGCGGCGCTGATATGCCCAACGTCCAGAACCGGCGCAAAGCTGATATCAATATCCATGGCGATCATTTCGCTGGCCATCAGCCAGCCGGCCTCTGCGGCCAGCTTACCGCCCTCCTCCATGCCGAGCAGCGCGGCGAAAGATTGCGCCGCGGGAAGGCGGGTAAAGCCCTCGCGGAAACGCTGTACGCGCCCGCCTTCCTGATCTACCGCCACCACCAGATGGTTGCGCGAGGCCTCGCGGATCTGGCGGACCAGCTCACGCAGCTGCGCCGGATCGTGATAGTTGCGGGTAAACAGGATCAGCCCGCCAACCAAAGGATGCGCCAGAATCTCACGCTCTTCCGCATCCAGTTCAAAACCTTCGACATCCAACATTACCGGGCCCACATCCACCTCTCTTATCCTTTTACTTTTTGTCTAACTGGCGCCATACCTCATCCGCCAGCGCAATAAACTGTCGGTCACCGGTTTGCTGCCAGCGTCGCTCGTACCAGCCCGCCATCAGCAGCTGCACCCACGGACGCCAGCGCTGAATTTGCCGCCAGAGCTGAAGCTCATCGATGCTCGCCCGTCTCGCGTATTCTGCGGCTAGCCGACGATGCGCGGCGGGCTCGATCCACACCGCCGCCAGCTCCAGCGCAACATCGCCATCGCCCGCATATTCCCAGTCAATCAGCCGCAGCCCCGCCTCGCCGTGAACGATGTTGCCCGCATGGACATCCATATGTAACGGGGCGAGACGCAGCGGCCGGGGCTCGCCGCGACGCAGCAGCCGTTTGTGCCAACGTAGCCACTGCGGTGTGCGCCGCGCGGGGCTGCACTGTTGCCAGTAGCGCTCAAGCAGCGGCCGCAGCGCGATACGCCAGCCAAAGCGCGGCTGTCGGTGCAGATGATACAGTAACCCTGCGAGCGCCGGACACTCCGGTAATGCGTTAACCACATCGCCTGAGCAATATTCCACCACCATCCAGGCGGGAGAATAAAACACCGGCGCGGGCGCTAACGAATCGGGAAGGCGTGACAGAACGTGATATTGACGGCGAAAATCGCAGGCCGGCGCATGCGGATCGTGCGGCTGGCGCAGCACCCGCTTTTGCCGACCATCGCTGAGAATGCAGCTGCCGCCGCTCAGCCCGTTTTGGGGCGGCGCGGCGACAGGCGTATAGCGCGGGAAAAAGCGCGACAGCACTTCGTCGCGCGTGAGCTTATTGTTGCTGAACAGCACCTTTGCCTGACCAGATAATTTCGCCGGTCTGTACCAGCATTAGCTGCATTTTCAGCTCAGGGGAATTGACGTTGCCGGTCGCGTTGGAATAGAGCACGTACTGTGCGCCAACGGTACGCGCAATACCCATCGCTTTACTGCGGCTGCCAAGGCTATCCTGCGGCGACAGGCCAAGCTGCTGTTTAGCTACGCCCAGCTGCTGCTGCGAGACCAGGGTGAATTTTCCATTGCCTTCCAGCGCGTTGCGCAGCGCCGTGGTGGCCTCTCCCGCATTCAACGTGCCGTTGGTGCGGTTATTGACGCTGTCGACCAGCAAAATGCTGCCCGCATTTACGCCGCTGGCCTGCAGCATCTGCCCAATCATCGGCTGCACCGCGGAATTCCAGTCAAAATGACGCACGCGCGGCGCCGGCTGCGCTGGCTGCTCGCCGTGTTCAATCGGACCCGGCTGCGTAGGTATCACGGGAATAGTCGGCACAGTCGGCTGCGGCTGAACGGGCTGCTGCGGCTTCGGCTGCGCTTCCTCAACGGGAGCGGGTTCCTGACGTTGACCCACGCATCCGGCAAGGAATATCGCCAGTGCGGTAACTAATGCATAGCGACATAGTTTAATCATTACGATTACCTCTTACAGATAAAGATAAAGTCGGGCCTTGTGCGCCCCCAGAATATTGGCGCTGCCATAAAGCGTAACGGAAGAGTGCGCAGGCACCGTTATGCTGCGCGCGGACTCCAGCGGATGCATTTCCAGCCCTCTGGCGTCATACCAGAAAAAGCGATAATGCACGGTCACCGGTACCTGGCGTTCATTGAACAATCGGGTGGTCGCCGTCGCCTGAATCTCGGATGCGGTCACCGTCGGTACTTCAGCGCTGATGCCCGCTGCCAGTACGTTTGATTCCATCACCAGACTTTGCTGATCGCTGACCGGAATTTCCGGATGCGAACTGCACCCGGCCAGTAACGTCACGGCCAGAAGTGCGCCGAAGTGGGCTGCGCGCATGAATGTTAACCTTTATGAGCCAGCATCGGGCCTAACGGACGGCCGCCCAGCAGGTGCATATGGACATGGTAGACCTCCTGGCCCCCGTGGCGATTGCAGTTGACGATCAGGCGATAGCCATCGTCGGCAAGCCCCTCATCGCGGGCGATTTTCGCCGCGACGGTCATCATGCGTCCCAGGGCAAGCTCGTGCTCTGCGGTCACATCGTTGACGGTGGGAATCAGGATATTGGGAACGATCAGAATATGGGTTGGCGCCTGCGGAGAGATGTCGCGAAAAGCGGTCACGAGCTCATCCTGATAAACCACATCCGACGGGATCTCCCGGCGAATGATTTTGCTGAAAATCGTTTCTTCTGCCATGACTGATTCCTTAATAATTTTTATACCGTGCTCTGGCCTGCCTCTGCAGGTAAACGCGGATGCACAGGATTCCCCTAAGAGTATGAGCGAGTTACTCCCCCTCTTTCAACCTGAATGCGTTTTTTCTTACGCGACCAGGCGCTTAGCTGCTGACGGATTAAGCGTTTCTTCGCTGTATGCCCCCCCGGTACCGGTCAACAAGACCCGGGTACAGCCGTTTTCCCGCTTGTTTACACATTAAATATTAATGCGTATATTTCTCATTTGCATTCAAAGCAAATACAGTGCACTGACGATCTACCGCGGCCATCGCGCCGCAGCAAATAACAACAATCACACGATCAAGGGCTTATGATGTCTCTCTCCACCAACTTTCGGGATGGGCGTAACGCGCCGTCCCTGCTTGCTATGGGTATCGCGCTGGCGATCTTTCCCAACCTCAGTCAGGCAGCCGGCACGTCCGAAGACACTATTATTGTAGAAGGTTCCGCAGATAGCGCCTCGGAGACACAAGAGCAGGACTACAGCGTCAGAACCACCTCAGCCGGGACTAAAATGGAGATGGCCCAGCGCGATATCCCGCAATCGGTCAGTATCATTACCGAACAGCGGATGCGGGATCAGCAGCTGCAAACGCTGGGCGACGTCATGGACCATACCATGGGGATCAGCAGCAGCCAGGCGGACTCAGACCGCACCAGCTATTATTCCCGCGGTTTTGAGATCGACAATTATATGGTCGATGGCATTCCGACCTGGTTTGAATCTCGCTGGAATTTGGGCGACGCGCTTTCCGATATGGCCCTCTTCGAACGGGTTGAGGTCGTACGCGGCGCCAACGGCTTGCTGACGGGTACCGGCAACCCTGCCGCGTCGGTCAATATGATCCGCAAGCACGCGACCAGCCGGGAGTTCAAGGGAAACGTCTCCGCGGAGTACGGCAGCTGGAATAAGCAGCGCTACGTTGCTGATATGCAAAGCCCGCTGACTGACGATGGCAGCGTACGGGCGCGCATTATCGCCGGTTATCAAAACAATGACTCGTGGCTGGATCGCTATAACAGCGAAAAAACGTTCTTCTCCGGCATTCTTGATGCCGATCTCGGTACGTCGTCCGCTTTATCCGCTGGCTACGAGTATCAGCGTATCGACGTGAATAGCCCGACATGGGGTGGCCTGCCTCGCTGGAATACCGATGGCAGCAAGAACCACTATGATCGCGCCCACAGCACCGCGCCCGACTGGGCCTATAACGACAAAGAGATCAACAAGGTCTTCGTCACGCTGAAACAGCGCTTTGCCGATACCTGGCAGGCAACGATGAATGCCACCCATTCTGAGATCACGTTCGACAGCAAGATGATGTACGTGGACGCGTATGTCAACAAAGCGACCGGAATGCTGGTGGGCCCCTATAGCAGCTACGGCCCGGGCTATGATTACGTCGGCGGTACCGGCTGGAATAGCGGCAAACGTAAAGTCGACGCCGTTGACCTGTTCGCCGACGGCGGCTACGACCTGTTTGGTCGCCAGCACAACCTGATGATCGGCACCAGCTACAGTAAACAAAACAACCGCTATTTCAGTTCGTGGGCAAACGTCTTTCCCGATGAGGTTGGCAGCTTCTATAGCTTCAATAGCGCGACATTCCCGGAAACCAGCTGGGGCCCGCAGAGCCTGGCGCAGGACGATACCACGCGAATGAAGTCGCTGTATGCGGCGACGCGTTTTTCCCTGCTTGACCCGCTGCATCTGATTCTTGGCGTCCGCTATAACAACTGGAGCATCGAGACGCTAACCTACACGATGGAGAAAAACCATACCACCCCGTACGCCGGGCTGGTTTACGACATCAACGACAGCTGGTCGGCCTACACCAGCTATACCTCGGTCTTCCAGCCGCAGAATAAGCGCGATAGTTCCGGAAAATACCTGACCCCGGTTACCGGAAACAACTATGAAGTGGGCCTGAAGTCGGACTGGATGGACAGCCGGTTAACGACGACGCTCGCCCTATTCCGCATCGAGCAGGATAACCTCGGCCAGGCGACCGGCGGGCAAATCCCCGGCAGCAATGGCGAAGCAGCCTATAAAACCGTCGACGGTACCGTAAGCAAAGGGGTGGAGTTCGAAATCAACGGGGCGGTTACCGATAACTGGCAGATGACCTTTGGGGCGACGCGTTTTGTCGCTGAAGACAATGAAGGCAATGCGGTGAATCCCAACCTGCCGCGTACCAGCGTCAAGCTGTTCACCCGCTACCGTCTGCCGGTAATGCCTGAACTGACCGTCGGCGGCGGCGTTAACTGGCAGAACCGGGTGTATAAAGATACCGCGACGCCGTACGGGACGTTCCGTGCGGAACAAGGCAGCTACGCGCTGGTGGATGTGTTCACTCGCTACCAGGTCACTAAAAATTTTGCTGTGCAGGGTAACGTCAATAACCTGTTCGACAAAACCTACGACACCAACGTCGATGGTTCCATCGTCTACGGCGAACCGCGCAACGTCAGCATTACGGCCAGCTATCAGTTCTGATCTCTGCTTAACGTGACAAAAGCCGCGGGCGCGCTTTTAACGCCTGCGGCCATTAAAAAAGGCAGCCCGTAGGCTGCCTTAGTCTCCCCATATCACAACTTAGCTGTTGCGGATGTATTCATCCATTTCAGTTTTCAGGTTATCGGATTTGGTACCGAAAATAGCCTGAACGCCTGAACCTGCAACAACCACGCCTGCGGCACCCAGTTTTTTCAGGCCAGCCTGATCAACTTTCGCCACATCCGCCACGCTCACGCGCAGACGAGTGATACATGCGTCGAGGTTAGTAATGTTCTCTTTACCGCCGAACGCGGCAATCAGAGCCGGAGCCATTTCGCTGGTCGCGCCAGCTTTGCTGTCTTCGGTGGCGTCTTCACGACCCGGGGTTTTCAGATCCAGCGCTTTGATCAGCACGCGGAACACCACGTAGTAAACAATCGCGTAGCAGATACCGACGATCGGGAACAGCCACAGCTTGCTGCTGTTGCCAGACAGAACGATGAAGTCGATCAGACCGTGAGAGAACGACGTACCGTCACGCATACCCAGCAGGATACAGATCGGGAAGGCCAGACCTGCCAGAATCGCGTGGATGATGTACAGGATCGGCGCAACGAACATGAACGAGAACTCGATCGGCTCGGTAATACCGGTCAGGAACGAGGTCAGCGCTGCGGAGATCATGATACCGCCCACTTTCGCGCGGTTTTCTGGTTTGGCAGAGTGCCAGATAGCGATAGCGGCGGCCGGCAGACCGTACATTTTGAACAGGAAGCCGCCGGACAGTTTGCCCGCAGTCGGGTCGCCTGCCATATAGCGCGGAATATCACCGTGGAAGACCTGACCTGCTGCGTTGGTGTATTCACCAATCTGCATCTGGAAAGGAACGTTCCAGATGTGGTGCAGACCAAACGGCACCAGGCAGCGCTCAATGAAGCCGTAGATACCGAACGCGACAACCGGGTTCTGGTAAGCGGCCCACTGGGAGAAAGTCTGGATTGCGGTACCGATCGGTGGCCAGATAAAGGACAGGATCACGCCAGTGAAGATCGCTGCCAGGCCGGAGATAATTGGCACAAAACGCTTGCCCGCAAAGAAGCCCAGATACTCAGGCAGCTTAATGCGATAGAAGCGGTTGAACATGTAGGCTGCGATGGCACCGGAGATGATACCGCCGAGGACGCCGGTATCCGCCAGGTGTTTAGCCGCAATCTCTTCAGCAGGTAAATGCAGAACCAGAGGTGCAACCACGGCCATGGTTTTCACCATGATGCCGTAAGCGACGACCGATGCCAGAGCGGATACGCCGTCGTTATTGGTGAAGCCAAGTGCGACACCGATAGCAAAAATCAGCGGCATGTTAGCGAAGACCGAACCGCCCGCTTCCGCCATGACGTGGGAAACTACGGCTGGCAGCCAGCTGAAGTTTGCGGAACCGACGCCCAGCAGGATACCTGCGATAGGCAGTACGGATACCGGCAGCATCAGCGATTTACCGACCTTCTGCAGGTTAGCAAATGCATTCTTAAACATAATTGAGAGTGCTCCTGAGTATTTGGTGCTTTTTTACGTTTTCACGCATTGGCCCGGGGGGAGAACCGCGCCGTGGACAGGACATCTAAGCGCCCTTTATTTATTACACAGAGTAAAATAATTACCGGGATGATTGTTTGACGGCTATCACGTTTCAATCAGACACCCATTAAAAACTGACATTGATTTACATAACTCGTGTCTGAATGTTGCCAAAAAACCTTCACCGCCCCATTTGTGGCGGTGAACTTTACTCGCTTTAGCTATTAATTACGAGCCTTAAAATAATAAGCAATATCAGAGAGGTTGCAGCCGGGAGGGGTCAATATGAAAAAGCGTCGCGAAATTTTCAGTCGTCTGTTGTGCCAGCTGCTCCAGCGATACGCCCTTGAGGACCGCCATATACTCGGCGACGTCCCTGACCATCGCCGGCTGGTTCTCTTTGCCGCGATGCGGTACCGGCGCCAGATACGGCGAATCGGTCTCCACCAGCAGGCGATCGAGAGGTACATAGCGCGCAGCATCGCGAAGCTGCTCCGCATTACGGAACGTCACAATGCCGGAAAACGAGATATAGAACCCCATATCCAGCAGCTTACCCGCTGTCTCCCTATCCTCAGTGAAACAGTGTAGTACGCCACCGCAATCCGTCACTTTTTCTTCGCGTAAAATTTCCAGCGTATCGGCGCGGGCATCGCGGGTGTGAACAATAACCGGCTTATTCAGCTCCCGGCCTATACGGATATGATCGCGAAACGACGCCTGCTGACGCGCTTTTGTTTCCGGCGTGTAGAAATAATCGAGCCCGGTCTCGCCCATCGCGACGACGCCGTTCTCTGCTGCGAGTTTGCGCAGCTCTTCAACGTCATACTCTTCATCCTGGTTTAACGGATGGACGCCGCAGGAAAAAACGACGTCGTGACGCTGCCCCACCAGCTCGCGCATACCGCGGTATCCCGGCAGCGTCGTCGCCACCGCCAGGCAAAATTTCACATCGCGCGCGGAAGCCTTTGCCAGTACATCGTCCACATCTTTATGCAGCGTTTGATAATCCAGGCCATCGAGATGGCAATGGGAGTCGACTAAAAACATGATGTCTCTCTCAGAGGTGGGATACGGGAAGAACCGCCCCGGGTTGCAGGTAATGTTCCCAGCGCAGAAGGCGCTCGGTTAGCAGCAGTTCGCGATTAATGCCGACAACGCTCAACAGCTGTTCGCGGCAGGCGCTGACGTCACGCGCAATCGCCTGCAGGCGCGCCGCCGGCAGCGCAGCGGCCAGCTGATTGACCAGTGGCCAGGCGTCCGGATTGCTGATAAGCGTAATCCCCTGCTGCCTTTTTTGCGCATCGACCAGCAGCGATGCCAGCCAGTGCAGGCGAATCGCGGCCTGTTCATGGTTCAAAATCGGCAACAGCGTCAGCCAGTCGCCGTGAGTTAAAATATTACCCAGGATCTGACAAAGCTGCTGGCGCGGTGCCCAGTGAGTATCCTGCAGCAGATCCAGCGCTGCCGCTGGCGCGTTGGCGCTCAGCCGCAGCGCCGCGAGCAGCGCGTCTTGTGACATCGTCACTTCACGCTCTAACCACGCCAGCGCGTAGCGTTCTGTAGGCGGAGCAAGGTGATACAAACGACAGCGGCTGCGCAGCGTTGCCAGCAGGCGCGCTGGCTCCTGACAGGCCAGGAAGAACCAGGTATTCTCCGGCGGCTCCTCCAGCGTTTTCAGCAGCGCGTTTGCCGCCGCATCCGTCAGCATAGCGGCATCGCCTATCCACACCACCTTCGCGCCGCCAAGCCGGGCGTGCTCATAAAGCTTTTCGCTCACTTCGCGCACGGCATCGATCCCGAGCGAGCTCTTCCCCTTTTCCGGGGCCAACGCATAATAATCAGGATGGGTACCGGCCTGCATCAGCTGACAGCTGTGGCAATGACCGCAGCTTTTATGCCCTTCCGGCTGGCGGCACATCAGAAAGCGACAAAGCGCGTAAATCAGCGCATCGCTCCCCATGCCCGGCAGCGCCTGGACCATCAGCGCATGGTGGCCCCGTCCCGCCTGATAGCTGGCAACCAGCTGTTCAAAGGGCGGGCGTAACCACGGATACCATTTCATGGGAGTTGCTCCGCAACCCACCGATTCACCACCGCACGGATGTCGCGCTCGACGGCCTCCAGCGGCTGGGTGGCGTCAACGGTGCGGATGGTGGGATCCTGCGCCGCCAGTTCAAGGTAGCGCGCGCGAGTTCGATTAAAGAAATCCAGCGACTCCTGCTCAATTCGGTCAAGTTCGCCGCGGGCGCGGGCGCGCTTCAGGCCCACCTCCGGAGTCACATCAAGATAAAGCGTCAGATGGGGACGAAAGTCTCCCAGTACCGCGTCACGCAGGGTCGCCAGCATCGTCTGGTCGATACCGCGACCGCCGCCCTGATAGGCCTGGGTAGAGAGATCGTGACGATCGCCAATGACCCATTGACCGCGCGCCAGAGCGGGTTTAATCACCGTCTCTACCAGCTGTACGCGCGCCGCGTAAAACATCAGCACTTCCGCTTTATCATTAATCACTTCATCGCCGGTGGACTGAATATCCAGCACCAGGCTGCGCAGCTTCTCGGCCAGAATGGTGCCGCCCGGTTCGCGGGTAAACACCATATCGCTAACGCCCAGCTGTTTTAGCGTCTCTACCACACATTCACGCGCGGTGGTTTTCCCTGCGCCCTCCAGGCCCTCGATGACGATATAGTTACTGCGCATTTTTTTCCTTAAGTACTTTCAAATAATCCTGAACCGAGCGGTTATGGCTGGCCAGGTTGGTGTTAAACGTATGCCCGCCCTTACCGTCCGCGACAAAATAAAGATACGGCGTTTTCGCCGGATGCGCGGCGGCGTTCAGCGAGGCCTCGCCCGGTGCGGCAATGGGTCCGGGCGGCATACCGTTAATGGCATAGGTATTGTAAGCGGTCGGCGTTTCCAGGTCTTTACGCGTCAATTTGCCATTATAACTCTCCCCCATCCCGTAAATCACGGTGGGATCGGTTTGCAGACGCATGCCGATACGTAAACGATTAATAAATACCGATGCGACGCGGTCGCGCTCTTCCGGCAGCGCCGTCTCTTTTTCAATGATAGAGGCCATCGTCAGCAGCTGATTCTTATCATGATACGGCAGATTCTCCATCCGCCCTTCCCAGGTTTTATCGACCGCGGCAACCATCTTCTGATGCGCGCGCTTAAGGATCGCCACATCGCTGGTATTGGCGGTATACATCCAGGTATCCGGCCAGAACCAGCCTTCAACCCAATCGGGATGTTCCAGTTCAAGGGCCTTCGCCACGGTTTCATAGCTGTCATCCGCCAGCGTATGCTTGACGTAAGGCGCATCGCGCAGCTGACGCAGGTAGTCACTCACCCGCATACCTTCAACGAAGCGCAGCGGAAACTGCGCCTCTTTACCGCTGGCGAGCAGCTGCAGCATCTGGCGTACCGTCATATCAGGCGTGAAGCGATAGGTCCCGGCTTTAAAGTGGGACAGCTCAGGCTTGATGCGCAGCAACCACTGGAACACCCGAGGGCGGTTAATGACTTTATCGCTATACAGCTGTTGCCCAAGCGCCAGGCGCCCCGTTCCGGCCTCAAGGGTAAAGATGGTCTCTTCTTTAATCAGTAACTTACTGTCCGCCAGCTGGCGAACTTTCCACATACCGATGCCCGCGGCGATGCCCAGCACCACCACCAACAGCAGAATGAAACGTAACATTTTCTTCATGGCTAATCAGACAGCTCACACAAGGGGGCTAAAAAATGATAAAGCTCGCGCGTGGACCAACGTTTATCGTTCCAGCGGCGAACAGGCACCAGCGGCATTAATGCGTTACAGACAAGGACCTCGTCGGCTTCGCGTAACGCCTCGGGGCGCATGGTGGCTTCGACAACGCGAAACGGCGATGGTGCCAGCTTAGCGAGAATGTACTGGCGCATAATACCGTTGACCCCCGCCTGATCGAGGCGCGGGGTAAAGACGTCGGATCCTTTACGCCAGAATAAGTTCGCGGCACAGCATTCCGTAAGCCACCCGTCGCTGTCAAGGACCAGCGCTTCATCGGCGTCCGTCTGCTCAAGATGAGAACGAATCAGCACCTGCTCCAGCCGATTAAGGTGTTTGAGGCCGGCGAGCGAGGGATTGCGTCCCAGCCTGACAGGGCTCAACGTCACGGAGATCCCCTCCTCGCGCCAGCGAAGATAGTGCTCCGGCCAGGGCGATACGCTGAGGATTCTCACGGGATTCACGCAGCCGGCAGCGCTGTATCCGCGCCCCCCCGCCCCGCGCGTGATGATGACCTTCAGCACGCCATCCTGATGGGGCTGTGCCAGATGCGCCATCTCCTGCGCTAATAGCGCCCAGTCGTCGTAGGGGATAAAGAGCTGTTCACAGGCCTTCTGCAGGCGGGCCAGATGGGCTGACAGCAGCTGAACCCGGCCTCTGACGATGCGCGCCGTGGTAAAGCAGCCATCGCCGAACTGAACGCTGCGATCGTTCACCGCAAGCGTTTCACTTTCAGCGCCATTTATCAAATACATAAAAGTCTCCTTATCGCTGGCCGGTTAGTTTCGCAGGAGGAGATACATTGAACAAGCGGAGAAAACTGAATAAAAAAAGGCCCGACGAGCGGGCCAGTTTTTCGATGAGCATTGACGTCAGCAAAGACGTGGCGTCAGGCGCGCATCACACCCTTTTAAAGATTAGCGAGCCGTTAGTGCCGCCGAAGCCGAAGGAGTTACACAGGGTATACTCCAGATCGCTAACCTGACGCGCTTCGTGCGGAATGAAGTCCAGATCGCAACCGTCATCCGGGTTATCCAGGTTGATGGTTGGCGGAACCGCCCGATCGCGCAGCGCGAGGATGGAGTAGATAGACTCTACTGCGCCCGCGGCGCCCAACAGGTGGCCGGTCATTGACTTAGTCGAGCTGACCATGACGCGGCTGGCAGCGTCACCGAAGACGGATTTCACCGCCTGCGCTTCTGCTTTATCGCCTGCCGGCGTAGAGGTGCCGTGGGCGTTGACGTAGCCAATCTGGCTAGCTTCAATGCCAGCATCACGAATGGCGTTCACCATCGCCAGCGCGGCTCCAGCACCATCTTCCGGTGGCGAAGTCATATGGTAGGCATCGCTGCTCATACCAAAGCCGACGATTTCCGCATAGATTTTCGCGCCGCGTTTTTTCGCGTGCTCATACTCTTCCAGCACGACCATGCCGGCGCCGTCGCCGAGCACGAAACCGTCACGCTCTTTATCCCATGGACGGCTTGCCGCCTGCGGGTTGTCATTGCGCGTGGACAGCGCGCGCGCTGCACCAAAGCCGCCTACGCCCAGCGGGGTACTGGCTTTTTCCGCACCACCGGCGACCATTGCGTCAGCATCGCCATAGGCGATAACGCGCGCGGCGTGACCAATGTTGTGTACGCCAGACGTGCAGGCGGTTGCGATGGAAATGCTTGGTCCACGCAGACCAAACATGATGGTCAGATGCCCGGCCACCATGTTAACGATTGTGGAAGGAACAAAGAACGGGCTGATCTTACGCGGTCCGCCTTTTACCAGCGAACTGTGGTTTTCTTCGATCAGGCCAAGCCCGCCAATACCGGAACCAATAGCGGCACCGATGCGGGTAGCATTCTCTTCCGTCACTTCAAGGCCAGAATCCTGCATGGCCTGAATGCCAGCGACAATTCCATATTGAATGAAGGCGTCCATCTTGCGCTGTTCTTTGCGCGAGATGAAGTCATCACAGTTAAAATCCTTTACTAAGCCAGCAAATTTCGTTGCATAGGCGCTAGTATCGAAATGGTCGATCAGGCTGATGCCACTCTGACCGGCAAGGAGAGCTTTCCAGGTAGACTCTACGGTATTGCCGACAGGAGACAACATGCCCAGTCCGGTCACAACTACACGACGCTTAGACACGGTTGTCCTCCAGGGAGGGAAAATAGATTCTTGTGGGACAAAATATAGATAAAACTCAGGCGGTCGAATGACCGCCTGGAGATGTTCACTTACGCCTGGTGGCCGTTGATGTAATCAATGGCAGCCTGAACAGTAGTGATTTTCTCAGCTTCTTCGTCCGGAATCTCAGTATCAAACTCTTCTTCCAGAGCCATTACCAGCTCAACGGTGTCAAGAGAATCAGCGCCCAGGTCTTCAACGAAGGAAGCATTGTTGGTAACTTCTTCCTGCTTAACGCCCAGCTGTTCGCCGATAATTTTCTTAACGCGTTCTTCGATAGTGCTCATACTCTTAAATTTCCTATCAAAACTCGCTTTCGCGATGGTTTTCGTAGTGTATAAAATGTTGAAAAATTTGCAACTAAATCCCGGCAGGTCTTACCACGATTTTACGCTATTTTGCGGCTGTTTGCCCTCATAACGCAAATCATTTTGTACAAAACATTACGGTGAACCGCACAGACTGCGCGGTTCCTGAGCGTTTTGCACAAATCTCGGTCAGACCATATACATTCCGCCGTTGACGTGCAGAGTTTCACCGGTGATGTAACTCGCTTCGTCAGAGGCTAAAAATGCCACCGCGCTGGCGATTTCATTTGGAGAGCCTAAGCGCCCCGCAGGAACTGCCGCCAGCGTACCCGCACGCTGCTCATCGGTCAGCGCACGCGTCATGTCCGTTTCAATAAAGCCCGGAGCAACAACGTTTACAGTAATACCGCGGGACGCAACTTCGCGAGCCAGTGATTTACTGAAGCCAATCAGACCCGCTTTCGCCGCAGCGTAGTTGGCCTGACCCGCATTTCCCATGGTACCAACCACAGAACCGATAGTGATAATACGTCCATGACGCTTTTTCATCATAGCGCGCATTACCGCTTTTGACAGACGGAAAACAGATGACAGGTTGGTTTCGATAATATCGTTCCACTCATCATCTTTCATGCGCATTAACAGGTTATCACGAGTAATCCCGGCATTGTTCACCAGGATATCAACTTCACCAAATTCTGCGCGAATATTTCCCAGAACAGATTCGATAGATGCAGGATCGGTCACATTCAGCAGCAGACCTTTACCGTTAGCACCTAAATAATCGCTGATCGCCTGCGCGCCGCTCTCGCTGGTCGCAGTACCGATAACTTTCGCGCCACGGGCAACGAGCGTTTCAGCGATTGCGCGGCCAATCCCGCGACTTGCACCGGTAACCAGCGCGATTTTTCCTTCAAAACTCATGGTTTTCCTCTTTTATTGCTCAAGCGCCGCAGACATCGCCGCCGGCTCGTTAAGCGCGGAAGCGGTCAGGGTGTCAACAATACGTTTAGTCAGACCGGTGAGGACTTTACCCGGACCAACTTCATACAGATGCTCTACGCCCTGTGATGCCATAAATTCAACGGTTTTGGTCCACTGAACCGGACTATACAGCTGGCGAACCAGGGCATCACGGATAGCATCAGGCGCCGTTTCACTTTTCACGTCGACGTTGTTTACCACCGCAATCGTCGGCGCGTTAAAGGTGATTTTCTGCAGCTCAACCGCCAGTTTTTCCGCCGCCGGCTTCATCAGCGCGCAGTGGGACGGTACGCTGACCGGCAGCGGCAGGGCACGTTTCGCACCCGCAGCCTTACAGGCGGCTCCCGCGCGCTCTACGGCCTCTTTGTTACCCGCAATAACCACCTGTCCTGGCGAGTTAAAGTTTACCGGAGAAACCACCTGCCCTTCAGCAGATTCTTCGCAGGCTTTGGCAATCGCAGCGTCGTCAAGCCCGATGATCGCGGACATCGCACCGGTACCTTCCGGTACCGCTTCCTGCATAAACCTGCCGCGCATCTCAACCAGGCGGACGGCATCAGCAAAATCAATAACGCCTGCGCATACCAGCGCAGAGTATTCGCCGAGGCTGTGGCCCGCCAGCAAAGCGGGCGCTTTACCGCCCTGCTGCTGCCAGACGCGATACAGCGCTACGGAGGCGGTCAGCAGAGCCGGCTGCGTCTGCCAGGTTTTGTTCAACTCTTCCGCCGGGCCCTGCTGTGCAAGCGCCCACAGATCGTAACCCAACGCCGCAGAGGCTTCACGGAACGTCTCTTCAATGACCGGGTAAGCGGCCGCCATGTCTGACAGCATCCCGACACTCTGAGAGCCCTGTCCCGGGAACACAAAAGCAAATTGCGTCATGTTTAAATCCTTATCCTAAAAACGAACCAGCGCGGAACCCCAGGTGAAACCACCACCGAAGGCTTCCAGCAGAATAAGCTGACCACGTTGAATGCGGCCATCGCGAACGGCTTCATCCAGCGCACAGGGAACAGATGCCGCCGACGTATTGCCGTGTCTGTCGAGCGTGACGACCACGTTGTCCATCGACATGCCCAGCTTCTTCGCCGTGGCGCTGATAATACGCAGGTTGGCCTGATGCGGCACCAGCCAGTCAAGCGCAGAGCGCTCGAGGTTGTTCGCAGCTAAAGTCTCGTCCACGATGTGCGCCAGCTCGGTTACCGCCACCTTAAAGACTTCATTACCCGCCATCGTCAGATAGATGGGGTTTTCCGGTTCGACGCGATCGGCGTTCGGCAGCGTCAGCAGCTCGCCGTAACTGCCATCCGCGTGCAGATGGGTGGAGATGATGCCCGGCTCTTCAGAAGCGCCCAGCACCACGGCACCGGCGCCATCGCCAAAAATAATAATGGTTCCGCGATCGGCAGGATCGCAGGTGCGCGCCAGCACGTCAGCGCCGATCACCAGCGCGTAATCCACCGCACCGTTTTTCACGTATTGATCGGCAACGCTGAGCGCGTAGGTGAACCCCGCGCAGGCCGCAGCGACGTCAAACGCCGGGCAGCCTTTAATACCCAACATTGATTGAATCTGGCAAGCCGAGCTAGGAAACGCATGGGTACCGGAGGTGGTCGCAACAATAATCAGACCAATTTGCTCCGGCTTGACGCCCGCCATGTCCAGCGCATTCTTAGCGGCTTCAAGGCCCATCGTAGCAACTGTTTCATTCGGTGCGGCAATACGACGCTCGCGGATACCGGTACGAGTAACAATCCACTCGTCAGACGTATCGACCATATTTTCCAGTTCAGCGTTCGTACGCACGTGCTCAGGCAGATAGCTGCCGGTACCAATAATCTTCGTATACATGTACGCTCAGTCACTCTTGGGTAATATACCGGGTTAACTCAAACTGCGAGGCGTCAGTCGTTGCCGGTCATCCGGGTTTGAGGCCTGGAATTTCCGCTTCTGCCGCCTTCAGGCAATTCGAAACCTGCAGGGTATAAAGATTCCAGGCGAGCGGCAATTCGCTGAGGAACCTGCCGCTGCACAGCCTGCACTGCCTGCTCTATCGCGACGCAAAAAGCGCGCTGATTGGCAGCCCCATGACTTTTAATCACGGAACCGCGTAATCCTAACAGACAGGCACCATTATACTGGTCGGGGTTGAGGTGACTGAATCGCCTCGACAGGCTTTTTTGTAACCAACGCTTTAATAAAAGCAGCCACCACGACCTTTTTTTCCCCTCTCCCTGTGATTTCAACAGTGAAAGGAACATTCTGACAACACCTTCCATCGTTTTTAATGTGACGTTGCCCGTGAATCCATCACAAACCAAAACATCCGTCTTGCCCGTCAACAATTCGTTGGCTTCCAGATACCCAATATAGTTGAGGGTTGGCAGGGTCTTCAAAACCGCCGCCGCGTCGCGAATGCTGCTGAGACCTTTCATCTCTTCTTCGCCGATATTCAGAAGCGCAACGCGGGGATCCTTAATACCGATCGCTTCTTCGGCAAGAACCGCCCCCATGATGGCAAACTGCACCAGCATTGTGCTATCGCAATCCACGTTAGCGCCTAAATCCAGCACCACCGTTTTGCCCTTCAGCTGATGCGGCAACATAGTAACCAGCGCAGGGCGCTCAATCCCCTCAATGGGCTTAAGCAGCAGCTTCGCCAGCCCCATCAGCGCTCCGGTATTACCCGCACTGACGCAGGCCTCCGCCCGCCCTTCTTTCACTAACTCAAGCGCAATGCGCATTGAGCTACCGCGACTGGCGCGAATCGCTTGCGCGGGTCGAGCATCACTGGCAATAACTGACTGCGCAGGGATAACCTGCAGACGTGAACGTTGTTCAAAATCAGCTTTGGCAAGTAATGGCGCGATAGTGTCGGGATCGCCGACTAAAAGAAGTGTGAGTTGTGAATTAGAGTTCAGTGCCTGCAATGCTGCAGGCACTGTCACGGAAGGGCCAAAATCCCCGCCCATGACATCTAACGCCAGGGTTAGACGTGTCAAGGTATCGTCGCTGCTCGGTTCGGTTATTCCCCAGTTACCCGGGGAGATCCTCACTAAGCTTCATCACGCTTTTACTCTTCGTCTTTCACGCGGCAAGTGCGTTGACTACGCTCGTTCACACCAGTCACATAGTGAGCTATGCTCCTGGTGCTTCTCTCGCTTGCGTCTTCTTGCAACGCGAAATCCATGGAGTAATGCGTGATTACTTAGCGATAACCTTGCGACCGCGGTAGAAACCGTCGGCAGTGATGTGGTGACGCAGGTGTTTTTCACCAGAAGCTTTGTCTACAGACAGGCTGGTGACTGCGGTCAGCGCGTCATGGGAACGACGCATGCCACGTTTGGAACGGGTTGGTTTATTCTGTTGTACGGCCATGGACCTTACTCCTCAATTACTTATGCTTTAAGCTGGCTAATACGGCAAATGGATTTGGTTTTTGTGCCTCTTCAGGCAGTTCACCAAAGACCATGTCCGCGTCGGACACTTCACAGTGTTCAGAATCATGCACCGGAACTACGGGCAAGGCGAGGATGATTTCATCTTCAACCAGCGCCAGCAGATCGATTTCACCGAATTCGTTAACCTCAATCGGCTCATACGCTTCCGGCAGTGCTTCGGCCTGTTCGTCATTTCTGACGGGGCTGAAACAATACGTTGTGTGAACATGATGGGGGAACGGTTTCCCGCAACGCTGACATTCGAGGGTTACCGACACCGTCGCATCGCCGCTTAAAACGGCAAGACGCTGGTTATCGATAGCGAACGACATGCTGCATTCCACATCGCTGTCCACGCTGACAACAGAATCAGCGACACGCACAGCCTGATCACGGGTATAGATACCTTGGTAATCTAAGCGTTTTTGAGCCGTGCGAACCGGATCGAGAGTCAGGGGTAATTTTACCTTTTGCATAGGGCGCGCATATTAACTTTGTAACGTCATAGAGTCAAAGAAAAAGGCAGCCTCAGGTTGCCTTTTGCCATTTATTCGCACACATTGCGGCGCATAGTTTAAAATGATGCTCTGCGAAGCGCTATATGTGGATGAAAAAATATGTCTGAACTAATCCTCGCGTCAACCTCGCCGTGGCGGCGAATGCTGCTGGAAAAACTGTCGGTGCCTTTTGAATGCGCTGCGCCGAACGTTGATGAAACCCCGCTGCCCGGCGAACCTGCCCGCCAGCTGGTGATGCGTCTGGCGCAGGCAAAGGCGCAGGCCCTTGCCGCACGCTACCCACAGCACCTCATTATAGGCTCCGATCAGGTTTGTGTCCTGGACGGTGAAATTACCGGCAAACCGCATACGGAAGAAAACGCCCATCGCCAGCTGAGAAAGGCCAGCGGCACCATCGTCACGTTCTATACCGGCCTGGCGCTGTACAATTCCGCCAACGGTCATCTACAAACGGAATGCGAACCTTTCGACGTTCATTTCCGCCGTTTAAGCGACCAGGAAATTGAGAGCTATATCCGCAAGGAAAACCCGCTGCAGTGCGCCGGAAGCTTTAAAAGCGAAGGTTTAGGCATCACGCTATTCGAACGGCTTGAGGGGCGCGATCCCAACGCGCTGGTCGGTTTGCCGCTCATTGCCCTGTGCCAGATGCTGCGCCGGGAAGCGTTGAATCCCCTGCTCACGTAAACATGATAAAGGCCTCCCGATCCCACGCGGTCTCTTCCTGAGGCCGCGTGCCGCCACTTTACAACGCGTTTTACCCGCTGCCCAACGGAGCAGAGCAGGTTTACCCCAACTTAATTAATGCATCGCCTGTCACAGTTTATTTTACCCGCGCCATTAGAATCCATTATGAAACGTTGTTTTATTTTTAAATGGAGCCACTATGCCAACCCGCGCTACGCTTTTGACCCTCACCCTGCTGGCCGCCGCCGGCGTTAATGCCCATGACTGGCAGCGCCAGGGCATCGTAGAGGGCAATCTCCCCGCCTCCTGGCAGCAGTTGAAAGCGCAGATGACCTACCCGGACTCGTGGCTCTCTGGCCACTACCGTGATTTTGAGCAATGGCGACAGCAGGCCCGTACGCTGCTTCGGCAGTCTCTGCTAACCCCGGCGTCGACACTCCCCTTCGCGCCGCAAACGCTGATGAGAGAAAATCGAGGCGCGTATACCGCCGAGAAGCTGGCCTTCAACGTAACCGACGATAACAGGATTGCCGCGCTGATGTTGACGCCAAATTCCCCCGGCCCTCACCCGGCAATTGTTCTGCTGCACGACCATGGCTCAAAGTTTGATATCGGTAAGGAGAAGCTAATCCGTCCGTGGAACGACGCTGCACGGCTGGCCAGCGCTGAGGCGTGGGCGGATAAATTTTTCAGCGGTCGGTTTATCGGCGATGAACTGGCGCAGCGCGGCTATGTCGTCATCGCCATTGATAGCCCGGGTTGGGGGGACCGAGGGCCGATGGTCTACGAGCAGCAGCAGGCCCTCGCCAGCAACTACTTTAACCTGGGGCGCTCGCTGGCTGGTGAAGTCGCCTATGAAGATCTGCGTACCGTCGATTTCCTCAGCACTTTAAAAACGGTTGATAGTCAACGCATTGGGGTCGTGGGTTTCTCAATGGGCGGTTTTCGCGCCTGGCAGCTGGCAGCCCTGTCTGACAAAGTCGCCGCGACTGCGGTTATATCCTGGTTTGGAACCTGGAACGGCCTGATGCAGCCTGGCAACAACGTTTTGCGCGGCCAGTCGGCGTTTTATATGCTTCACCCTGGCTTATCCGGACGCCTCGATATTCCCGATATCGCCAGCATTGCCGCGCCAAAACCGATGCTTATTTACAGCGGCGGACAAGATAAGCTCTTCCCGGCGGAAGCCGTTAACGAGGCCTTCGCAAAAGTACATAAAGTGTGGGCGTCGCAAAACGCGCAGGATAAGCTGGAAACAAAAACGTGGCCGGAAGTGGGCCACGTTTTTAATCAACAACAGCAGGAAGAAGTTTTCCCCTGGCTTGCCAGGTGGCTCAAACCCTGAGCCTGAGCGCGGTTATTTCGCGTTACGCAAGACCTGCAGGCAGCGCTTAAGCTGATTATCTAAGGGGGCTTCAATGCGCATAATCTCCCCGCTACCCGGATGGGTAAACTTCAGCGCCGCCGCATGCAGAAACAGCCGGTTAAGGCCGGTGCCCGCCAGCTGCTTATCAAATTCACGGTCGCCGTAGCGGTCGTCAAAAGCAATAGGGTGGCCGGCGTATTGCGTATGCACGCGGATTTGATGCGTACGACCGGTCACCGGGCTGCAGCGCACCAGCGTCGCATGGGTATAACGCTCTTCAACTTTAAAGCGCGTCTCCGACGGTTTCCCCTCCTGGTTAACCCGCACAATGCGCTCACCACTCTGCAGAATATTTTTCAGCAGCGGTGCCTGCACCACTTTAGTATGCGACTGCCACTGCCCGCGCACCAGCGCCAGGTAATCCTTCTGCATTCCTTTGTCGCGCAGCTGCTCGTGCAGGGAACGCAGCGCGGAGCGCTTTTTGGCGACCAGCAGCACGCCGGAGGTGTCGCGATCCAGGCGATGCACCAGCTCCAGGAAACGCGCTTCCGGACGCAGCGCGCGCAGACCTTCAATTACGCCAAAGCTCAATCCGCTGCCGCCGTGTACCGCCGTTCCGGAAGGCTTGTTAAGCACCAGGATATGATCGTCTTCATATAAAATCACATCGGCCAGCGCGGCCACTTTTTGTAGGTGTGGAGAGACCGCCTCTTCTTCTTTCTCAGAGACGCGAACCGGCGGGATGCGCACTTCGTCGCCGGCTTCCAGTTTATATTCCGGCTTCACGCGCTTTTTGTTAACCCGCACCTCGCCTTTACGCAAGATGCGATAAATCATGCTCTTCGGTACGCCCTTCAGCTGCGTACGCAAAAAGTTGTCGATACGTTGCCCGGCTTCATCATCAGCAATGGCAACCATTTTTACGCTTGGGATCTCAGTTTTCATGGTGCGCGATTCTAAATAGCCCGACGCATTAGCGCCACTCATTTTTATATGCTTATATTTATCATCATCCGGATTTCACAGTACGCTTCATCATCGTTTTGTTTGTTATTAGAACAATCTGTATACGCGGGTGAAAAAACTGTGAGTAACCGGGTGATAAAAGGTGAAAGTCAACTTGCTATAACGAGCTTAGCAATGGAATAATGATGCAGTATTCCGTGCTGAAACTTGTTAGAACAAGAAATTAGCGGAATGATCAATTTTGTCTGACCGATCATCAACGCAGCAATGGCGTAAGACGTATTGATCTTTCAGACAGTTAGCGGGCTGCGGGTTGCAGTCCTTACCGGTACAGGCTCTATGGATTTCACGTCGCAGGAAGGCGTTCACACTGGGATATCCCGGCGCTCATCTGGATCAAATGATTAAGATGAGCAGGTTAAGCCGCCACGCCTGCTGCATGAAAAACGATGGGTATAAATGGAATCTTCTCTGGTGATACATCCCAGGCAGTTCCCCTGATAAGTGCGCTGTGTTTCCGTTTGAAATACAGGCGACCGACACTCTGCGCCTCTTAAGCGCGCGACAGCCGTGAGGTTGGCGACGTGAAACAGACACGAGGCCATCGGTTTTCCCCGGTAAGGCGTTACTCTGCCCGTAGCTTAGTCGTCAATGTAAGAATAATGAGTAAGTTACGATGAAAAGAATGTTAATCAACGCAACTCAGCAGGAAGAGTTGCGCGTCGCCCTTGTTGATGGGCAGCGCCTGTACGACCTGGATATCGAAAGCCCCGGGCACGAACAGAAAAAAGCGAACATCTACAAAGGCAAAATCACTCGTATTGAACCTAGCCTCGAAGCCGCATTTGTTGATTATGGTGCCGAGCGTCATGGTTTCCTCCCTCTCAAAGAAATTGCCCGCGAATACTTCCCTGCCAACTACAATTCTCACGGTCGTCCAAACATCAAGGACGTGCTGCGTGAAGGCCAGGAAGTGATTGTCCAGATCGATAAAGAAGAGCGTGGCAATAAAGGCGCCGCGCTGACCACCTTTATCAGCCTGGCGGGTAGCTATCTGGTGCTGATGCCGAATAACCCACGCGCTGGCGGTATTTCACGCCGCATCGAGGGTGACGATCGCACCGAACTCAAAGAAGCGCTGGCCAGCCTTGAGCTGCCGGACGGCATGGGACTTATCGTCCGCACCGCTGGCGTCGGCAAATCCGCCGAAGCGCTGCAGTGGGACTTAAGCTTCCGCCTGAAGCACTGGGAAGCCATCCAGAAAGCCGCAGACAGCCGCCCTGCTCCGTTCCTGATCCATCAGGAAAGCAACGTCATCGTGCGCGCTTTCCGCGACTATCTGCGTCAGGATATCGGCGAAATCCTTATCGACAACCCGAAGGTGCTTGAGCTGGCTCGCCAGCACATTGCGGCGCTGGGTCGTCCGGATTTCAGCAGCAAAATCAAACTGTACACCGGGGAAATCCCGCTGTTCAGCCACTATCAAATCGAATCGCAGATTGAGTCCGCTTTCCAGCGTGAAGTGCGTCTGCCTTCCGGCGGTTCTATCGTTATCGACAGCACCGAAGCGCTGACCGCTATCGATATCAACTCCGCACGCGCCACCCGCGGCGGCGACATCGAAGAAACGGCGTTTAATACCAACCTTGAAGCAGCCGATGAAATCGCTCGTCAGCTGCGTCTGCGCGACCTTGGCGGCCTGATCGTTATCGACTTCATCGATATGACCCCGGTTCGCCACCAGCGTGCGGTAGAAAACCGCCTGCGCGAAGCCGTCCGTCAGGACAGAGCGCGCATCCAGATCAGCCATATTTCCCGCTTTGGACTGCTGGAGATGTCGCGTCAGCGCCTGAGCCCGTCGCTCGGGGAGTCCAGCCATCACGTCTGCCCGCGCTGTAGCGGAACGGGTACCGTGCGCGATAACGAATCGCTGTCGCTTTCTATTCTGCGTTTGATCGAAGAAGAAGCGCTGAAAGAGAACACCAAAGAAGTTCACGCTATCGTACCGGTGCCGATTGCCTCTTACCTGCTGAACGAAAAACGTGCCGCGGTAAGCGCGATTGAAACCCGTCAGGCCGATGTGCGCGTTATTATCGTGCCAAACGACCAGATGGAAACACCGCACTACTCTGTTCTGCGCGTGCGTAAGGGCGAAGAGACCTCCACGCTGAGCTATCTGCTGCCGAAACTGCACGAAGAAGAGATGGCCATGCCTTCTGATGAAGAGCCGGCCGAGCGTAAACTCCCGGAACAACCGGCGCTGGCTGCTTTTGTCATGCCTGACGCGCCTCCGGCTCCGGCCCAGGAAGAGCCGGCCAGAGCCGCGGCTACCGTTGCGCCTGCCGCATCCGCACCGAAAGCGGCAGCGCCGGCGCAGCCTGGCCTGGTTGCCCGCTTCTTCAGCGCGCTGAAAAATATGTTCTCCAGCGAGGAAGAGACTAAACCGGCAGAAGTTCAGGTTGAGAAAAAAGCGGAAGAGAAATCCGAGCGTCAGCAGGATCGTCGTAAACCGCGCTCCAACAACCGCCGCGATCGCAATGACCGCCGCGACAACCGGGATAATCGCGATAGCCGCGAGAACCGCGATAGTCGTGCCGAGAACAGCGAAGGCCGCGAGTCTCGTGAAGAAAACCGCCGCAACCGTCGTGAGAAGCAGCAGCAGAACGCTGAGCCGCGCGAAATCCGCCAGACAACGGTCGAAGATAGCGAAAAAGGCAAAGCGCGCGACGAGCAGCAGCCGCGCCGCGAACGTAATCGCCGTCGTAACGATGATAAACGTCAGGTTCAGCAGGAAGCCAAAGCGCAAACCCGCGAAGAGCCGGTTGTTCAGGAGAGCGAGCAGGAAGAGCGCGTGCAGACGATGCCGCGTCGTAAACCTCGCCAGCTGGCGCAGAAGGTGCGTATTGAATCCGCCGCCGCTGAACAGGTTGTCGAGCCGGTAGCCGCGCCTCAGGTCGCCGAAGCGCCGGTCGTCCAGCCGGAAGCCGCAGCGCCGCGCACTGAACTGGCGAAAGTCGACCTGCCGGCGGTTGTTGAAACCGCTGCGGAACATGATGAGAACGGTGAAGCCCGCGAATCCAACGGTATGCCGCGTCGTTCACGTCGTTCCCCTCGTCACCTGCGCGTCAGCGGCCAGCGCCGTCGTCGCTACCGTGATGAGCGTTACCCGACGCAATCCCCGATGCCGCTGACCGTAGCCTGCGCATCGCCGGAAATGGCGTCTGGTAAAGTGTGGATCCGCTACCCGGTCGTTCGCCCTCAGGACCAGCAGCAGGAAGACGTGCAGGTTCAGGAGTTCTCAACCACTGCGGCTGAGCCCGTCGTCGCACCAGTGGCTGCCGCTGAGCCGGCTGTCTCTGACGTCATTGCCCCGGCTGTCGCCGCAGAAAGCGCAGTCGAGCCAGTGGCTACTACCGAGCCTGTGGCGGTGATTAACGAACCTGAAGTTCCGGTCGTAGAAACCACGCATCCGGAGGCTATCGCCGCCCCGGTTGATGAACAGCCGCAGCTGATTGCCGAAGCCGATGAAGCCGTGGCCGAAGAAGTTGTCGCAGAAGCCGTTGACGTCGTTGCGCAAGAGGCTGTCGAACCGGAAGCTGCGGTCGCTGAACCTGTTGCGGTTGAAGAGACTGCGGTGGTTGTTGAGGAAGCGCCTGTTGTTTCCGAACCGGTGGTTGAACCTGCACCAGCGGCGGAGCCGGTCGTTGCGACTCAACCTGTTGTCACGGCTGCGCCGGTCGTTAAGGTCGCCAATCGTCACGCCACGGCGCCGATGACCCGCGCCCCAGCGCCAGACTACGTACCTGAAGCGCCTCGTCAAAGCGAGTGGGTTCGCCCGAACTTTGATTTTGACGGTAAAGGTTCTGCTGGCGGTCATAGCGCCACGCACAAAGCCGCTGCCGGACCTACCCGTCCGCAGCCCGTAGAGTAACGTCACCTCGAAAAGACCGGCCCCCGCGTGAACTGACCCCATAATGTTGGACGGTTTATATCAAGCGGCTATCAGGGCCTGAG